>JAUNVT010000172.1:4334-5534 GCA_030540655.1 Rhodobacterales bacterium
CAGCCCGTGCGTCCGCAGCGCGGCCGCGACCTCCAGACCAATAAAGCCCGACCCCAGAATAACGGCCGTTTTCGCCTCTTTCGCCCTAGCGATAATGGCATCACTGTCGGCCTGGGTGCGGAGCGTAAAGACATACTCCTGATCGGCACCAGGTATCGGCAGGCGTATCGGCTCGGCGCCGGTGGCTATCAAAAGCCGATCAAAGGGAAAATCAGTTCCGTCCTTGCTTCGGACAATCCGCGCCTTGGTATCGATTTCCTGAACCTGCGTATCAAGATGCAGGTCAATCTCGTGCTTTTCATAGAATTTCGTCGATTTCAAAGGCAGCCATTTTTCAGGAATCTCGCCCGCCAGATAGTCCTTGGACAAATTCGGCCGGTCGCAGGGCAATGCGGTATCTTCGCTCAGCATCGTCAGCTGGCCACTATATCCGCGCCGCCTGAGCATCTCGGCACAGGCAAAACCGGCAGCGCCGCCACCGATGATCACGATCTTGCGTGGCGCGCCGGGTGCAGGGATCTGCTTTGCAGCGGGCTCAGCCGTCTGCCGCTCCCGCACGATAACGCGGTCGCCGTCCCGCTCCACCTGCCAGCACGGCAGCGCATCAATGGCAGGCGCGCCAATCGCCTCTCCAGTGCGGAGCGAGAAACAGGCATGATGCCAAGGGCAGCGCAATGTATCGCCAACGATCAGTCCCTTTTCCAGCGGCGCCTGATAATGCGTGCATTTTGCGCCAATCGCGAAAACCTCGTCCTCCACCAGTGCGAGGACAACAGGCTTTCCGGCCACATGCCCGCGCAAAAGCCGGTTTTCCCCAAAATCGGAAATATGAATTCCAGCGCTGAAGTCCGGATCGCCCTGCTCATCGCTCTGAGAAGCCATTTCATCCTCCTTGCCATCATTCCATTCTGCACGAGGAGACAGACCTGCGTCGATTGCAGCAGAGCTGTCTCAATGCCTGTCTGTAACAGTGTCCTGTTATGCAGGCATGTCAACTAGATCGGCGGGTCAAACGAGACTGTCTTGCGACCAAAGCATTATAAACCCGCACTTGAAATGGACCCGCTGCGCGATTTCATCCAAGCTGATAAGGGGAGACCGCAGGGATAAATCGTACCGGCGCGGGCGGGGATACAACTGGCTCGAACCTATATAAGGGCGCCTCGATTTTTGACCATTTTCGTAACCGCGCAGCGGTGC
>JAUNVT010000173.1 GCA_030540655.1 Rhodobacterales bacterium
CACCGCCATGATATGCCGCCCCGCAGGGGCCATCACCAACTTTCAACCATATCTCGCGGCGGGCGTGGCAGGAGGGATTCCGTTCTTCGCCTTCGATCCCGCGATCCGCAAGATCATCTACACCACGAATGCCATGGAAAGTCTGAACCGGGTGATCCGCAAATCGATCAAGACCCGAGGGTCGTTCCCAACCGAGGAGGCCGCAACCAAGCTGATCTACCTGGCCATCCGCAACTTCGAGAAAGGCGGCAGGAATGTCCGAGAGTGGTTTGCTGCCCGCAACCAATTTTCTATCATGTTCGACGAACGCTTCAATGCGTGACCATCTCTGGAAGCCGCATCGACCGAGCCTGATACACAGAGTTCATGACACTCCCTCCACACATGGCAATATCCTTCGATCGCCTGCCGCTTCCACGTGCCCACCAACTGGCGCTTGGCCGGGCGATCTCCTGCACCGTCTTGTCACCCCGCAGAGCCTCAAGCGCCACAGCAGCCGTGAACTTGTCTGCAAAGTTCCGCCTCTTCGT
Source organism: Rhodobacterales bacterium (assembly GCA_030540655.1). Classification (GTDB taxonomy): domain Bacteria; phylum Pseudomonadota; class Alphaproteobacteria; order Rhodobacterales; family Rhodobacteraceae; genus Roseovarius. The sequence goes on from JAUNVT010000173.1 coordinate 531, forward strand.
CATTCCGGCATCCATTCATTCGTGCTGGATACATCTTGACACCCTGTCCAAATTTGCCAGACCATTTCACAAACCATGGGATCAGACAATCAAGGCAATCGCGCCTGCGGACCAAATCCGGCGGCCTTGCCGGATCTGACGCAGACAGTCCCTCAAACGGGTGCGGTAAGCTCCCGATCCCAGAAGCGCTGCTGAACGATTGCGTCGATAAAGGTCCCAGTAAAGTCGGAACTATCATCTGCCATGATGACGCCTGCCAAATTGCCGTCGCCAAACAGCCGCGCGTGAGACCGCCCCGTCGTCGCAACTCCTATAGGTTTGAAATATCTGTAAGCTTGGCGAGAATATTCAGCGATGTTGTGATCGAACATCGCCTGCTGCTGACTGCTGCCGCCTACGATGTAGTACGCATCGAAAAGGGCGGGGTGCGCTGTCACGAAAGTCTCGTCGACATTGATGCTCATGTCACCCTTTCCTGTGACAGGACCGAGCCGGTCGCTCACGATCTTCACGAAAACTCCATTCCGCTCCAACTCATCAAGGGTAGCCTTCACCTCCCGATCATCGAACTCGTTGCCAATCAACACGCCAACTTTCTGCGTCCGGGCGCTATATGCCGTATTCGCCATACTGAGGACAGGAGATGCCTCGTTTGTGGACACCTCGCTTCCCTTCGGTTGGTCAACGCCGATATTGGCAGCGACGATGTTAGCCAGTTCCCGGTCCACGTTCACGAACATATCCACAGTCTGCTGGCGGACGGACCGACTTTTTACCTTGCTGAGGTGATAGCTGAAAGTATTGACCAGATCCTGCCGTTCAACGGCCGACATGCTGTTCCAGAACAAACGCGCCTGCGAAAAATGATCGTTGAACTTATCGCTCGGCAATTCGCGAGTGATCTGACCTTCCACCTGCTCAGGATAATCTGCGTAGCCGCCTTTATCCGGTGAGGTTACGGAAGGCGTATTTTCGGCCATGGAGTTCTTGCGATAGGTTACTTCATCTGTATCGATAGAGTGGCGTCCATAGCTGTCACGCTCGTTGGAGTTCACTTCCGCAATGGGGCGGTTGATCGGAATGTCGTTGATGTTTCCCGTGCCAAGCCGATGGTAATCGGTATCACGATAGGCAAAGGAACGCCCTTGCAAGACAGGATCGTTCGACAGATGGATCCCGGGGACCAGGGTGGCTGGGTCGAAGGAGGACTGCTCTTCCTCGGCAAAGAAGTTGTCCACCAACCGGTTCAATGTCATCCGACCCACGATCTCAACCGGAACGACCTCTTCAGGCCAAAGCTTGGTGTCGTCGAGCAGGTCGAAATCGTATTTGAACTCGTCTTCGTCCGCGATCAGCTGCACGCCCAGATCGTATTCAGGATAGGCGCCCATTTGGATCGCCTCGATCATGTCGTGGCGGTGAAAATCGGGATCAACGCCACCAAGGATATTCGCCTCCTCCAGCAGCAGACCGTGCACCCCCAGCACCGGCTTCCATACGAACCGGGCGAAGGTGGATTTTCCCTGTTCATCAAGGAGCCGGAAAGTGTTGATCGGCCATCCCTCCATCATCCGCCAGCTCCGCGGACGCCCGCGCATCGACATCAGCCACATGATCATGTGCGCCGATTCCTGGTTGTTGGCCACATAATCCCAAAGACGGTCATGGGCCGCAGCGGCCTGCGGCACGTCGGTGACAGGGTCAGGCTTGATCGAATGCACGAAGTCGACAAACTTCATCGCGTCCTTGATGACAAAGACGGCAAAGGACAATGCCAGACTGTCATAGTTGCCCTCTTGCGTATAGAATTTTGTGGCAAATCCTCGCACGTCCACAGCCGTATCCTTGGACCCCTTGCTGCCGATGAAGTTCGAGAATCGCACAAAAACCGGCGTCTTCGTTCCCGGATCTTTCAGAAAATGGGCGCGCGTCACGTGACTCAGCGACTTGTGCAACACGAATTCGCCATGCACGCCGAAGCCGCGGGCATGGACGACCTTTTCCGGGATACGCTCGCGGCTGAAGTGCGATTGCTTGCGATAAAAATGCGTGTCGGCAAGTAGTGTAGGGCCGCGACGTCCCGCCCTCAGAGTCTGCTCGTCGTCTGACACCTTGAAACCGGTGTCGCTGGTCAGAGGCTTACCTGTGTTCTCTTTCCGATGCGCGTCCAACTGCTTGGTCTTGGCGTTTTCCTTTGGATGTTTGTCGCTCATGGCTCGGTCCTCGTAAATGATTGCAAAGTGACATGAGGTTTGGGGACAAGGTCTTCCCCAGTGTTAAGCTTAGGAAGTATCACCTGCAGAAAACCTTCATGTCCTGCCGGGGTTCCAAAATCAGAAATGCATTTGCGTTTTTAACTGCTTCTCGACCATGAAGCGCACGAAAGGCGCACCTAGCCCTTTGTATTCGTAAGGTGGTGGTTAGAAAGCCTCGGCAGTCGTCCGTTCCGCCCAAGCGGAAGGGCGCTTAACGCCGCCTTCTTTGATAGCTTCACAGTCGCTCTATCTGAACAGCTCAAGACAGGGACCGCGCCTACCGCCGAAAATGTCATGAATGCTCATGACAGCCTTTTGAGAAACGACGAGTTCATGAAGGCTATTTCGAGCAATACGGCCGATGATGAAAACGTAAAGACCCCATTTAGGTTAGGGTCAGGACCCGGTGTTGTTTCATAGCCAGAACATCACGGTGGCTGCGAGAGCGATGGCTGACAGGAAGACCTTCGGGCATCTGTCATACCGAGTTGCGACACGCCGCCAATCCTTGAGCCTGCCGAACATGATCTCGATGCGATTACGCCGTTTGCAGCGTCGCTTGTCGTATTTCACGGGGTTGCTGCGGGACTTCCGGCTTGGGATGCAGGGCTCTATCCCTTTGTCTTTCAACGCATCTCTGAGCCAGTCGGCATCATGGCCATGGTCCCCAAGCAGCCAGTCGACGTTTGGCAGGCTGCTCGGCAATGCCCGTGCACCGATGTAGTCGCTGACCTGTCCTGCGGTGGCGAAGAAGGTGAGCGGGCGTCCCTGGCTGTCGCAGATCGCGTGTAGCTTGGTGTTCATTCCTCCCCTGGTTCTACCAATCAGGCGTCCACGCCCCCTTTTTCAACGCCCAAACTGGTCGCTGTTCGGTGGGCTTTCAGATATGTCGCGTCAATCAACACGGTCTTCTCTGGCTGTGTTCCGCGGCAAGGCCAACCATGATCCGGGCGAAGATGCCCCTTTCACTCCAACGCTTCCAGCGGTTGTAGAGCGTCTTGTGAGGACCGTATTCCCCGGGCGCATCACGCCAGCGTAACCCATTGCGGTTGATGAAGATGATCCCACTCAGAATGCCCCTGTCATCAACCCGGGGTTTGCCGTGGGACTTCGGGAAATAAGGCTTCAGACGCGCCATCTGCGCATCGCTCAACCAGAAAAGATCAGACATGTCACCGCTTCGTTTTTTCCAGCAAGGAATCATGCCGTGAAATTGAATTCAATGGGTCCTGACCGTCAGGCATGGTTGGAAAACGAAAAGTAATAGCCCATCAAACCAAAAATAATCGCGATACTACTTCTACCAAGATTGATCAGTTCTATGTCGCATATAAAGAGTAGTTACCCTTATTCACGATCATTTTCTGAGCGAGCAGAGATGAGTGGCAGCTTTGTCCCGCTCTGCTTCCGTCCCTCCATCCCGCAGCGAAGGACATCTCTGCTCAACTCTTTACAGAGTGTTCATAATGTAAAGAGTAGAGCGAACCGGATGCGCTCCGGATCGATCCAGATCGGGGTTCAGGAAGCGGGTCGACGTCATGTCCAATCGGCAAAATGTAAAAAGTGAAGAGGCCCGCGCCGCGGATTCCCACGAGCGCGGCCGCGACTACCTCGGACAGCCTCAGATTGACCGGCTCCTTGCGACCGCGAAGAAGGGCCGCCACGGCATCCGGGATCATCTCCTGCTTCTGATGATGTTCCGGCACGGGCTTCGGGTCTGCGAGGCCAGTGGTCTCCGGCGGGAGCATGTCGATCCTGCGCAAGCGCGGGTGTGGATCAGCCGTCTCAAGAACGGTCTCAGCGTCGAGCAGCCGATTGTGGGCGACGAGCTGCGCGCCATCCGCCGCTGGTTCGCGCATCGCGACGATGCGCTTCCGTGGCTGTTCGTTTCCGAACGCAAGCAGCCACTCACCCGGCAGGCAGTGAACTACATTGGCAAGGCAGCGGGAACGCGGGCTGACCTTGGCGCGGCCAATCCCCACATGCTCCGACATTCGTGTGGCTTCGCGCTTGCCAACAAGGGGCACGATCTGCGGCTGATACAACAACATTAAATGACGTAGAGGTTTTCACATGTGGCACGGCAAACTGTTGCATATTCATACAACGCCGAGCGTCAGGCAGCCCATGATTGCGCAGCAGTCTGCGCAATTGATAAAGGGCGTGGGTGTCGAAGGGGACCGCTACGCTCTTGGAACAGGAAAATACTCTGCCTTCCCAGACATTCGAGAAGTAACGTTGATCGAGATTGAAACGATTACAGCCTTGAAACGGGATCACGACGTTGACCTTGCGCCAGAAGAACACCGCCGGAACCTCACCACAGAGAATGTGCCGCTGAACCACCTTGTCGGCAAGCGATTTTGGGTTGGCACAGTCTTGTTGGAGGGCGGGCGTCTTAACACACCTTGCCGGTATTTGGATTTGGTGACAGGGAAGTCAGTCAACGATATTTTGATACATCGTTCAGGGTTGAACTGCTTGATCGTTCAAGGCGGAGAAATCAACGTTGGCGACGGCATCAGGCCGGAAAACGCAGAGACCCGATCCGTGGGCTGACGGCAGCCAGGTTCCGCGTTGCTGACCTTGCCGAACTTTTAATAAGCGCTCAGATATAAGCGCTCAAAATGGGTGGTTTTGAGTTGACCTGCGCG
>JAUNVT010000174.1 GCA_030540655.1 Rhodobacterales bacterium
CCGCCATGATATGCCGCCCCGCAGGGGCCATCACCAACTTTCAACCATATCTCTTTACGAAACGAACCCGCCTTTGTGTGCATTGCACCGGTGCTAGCTGGCATATCGGGTTCTCAAGTATTTGGACTGCATTATAAGCTGAACATCCCTGTGTGGATGATCGGCTCTCTGGCCTCATCGCCGCCCCCGATGGCATTACCTTCGACGGGCCGGGCGCGGTATGAAGGGAGCAGCGAAGTGCGTTATTGTCTGCTCCAAGCTCTGTCAGGGTGTCGCGGCGGTTCATCGCTGCCTCGTCTTCGGGCAGGCAGAGGGATACGCCTTGCGTCCAGCGGTGGGTGCGCGGGCCGAGCGTCTCATGCGCAACGGGACGCACGCCCTCCAACCGCTCGATCCGTAGGCCGCCGCGATCGGTGAATTGGGCAAGCCCTTCGGCCATGGGTACAGCATCACCCGTGACATGGTGAATTCGGCAATGGCCCCAAACGAGCCCATGTTCCAGCCCGCTTCAGGGTCGTTCAGCCCGGCGCGCAGCACGGTTTCCAGTTGCAGCATGGTCACTTTCCTGATCCGGTGTGTCAGTATGGGGCGCGCCGGATCACTTCCAGCGGCTGATAAACGGTGCCTTGGTCGGTAGTACGATACCAGGCGGTGATGTTGAATATCTCGGCCACCCGCTCGGGTGTCAGGACGGCCTCAGGGGGGCCGTCGGCAACCAGTCCGCCTTGTCCGAGCATGAGGATCCGCGTGCAATGGCGTGCGGCCAGACCCAGATCGTGGAGCGATACCAGCACCGATTTCCCCAGATCAGCCAGACGCCGGAAGGTCTGCATCGTCGCTATCTGATGCGCCGGATCCAGCCCCGCGGTCGGCTCATCGGCCATCACAAGCGGCGTGCCCTGCGCCAGTGCGCGCGCGATCAGAACACGCGCCTGCTCGCCCCCCGACAGCCGCGTGGCGGTGCGCTGGCGCATCCCGTCCAGTTCCATCCAGGCAATGGCCTCATCGACCCTCAGATGGTCCTGTGCGGATGGCCGGCTGTAAAACCCCAGATGCGGAAGACGCCCGAGCATCACGAGGGTCTCCACGCTGACCGGCCAGGCAATCTCGCGCGACTGGGGCATCCAGGCGACGGCCTGCGCGCGCTCATGCGCACTGAGTTCCGCAAGCGAGCTGCGGCCGCCATGCGTCACCATGCCCAATGCCGCGCGCATCAGGGTCGTCTTGCCGGCGCCATTGGCGCCGATCAGACCGATGACTTCGCCCGCGCCGATATCAAAGGATACAGCCCGCAAAACCGCGCGCCCGCGCAGCGTGACAGACAGGTCCGAGACAGACAGAAGGCTCATACCTCGCCCTTCCGCATTTTATAGATCAGATGCAGAAAGAGCGGCGCGCCCACCAGCGCTGTCAGCACGCCGAGCTTCAGATCGCGTGCCGGCAGAACCACGCGCACCGCAATATCCGCCGCCAGCAGCATCACCGCGCCCCCCAGCGCCGATGCAAAAAGCAGCCGCCCCGGATGCGCTCTTACAAAAGGGCGCAGGATGTGCGGCACGACCAGCCCGACGAACCCGATGGCACCCGCCACCGCCGTGCCTGCACCCACGACGCAGGCGGTGCCGATCACGATCACCAGCCGCAGACCCCTCAGGTTGACGCCCATGGCCGCCGCCGCATCCTCGCCCAGTGTCAGCGCCGCAAGGCCCCGCCCGACCGAGGCCAGCAGCAGCCACCCCAGCGCCATGAAGGGCAGCGCGATCCAGACATGCGTCATCGAGCGGTCCGCGAGCGAGCCCATCATCCAGAAGACGATCTCATTGGCGGCAAAAGGATTGGGCGACAGATTCAGCACCAGTGACGTCATCGCCCCGGCCAGTGCCGACACCGCTATCCCCGCCAGAATGAGCGTCAGCGATGTGCCGCCGCGCCCGGCGAGCAGCATCACCAGGATCACGCCTGCCAATGCGCCGATCAGCGCAGCCACCGGTAACGTCAGGGCGAAGGCAGCGGCGAGACCCGTCTGGATTGACAGCACAGCACCCAGTGCAGCCGAGCCGGAAACGCCGATCAGCCCCGGTTCGGCCAGCGGGTTGCGCAGATATCCCTGCATTGCAGCCCCTGAAAGACCAAGGCTGGCGCCAATCATGACCGCGAGGATCGCCCGCGGCAGACGGATCTCGCGCATGACCAGCGTCAGCGGGCCTTCCCCGCCAAAGATCAGCGCGGTCAGGCTTTCACCGATGCCCAGCCCCGCCGGGCCGATCAGCAGCGAGCCGATGAAGAGAACAAGGGCAGCAAGACCGAGGGAAAGCATTACACGCATCACTCCACCTCTGCGGTCATCGCGCGGCGTGCCGCGCCAAGCTTGTCGATAGCGCGCAGAACGTAAGGCGTGCCGCAGACCCAATCATGATCCGATACCGTGGCCGAAGCCTGCAGATCGCGAAAACTGCGCACGACCGGATGGTCCGTGACTTCTTCCGCGCGGGATCTGCCCGGATAGGGGCGCGATGTGACCACGATATCGGGGGCAGCCATCGCCAGCACCTCTAGCGGCATCTTCATTCCCGCCGAATAGCCCGCCTCGGCAGCGCCATTGGCGAAACCGGCGGCCAGCAGGATCTGCCCTGCAAGCGTCTGATCGCCTTGCGTGTAGCCGCCCGCATAATAAAGGATGGCGCGCGGGCGCTCCTGCACCTGTGCGTGCAGTTCTGCAAGGCGGATGTCAAAGTCGCTCACCAACGTCTGCGCGACCGCTTCACGCTTCAGCACATCGTCCATCTGCAAGATGCGCGCGCGCACGTCTTCGAGCGAATTGGCCGCTTCGAAGGTTACAACCGGAATGTCCAATCGCCGCAACATCGCCACAGTTGCACGCGTGGTGTAAGCGCCGGCGATCACGAGATCGGGCTGCATCAGATAGACTTCTTCGGCCAGCCCGTGATTAATGTCATATTGAGCTGCCTCGGCGGTCATCGCGGATGAACGATCATCGCCAGCGAGGTAAGATACCGAATGAAGCTGGCCCTCGCGCGCGACCAGCATCGCCAGTTGGTCCGTGCAAAGGTTCATGGATACCACGCGCTGTGGCTCGGGATGGACCGGAAGCGCCCCGTAAAGAGACGCCACGCCTGTCAATACGGCAAGCGCAGCAGCCCTTTTGATATGCTCAGAAGCTTGCACGGAGCCCCACATATGCCGAACGACCAGGCTGATTGAACCCGCCTGCCGTTTCATAAGCCTCATCAAAGAGGTTCTCGATCCGAAGATACAGCTGGGCATTTTCGGTCACGTCATAGGAGATGCCCGCCCCGACAAGCGTGTAATCTCCCACCTTGTGGTTCGGCGGTGCATAGGCCGTCGGCAAAACATCCGCGACGTGGCGTATATCGACATAACCGGCAAGCCGGTCGGTAAACGCATTGTTGAGACTGAGCACGAAATCATGCTTTGGAGTCAGGGGGGTGCGCTCATGGGCCGTGGTTGAATCGGTGTAGGTGTAGGCTCCGAACACTTTCAGGCCATCCAGCAGCACATATTCCGCCGAAAGTTCGATGCCCTTTGCATTCGTTGTACCCGGCACCTGATTATAGCACCCAGGGAAAACGTTGCCGCAGGCCATTGAATCGCCGTCAAACCCGATCAGGTCGTTGATGTCGGTGTAGAAAACAGTCGCCTTGACGAATCCCAGATCCGAGAATGTCTTTTCGACGCCCACCTCATAGCTGCGGCTTTCCTCCGGTTTCAGATCGCGGACCCCGTAATCACTGAACCGCTCATAAAGCGAAGGCGCGCGGTAGCCGGTGCCGATCACGGCGCGGAATATCACGTCATCAGCCGGACGCCACGCAGCGGCCAGACGACCCGTCATTTTGCCGCCGAAGTCCGAATTGTCATCGTAGCGCAAAGCTGCCGATACATCGATCTGACCCGTCGGGCTGAACAGCAGTTCCGTCTTGATCGCATTGCTGTCTTCAGAGCCGCGCAAGGTGTCGTTTGTAAATTTTTCCTCGACATGATCAACGCCGAAGTTCAAGACTGTGGATGTGCTGAGTTCTGCGCTTCCCAGATAGGACAGCTTGTGGCGTTCACCGGTGAAGCGCCTGGTGAACCCGTCCGGATCCTCACGTGTGATGTCGAAATAGTTGTAGCTCAGTGAATGAGTCACGACGCCTGTCTCAAGGGTGGCAAACACTCGCGCACCCCGTTCTTCAGAGAGATTTACCCCGCCCGCGTCCGGGTAGTCGTAGCTCCCGCGATCGATGTCGACTTCGCCGTCGCGATAAAGCAGCGCGCCACCGATGGACAGGGATTCTGTTACCCGGTATTCGCCGGTCAGGTTAACGGTCGTCTGCTCAAAGCCGTCTTTTTCCGTATTGTAGGACCGAGCCGAAAATCCGTCGGTTTCGGTGCGCCCATAACTGAGCGCAATAAAGCCGCGATCGGATCTGTACCCGGTGCTGAGCGTGCCGGAATAAGTATTGTAACTGCCGCCCTCAACCGAGGCCATTCCCGAAAAACCCAGCTTTTCCGGACTGAAAGTCGTTATATTGATTACACCTGCGATGGCTTCGGAGCCGTAAAGCGCCGATTGCGAGCCTTTCAGAAGCTCAATCCGCTGGATCCCCGAAGACGTCAGCCCGCCAAAACCGAACTGCTTTTGCGTCGATGCGGGGTCGGTCACTTCAATTCCGTCGATTCTTACACCGACATATTTACCCGGCAGACCGCGAACCTGGATGTTTGCAGTCGAGCCCAGAGGACCATTTGACGTCGAGTTGACTCCGGGCAGCCGCACAAGACGATCCAACACGCGTGAATCCTCCTCACCGACTTCCTCACCTTCAAGAACTTCAACGGTCGTGCCTGTACGTCCCAGTTCAACGGGCGATAATGACGGCGACAGCACAATCGTGCCCAGATCATAGCTCTCCTGCGCCACAACAGATGTGCTGATCAACGCGGTGCCGACCGCAAACAGCCCGAGCATCGTACTTTTCATCTCGATATTCCTCCGATTGCCCCAATGGACAACAGCCAGACAAAATGGTCGTTGGAGGAACGACCCCCGCGGACGGTGCATGCACCACCTCTACGGAAGACTCCGTTGGCCGGACGCGCCCCGCGCCCCGACAGGGTGATCGCTTTGGCAGGTCTCCTGACTCGCGGGTCAATGCTTGGCCGGGCCTTCCCACCGCAAGTATATACGGCAGTGACGTAAACCGGCTTTGCTCACCATTTACAGTTGCGGGGGCAGTCACGGAATTGGCCCGATATTCAGACCTCACCGTGTTCCCTTTTCACGGGACGAGAAACCGCCCGGACCAAAGCCTCGCTTGTTTAGCAAGATGAAGGAATTTAGCAAGATACTTAGGGGCTGTTGACGTTCAGGAGTCCCAAATCACCTGACGTCTGATTCAAGGTTGCAA
>JAUNVT010000175.1 GCA_030540655.1 Rhodobacterales bacterium
CGGTGGCGGCAGCCGCAGCGATGCTGCACGGATCGGCGGGGCGGGTCTGCAGATTCGACAAGGAAACCCGCAAGTGGCGGCATCTGATCGAAAACTGCTTCGGCAAGTTGAAGGAAAACAGAAGGGATAGCCATGCGCTCCTGCAAGACAGACCAGAGCTTCAAAGCCTTCGTCACCATTGCGGCAACAATCATTCAAATCAGATGAACGTCAGCAATCCCCTAGTCCGGTGCTGCCGTCGCAGAAGTTTGTAATTTTAATGGCAAGGTAAATAGGGGTGCTTGCACTGCGTGGCCTGATCTGGAGGACAGGTGATGTCCTCGTAGCGGGTGCTGGGTGCCGCGTGGAGATACCGAAAATCCCGATCCAGTCGGTCATGCGCCTCAAGGCAGTGACCAACAAGCAAGATGCGCGTCTATCCGTTTGTTAGGATAGAGCCGCCGCGACAACTTCGGAATGGCGGATGGCGAAATGAGCCATTCTAAACAATTGCTGCAAAAGCCGCAGGCGTGTGACGATTTTCGATTGCGCTGGCACCCGGCTTGCCGATGCGCCCGAAAAAGTTGGAGAATTGGCGCAGACACTACAACGAGGACAGACACCATGGCGCGCTCGGATATAACGTCCCGATCACAATGCCTTGTCCCGATGGCGTCACCAGTCCGTCATGGTGAGAATCTGAAAATATCCAAGTTGCGGCGGCCAAAATTGGGACGCGTAGCAGCCGCCGGAAAACTCTTGCCAAAGGCGGTGGAAGGTTAGGGGCCGGACCAGCATCAGACGGGTGCGGGTTGCAACTGGAGGAAGATTCGGTGCCAGGTCATCACGAACAGGCATGACGAAGCGTGCGTCAGGGCGATGACAAAATCCGAACAGGGCTTCCTTTGTAGGCTGGGGTCTTGGAATTCTTCTCGTGCAAGCTCAGCGGGATAAGAGGGTTCAGCTCGGGGTAATAGCCGGCGACGCAACCCGCCGGCAGGTCGTACGCGGTGACTTTCAAGCCATCCACGCGTCGTTCAAATCCATCTTTGAATGTGGATACCAAGCTCGCGCTCTGGCTTTCCTCCAGCCCCAGACGGGCCATTTCCTCTGGATTTATCAGCACAACGTTGCGGCTGCCTTCCAGCCCACGCAGCCGATCCGAAAATCCATAGATGGTGGTGTTGAACTGGTCGTTGGACCGCAGCGTGATCAGCGTCATGATCCTGCTCTCCGGTGTTGTCTCTTCGGCCAGGGCTGACAGAAAAGGCGGTGCGGTGAAGTTTGCCTTGCCGTTTTCCGTCTTCCAGTTTCGTTCGCGGGCGGGATTGCCCTTGTAAAAGCCGCCCGGCACAAACAGGCGCTCGTTGAAATCCTGAAACTTGTCAGGGTATGTCTGCGCGATCAATTCACGGATCAGATCATAATCGCCGGTCCACGCGTCCCATTGCAGTTTTGGATTGGGATCAAGCGTTGCCTTGGCGATACCGGTCACGATCGCGACCTCGGATCTGACATGCGGTCCCGGCGGCGATGCCGTGCCGAGCGAACCATAAATGTGTGAAAGCGAATCCTCCATTGAGACGGCTTGGGGACCGGTCGCCTGAATATCCTCGTCGGTGCGTCCAAGACAGGGCAGCAGATAGGCAACCTTGCCGGGCGTCAGATGTGTCCGGTTCGGTTTGGTCGCAATATTCACTGTCAGCGGCAGGCTGGGCCACGCTTTTTCCATCCGGTCGCGATCGGGCAGGGCGCGAACGAGGTTGCCGCCCAGTGTGATCATCGCTTTTACCGTTCCGTCCAGTATACCTTCGCAGGCGCGTACCGCGTTGAGGCCATCTTCGGTCGGCGGCTCGATGTCAAACATCGCGCGCAGCTTGTCGGCAGGCATGTGCGACGCTTTTTCCCCGATGCCGACCGTCCGCTGGCCCTGCACGTTGGAATGACCGCGCACCGGAGAAATGCCAGTGCCAAGCCGCCCGATATTGCCCCGCATCAAGAGCAGATTGCACAGCATTCCAAGGTTCAGCCATCCGTTGACATGCTGGGTCATCCCCATTCCGTAGATCCCGATCGCTTTGTCTGCTGACAGATAGATCTCGGCAGCTTCCTCGATCAGCTCGCGACTGATCCCAGCATTACGCTCGATATCCTCCCAGTTGAACGCCCGCACGGCGTCGGCCGTCTCGTCAAATCCGGCCGTTTCGCTATCGATAAAGCTGCAATCAATGACAGATCCAGGTGTCCGGTCATCCGCAGCAAGAACGCATTTCATCAGCCCTGCCAGCACCGCAATATCGCCGCCCGGCCTTACCTGATAATACTTTTCCGAAATTGGCGTAGCCGATCCTAGGGTCATCTGAACGATGTTCTGCGGATCGACAAATTCGATCAACCCCCGTTCGCGAACAGGATTGAAGGTCACGATCCTGCACCCACGTTTTACCGCGGCCTTCAGGGTGTGCAGAAAACGGGGGCTGTTCGAACCGGTGTTCTGGCCGAAGAAGAAGATTGCATCGCAGTGGTCGAAGTCCTCCAACGTACAGGTGCCGACCGGGGTGCCGATGTAGGTCTGAAGGTTTACCGATGTCGTCTCGTGGCACATGTTGGATGACTGGGGCAGATTCTGATGCCCCATGGCGCGCGCAAAAAGGGCATAAAGATAGGATGCCTCCAGACCTGCATGTCCGGAAGCGTAGAACACGGCCTCCTTGGGGTCCATGGCGCGCAGTTCGGACCCGATTTCCTTGAATGCTTCTTCCCAAGTGACAGGAACATAACGATCTGTTTCAGCGTCATAGCGCATCGGGTCGGTCAGCCGCCCCGCCTTTTCCAGATCGTGATCGTGCCAATCGCGAAGTTCGGTGAGCGGATGCCCGGCAAAAAAATCAGCATCTGCCCGCTGCTCGTCCAGCTCCCACAAGGTTGCCTTTGCACCGTTTTCACAAAATTCAAAGGTGTGAGGTTTTGCAGGCTTGGCCCATGCGCAGGACGTGCACATCACGCCGCCGGGCTTGTTCTGCGACTTGAGAATTCCGAGTGCCCGCGTGGGCGTGTCTGTTTCACCGAATATCCTCGCAACCCCCTTGAGTGAGCCCCAGCCCCCGGACGCGTGTTCGTCATGGGGCGTTCCGGGATCCTGCTGGGTTGCTTCGTGCTCAGTGGCGCGCGGTGTGTCAGCCATGGCTGCATCAACCTTTCGATCATTATCGCTGTTTTCCGGTTCTGTTTCCAACCCTGCGCATCTGCTTTGGTTCCCGCTATGGAAAACCGTCTGTGGCAGCACCAAATGCGCATATGGGCGGGATCGAAATCTTCGGATGTGCGTTCATGGGCGATGCAGCATCAAGGTAAGAGAAAAATGCCAAACCAGCGCCTGACTGACCGCGATCATGATTTGCTGTTCGGGGAGGATGCGCTCGAACCGGGGGACGCGGTCGTGCATTTTGAGCACGGGCTTGCTCGCTATGACGGGCGCGTCAAGTGCGATCTGGGGGATACGGATCAGACGTTGACCACTTTGATGTATCGCAACGGTGGCAAGCTGATGCTGCCGGCGGTCGAGGGCGAAGATTTCTGGCGCTTTGGCGCTCCGGCTGACGAATTGGTGCTGGATCGATTGAAGGCGGGAGATTGGGAGCGGCGCCGCGATGAAATTATCGCGGAGTTGCGCGAGAGCGCGAACCGCATGATCGAAGAGGATGCCGCGCGCCGGTCCCTGAAAGCCATCTCGCTGGAACCGGATCCCAAGGCCTACCGGGCCTTCGAGGATGAATTTGCCCACGAGGCAACCGAAGATCAGGCCCGCGCCATCGAGGCCGTGCTGGAGGATTTGCGACGCGAGACACCGATGGACCGCCTGCTCATCGGCGATGTCGGATTCGGCAAGACAGAGGTTGCTCTGCGCGCTGCTGCTGCGGCGGCGCTGTGCGGGTATCAGGCGCTGATCGTCGCTCCGACGACGGTGCTGGCCCGGCAGCACGCCAACACTTTCAGCGCGCGCTTTGCCAAGTCCGGGATCAAGGTCGCGGAAATGTCCCGACTGACCGGGACGGAGGAACGGTCAGAGCTTCTTCAGGGGATAGAGAACGGGGAAATTGGAATCGTGGTGGGCACGCAGGCGGTTCTGGATGATGAGGTCACGATTCCGCATCTTGCACTGGTCATCATAGATGAAGAGCAAAAATTTGGAGAGGAGCAGAAACAACAGTTCCGGAGCATGGCGGAGGGAGCTCATATCCTAAGCATGACGGGCACGCCGATCCCGCGATCCCTGGCAGCAGCCGAGGTCGGGCTGGTGGATGTTTGCGTTGTCGCGACAGCACCCAAGAATCGAAAACCGGTTGAAACGCGGCTCGGCCCCCTTGACCATGAAGAGATTTTTCGTGCGATCAACACCGAGATCGGGCGGCGCGGGCAATGCTATGTCGTTTGTCCGCGTGTGAGCGATGTCGAGGAGCTGGAGCGCGTATTCGAGGACCGCAAGGCCACTTTTTCCTATTCCGTTGCCCATGGCCAGATGGACGACGAAGAAATGGCTGCGGAGATGATGAATTTCATGAACGGCGACGTGGAGGTTCTTTTGTCCACGTCGATTATCGAAAGCGGGCTGGATAACAGCCGGGCCAATACCATGGTGATCTGGAATGCCGAAAGGTTTGGGTTGTCGCAATTGCATCAGTTGCGGGGCCGTATCGGCCGTAGCGAATTACAGGCGCACATGCTGCTGCTGTCAGACGTGAACCTTACGGAGCCTTGCGACGCGTCATCTCGCCTGACGGCCTTCACGGAGATGTCAGAAATTGGCGCAGGCTTTCGGATCGCCAGACGGGACAGAGACATCCGCGGATTTGGAAAGCTTGATGGCACGGAACAGTCAGGTCAGATCTCGCGTCTGGGCATCGGGCTATACCGCCATATCCTGAAGAGTCATCTTGCCGCATCTGCGTCGTGACGCGCGTGTCGATGCTTACCCGCTGCCGAATTGCCTTGCAGCTTCATCACGCGGTCATGATCTATTTGGGCTCGTTCATGATCTTTTAAGATGTTTTGCATAGATGCTTCTGTGACTTGCAGAACCACAGGCGAAAGACACAACTTTTGCCGCACTCCCATATTTGCTGTAAACATCTAAATGTTTCGCACCCTATTTCTTGCCGTCGGAGTAAACCCGGGGTGGCCAGCATGATTACAGAGTGGCGGCGCTCAATATGATACCGTAATAACGGTTCAAGCACCTCAAGCCTCGCGTACGAAATTTTCGAGCGCAAGGAGCGAAGTCATTTAGGGTCAGGGTTCATAACCAGAACAAGACGACTGCAGCCAAGGCGCATGTCGACAAGAAGAGGTGGTTCGGGGAATCTGAACCGCTTGGACAGGTGGATTTTCTGCGCAACAGCGGCATGATGCTGCGAGCGAGGAGAAGA
>JAUNVT010000176.1 GCA_030540655.1 Rhodobacterales bacterium
TTGCCGTCCTCGCCCATCGGCGCCAGAATCTGCTCCAGCTCCTCAATGCTATAGCTCGCGGCGATCTGGCGGCGGCGCAGGTCTGCCCCGGTGTATCCCACCTCTTCGGGGGTGCTGATCGACCTGTTTTCCAGCGCGTTGATCCGTGCGGTCCATTCGCCAAAAGGGCGAGAAGCGGCCAGAAAATCCTTGATCTGCGTGTCGTGGTAGAGCCTGACCGAGATCAGGCGAGTAACATTACTATCGCCACTGATCCAACCAAGATCCGCCACCAGCCAAAGGGCGCATAACCGTTGCGGCTGACAAAATCCAAAAGCCATTTGACAACCAGCATTCCGCTCACGAAAGCCATTGCAAAACCGACCGCAATATTGCTCAACGCGCCTATGTCAAGAATTTCACGGTTCTGAAAAAGATCGAACCCTACAGCGCCGGCCATGGTTGGAATTGACAGGAAGAACGAAAATTCCGCCGCCGCGCGTTTGTCCACCCCCATCAGGAGAGCGCCCACGATTGTCGCGCCGGACCGGCTGGTGCCGGGTATCATTGCAAGGCACTGAAACAGCCCGATCCGCACGGCGACCGATATCGGAAGCTGCGCGGCATCGTGATGTCGGGGCGTGGGCGCGAACCGGTCAACAAATATCAGGATGATACCTCCAAGGACAAGCATGACGGCGACAAGCATCGGCGTCTCGAACAGGACTTCCTTGATAAAGCCGTGAGCCAACACCCCCACAAACACTGCCGGCAGGAAGGCCACCAGCACCGACAGCAGAAACCGCCGCGCAGCGGCGCTGTGGGGAGCGTCAATGACAACCCGTGCCAGACCACCAAAATAGACTGTCAAAATTGCCAAAACAGCGCCGAGTTGAATCACCACCTCGAAACTGCGCCCGGCGCTGTTGAAGCCCAGGAAATGGCCGATCAACAGAAGGTGGCCGGTGGATGAGACAGGGATAAATTCGGTCAGTCCCTCGATCAGCCCAAGGGCTGCTGCGACAAGGGTCGTGTCAGACATTCAACGATTCCGATTCGGTTTGGACAGGCTCAGCCTTCGTGCAGATTACCTGCCGATTCCTTAATGGCGGCATACTGCCCCGAGGAGCGGAAGCGCCAGAGGTAATCGGGCAACACCGCCTCCATCGCAGTCGGCTCGATCCCCAGCGCATCGAATCCAAGTGCGCTCGCCTGCACGACATTGTCGGACCGCAAGGATCTGACCTGATCGCGCGTTATCTGAGCCGGAACCAGCCCCAGCGACAGGGCTTTCACCAGTTCCATACCCGCGCCCATGATGGTAGCGGCGAAAAAGGGAATGTTCAGGATAACCCGGCGCTTGCGGATCATGGTCAGCATCTGCCGCATGAGATCACGAAAGCTCCGCACTTCTGGCCCGCCCAATTCGTAGATTCCCGGCGCGGCAAGACCTGCAGCGCCAAGCTCGGCCGCATGCGCGACATCATCCACATAGACAGGCTGAAACAAGGTTGCACCGCCCACCACCGGCAGAACAGGCCCAAACCGCGTCATCCCGGCGAAGCGGTTGAAAAACTGATCTTCCGGGCCGAAGATCACCGAGGGGCGCAGGATGACGGCAGAGGGGAAATGCTGCAACACGCCCGCTTCGCCGCGACCCTTGCTGCGGGCATAAAGGCTGGCGCCCTGCGCATCCGCGCCTATGGCCGAAATATGTACCATGCGCGTCACGCCTTCCTCGGCAGCGATACGCGCGATACGCGTTGCACCCTCGTCCTGCACCGCACCAAAGTTATTCTTGCCCCCGCGATCAAACGTGCCGACGCAGTTGATCACGGCCTCCGCCCCGCGCGTCAGACCACGTACGCTGGTCTCATCGCGAATATTGCACAGCACTGGCTCCACCTGACCAACCACGCCGTACATGCGCACAAACCCAGCCCTCTCGGGATTCCTGACCGCCACACGGACGCGCCACCCTGCCTGCGCCATACGATCCGCAATATAGCGTCCGACAAAGCCAGATCCGCCAAAGATTACGACCAGTTTCGACATGTGGATACCCCCGGCACAGCGCGCGTTTGCATGTAGTGCCCCACTCCTACTCCCGCAGGGCGCGGCGGACAAGGCGCTATGCCTCGTGCCGAGCGCGTTTCAGGGCTTGTGCGACAGCAAAGATATCTTCAGAAATCCCGTTGACACCGCGCAAGCCAGAGTCTAAACGGCCCCTCACGTGACCTGCCCAGGTGGCGGAATGGTAGACGCGCTAGCTTCAGGTGCTAGTACTGGCAACGGTGTGGAGGTTCGAGTCCTCTCCTGGGCACCATGGTCAAGCGAAAAATTGCAGGAAGCCTCGATTTCCGGATTTTTTTGCACCTTATCCCCGAAAACTGCTATACAAAACGCTTCACAAGAGGCCCCTCGCAGCTTGTGGCACCGTTGTGCTTCGAACGGTTGTCGCATGGCCAGCGGCCAAGGCTCGTCGATTTCTGTCGTCTCTCAAACGATCCGAAGTCCCTCCCATCAACAATGATGGGAGGAGACCATGCCGGTCTCGATCGAAAAGCTGGAACATCTTGGGGATGTCATGAAACGAGTTGTCAGGACGCGGGGTGACGGCCGCCTATATGTCCTGGTCGTTCTGAGGCTCGAGGCAGAAATCGCAGCCAAACAGAACTTGGATGACGATTATGCCCGCATCGTCGCAGATGCCGCATGAGCGGCTCCGCAGTTAAGTCAACATTTGGAGATCTTCTTCGGCGAGAAATCCTATTCCTTCGCCACCTGGGGAAGACGGCGACAGGTAAGTGCCTCCGCTCAGCCTGCTTCAGCGGGCGAGTCGTCGCGGCCGTCTGGTTCATGCTGCGCACATGCTCAAGAAAGTTCTCGACGTCGGCGGCTTCAAACACTCCGTCGGGTCCGTCCGGCGTCTTGTTGGTGATCCGCTTGAGCGTCTGCGTGGCCTCCTCGGAAGTGACCCCAAGCTCCGCGAGGAAGCACCGCGCTTCGATGTAGTCCCAGCCGGTGAGGCCCCGCAGAGCTGCAACCGCAAGGATCCAATGAGCCGTGGTGTCGATGAATATGCGGCCTTCGTTTTTGCGCCAATATGACATATCGTTTGCCTTTCGGTAGGCGCACTGACAGTCGGTTCGGGCCAAGCAGGCGCACATCATACCGACAGCCAGCGCAATTGGATTGCGTTGGCCTTGCCGGCTCGCAGATGGTCTAATCGTCTGCGACATAGGGACCTAGCCGCACCCATTTCAGCATTCCCCTCTTGGCGATGGTTAGCGACGATGTGCCGAGGACCCACCTGTGCATAACAGACCCCCGTCGAGACGAAGCGTCAACATCTGAGAATCCGTTTCAAGATCCACAAATCGCTCATGGGCTGGGGCTCAACAATGCACGCACCATTGCCGCCTAACATATGAAATGTACTTACTCTGGGTCAGCAGTGCCGCCGGATAGATAGTCATCGTGGATCCGCAAGAAATCTGGTTCGAGGGAACGCTACAGAGCGCGGTGTTGCTCTTGGCGGAAAAGAAGGCCAGCCCGGACGTTCACGGCGAAGGGTTGGGCATTCACCGCGTGGCGGGCCGTGACTTCCTGTACCAAGACGCGGAAACGATATTCGATACGCCGCGCGCGATCAAAGGTAAGACCGTACACGGCAAGTAGACCCGCGCACTTGTGCCGCCAGCCCCGCTAGCCATTCTGGACGCGATAGGGACAAGCGACCGGTTCTGCAGGTTTACGACGCTGCCAAAGTGAACATGGGCATCGTCACCGGGGCAACCAAGTTCTTTCTCGTCACGGACGAAGCGGTGAAGCGGCCCGGTTTGTAGAAATGGGCGCACCTGATGTCCGGACGCAGCGACCACTGCCCCGACTTTCTATACGACGAGGCGCAGCACGCCCGCAACACGGCCACCGGCAAACCCCCGAACTTCCTGTGGCTCGACGCGTTAATGTCGACCCCCCGGGTCACCCGGGGGGTCGCCCCGCCCCGGCGCCGCCACGGGGCCGCTTAGGTGGAGAACACCGCCAACGGGCGTGCCTAGATCACATCCGGCGAACACGAAACTTGCATAAGCGGTACAAGTGCCGCATCCGCAAGCCGTGGTACACGGTGCCGTCCGTGTACGCCACGGAAGTCGGAATGCTCAAGCGGAGCCACGACACACCGCGCCTCATTCTCAATAACGTCAGGGCCTACACGACCGACACTGCCTATCGCATCCGGGCGTTGCGCGGCACGGCGGAGGGGCTGGTACACGGCTTATTCAATAGCCTCACCGCCTTCAGCGCCGAATTGGAAGGACGGCACTACAGCGGCGGCGTTCTGGAACTGGTGCCTTCCGAGAGAGAGAAGCTCTTATTGCCCGTACCCGAAGGTATCGTGCCAGATGTGGAACAACTGGATCGCATGATCCGTGAGAACACCGTGGCCGACACGCCGGAGGTGCAATCCGAGGCGGTGCTGGGGCGCTTACCAAGGCCGAACAGATGGACCTGCTGGCGGCGTGGGCCACCCTGCGCGACCGGCGGCACCGTCTTCCCACTTAGTCAATTTCCAGCGTGATGCGGTCAGGATCGTCCGTTTCGCGGCATAGCTTTAGTACCCTGCCCAGAAGATCCTCGGGGGCTACGAGCGGGCGGGCGTCGCCCAATGTAGACTGGTCATGCTGTTGTGCTGTTCGTAACCGGCAGTATCCTTCCGGGTGTTGGGGGAGAGTTGGAAGGTACGCGCGCCGTAGTCCACGTCCTTGACGACCAGGCGTATAGCCGCTTCTGCACTTTCCAAATGTGCCCTCGTCGGAACCGGGTCTGGTGTCCAGTCCAGCGCAGCAAATACGTCATCATGAAAGTAATGCCGCTGGCCGATATCTTCCCAAGCCCCCACTCCCAGAAGCATCGAGCCGGTCGGGTTGGTGTTCGCGCCGGTAGCAATGTTCAGATGGCGGCGGATCAACCCGTTGCTTTCCCACACCTGTTCCAGCTTTTCTCGCGCTACCGGAGCGGCGGGGGCCACTGGCGGCACCGGCGGCGCTTGCTATCCGCACAAGTCTAGTGTGCAGGTCATTTTGGGCACGGTGTCCAGTCCGCAGTCGGCGGAACTTCCAGCCGGTTCTGGCAGGCGGGTTTTGCGTTCGTCTATCAGGCGTCCCGCGCGTGGCAGGACGGCCGTTGCGCGGATCACGTGCTCGGGGTAGTCAGCAATCGTTGCGTACAGCTTGTCGTCAAGGTCGCAATAAAGGCAGCGTCTGCCGTCGGGTCAAAATCTTGCAGAACGCTTGCCGCGATATCTGTGCGTGGCCACCCATGGTAAGGTTGGCACGGTAATCCCCTCCGAAATTAAGGGGATGCGGAAGTGGAATTTTCTCGCCAAGATG
>JAUNVT010000177.1 GCA_030540655.1 Rhodobacterales bacterium
CGCATTGCCTGACCCCATGATGACACCATTGCAAGGCGAGAGCCAACGTGGCAAGCGCCTGCAGAAAGGAAAGCCTGCCAGTCTGGTCTGGTGCAATTACCATCAAAGAGGTCGCGGTGATGAATACTGCTACCGCCCCAAGAACAGTGACATTCTGAATGGTGATACGTATCAGCATCTCGGCCCTCAGGGCACGATATTCCTCGTGCAGCAGCACGTCCTGATCTGAATTAGTCATTACGGGGCTTCCTTGAGCTTTCGTCACGTCCCCAATTGGTGCCTACCAATTGCTGCATCATCGCAACCGGCTCTGCCGCCAAGCGGACCGCATAATAGCTGGCCATGTCCAGCTTTTTGCCGCGCGGTGGCACCCGTACACGGGCAGGCCCCAGCAGGCCCAGTCGTCTGAGTTCGCGGCTGCCCCTGATCCACCGGGCCCGTACGGTCAGCCAACCAGGCAGATTGCCTGGAGGTATGATTGTGGCCTGGGCGGTTTCGACGATTTTGCGGCGCGCTGTATTGATCCTGCCACGGGCCCAATCGTCATCCGCCAAGACATCCGGCCAGGGCCCGCGCTGGCGCTGCCCGTCCGGGCTGAACGCCGTGCAACACATAAAGGCATCCGGACGTCGCATCATCTGATCCGCCCAGACGCGACCGATACGTCGCGCCAGTGGGCCGGACAATCCTAGATCGATCTCCAGACGTGGCGCAACAAGGTCTGCCGTACCGTCTTCCAAAGGGCTGAGCAGAAGACGAAAAATATTCGGGGCAACTGTGACATCCGCGTCGAGATAGACACATATGCCGCCACCTGCAGCCTGATCACCTAGGTTCAGTGCGGCCGTTTTCCCCGGTATGCGTGTCTGAATGATCAGCGCCTGATCGGCAAAAACCTGTTGAATAATCGCCGCACTTTGATCGGTCGTTGCGTTCAACACATAGATCACCGTGGCAGGCAGACCTGCGAGCGCGCGTTTGAGTGCAGGGGCGGTCTGACCCAAGGCGACAGCTTCGTTTCGAGCCGGAATGATAACGTTGAATGGCGATATCACCGCAACGCCCCCCGCTGACGCATTCGCCGCAGAAGCCAGCGCCGCGCAGCCCAAAGATGCGCCCTGTAGCGAGAGCGGGAGCGATCGCCATCATAAGGCATCAGGGCCCAACCACCTGACATCCAGCCGTGATAGAAATTCGGCACGGCACCGCCATCCTGCATCTCGACATGAAAGGGCGCTGTTGCAGCACCTGCCTGAGGCGGAACAATCCATGCCCAGTCAGCGTGCATGGCCCGCCCGTTTGCCGCCTCGTCAGCGCAAAAGCGCATGAAGTCGCGCGCGGCGGCATGGTGGTCGATCAACGTGACCCCTGCCTTGTGATAGGAATGAAGGACCGCCGCGTTCAACTCGGTCAGTGCCCGATCGCGCCAAAGCGGGTCTGCGCCTTCCGGATCGATGTTGAACGTCCTTGCTGCCGGGGCAAGCAGATCATAACGCCAAGGATCGGCCAGATTTCGCGAGGCAATCTCGGTCCCCATGTAGAACCCATTGAACGGTGCAAATGGATGATCGATCCCACCGATGGTCAGAATCATTCCCAAAACACATGGCGCGCCATACCACTGAAGCCCCAGTTCGCCGAAGCCCGTATGTCGAGGATGCTCCAGCTGCACATACCGTGTCACCTCGTTGGGCAACATCCGGTGCAACCGTCGCCCATCGGCGGTGATGACAGGCACCGGCAGCACATCGAATGGCCCGCCAGACCCGCGCCAGCCCGAAGCCTCGGCCTCGCGTGTCGCCCCGACATTTGCGCGATCCCCGATCACGCTGCCGTCCCGCTGTATGTGCCCGGCATATCGCGTGATCTGGCCTGCGCCGACATGGGCTGGCAGGGATGTTGGCGTAGCCGGGGCATAAGTCGTGATGACAGACCGGATCTTGTCGCCATTCAGGGCCCGTCGCATGTGCGCGGCAATATCCTCGGCAATCGCGTCGGGATCGGTGATCTCGCGCCGGTCGCGCACTTCGAGCGATCGCCAGAACAGCCGCCCGATACATTGCGCATGATTGCGCCATGCAACCCGCCCCCCGAATGCAAGCTCGTCGGGCGTATGAATGCAGGTGCCGGATCGCTTCAGGTCGCGCTCCACTTCGGCCTCGCGGCGGCGGCGCTCTGCTTTCGGCCTGCCGGTCTCGTCATGGAACAAGGTCAGGAATGCGCGCGCTTCCGCGCGTTTTTCCCCAGCCGAAAGGCGCCGCAAGCGGCGCGCCAGCGGCTGATATCCCCTTGATCCGATTGACGGATCCAGGCGCTTCAGCTTGGCAGAGCCGATCACATCAGGCCATCGAACTGGCGCGCACTGGAGCAGACAGGGCGCCTGTTTATGCGAAAGACCGCAGCCAGTGCGCGGCGCTTGTGTTGTCTGTAACCCTTTGTTTCAAGGTGGTGATTTCGATATCTCATCCGCGCGCGCTGTGGATCGGCCCGCAGATCGGTCAGGATCGAGGCGCCTGATTGCTCGGCCATCTTCTTGAAGATAGGCGTATCATCCAGCAGTGAGAACGCGTTAAAACGGACCCGGTCCAGATAATCCTCGTGCGCTTCCAGAAAATCGGCGGTTTGCGCCATATCCTCTTCCGTCTCGCCGGGATAGCCTGCGAACATCGTGCAGCGCAGAGACAACCCCTCCTCGTATGCGTCACGGATGAACTGCGCATTTCCCTCAACCGTGGATCCCTTGCGCATGTCGTCCAGTAAACGCTGGCTTCCTGATTCCAGCCCGAAACTGACCCGCCGCATCCCGCTGCGCACCGCTGCCCTCAAATCGCGGCGCGACAGGCCGTTGTCGGCACGCGTATCGACGTGCACGGTGCCGATCCATTCAGCGCCGGGTACGCGTGAGGCAAGGCCCTCGGCAATACCGCGCAGCATATCTGGCCGGGAGTTAAGCTTGAGATCAAGAAACAAAAAGTTGCGGGTGGCGTGACGGCGTGCCTGTTCTTCCATTTCCGATAAGACATGCCCGAGGGATCTGGACCGAAACGCCAGGCCATTCGTCGACACCACGTCGGAACAGAAAGCGCACTTTGCCCATTGGCAGCCCCGTCCCGTCATCAGTGGAATGATGCGAACGGGGTATCTCTCCCAAGGGAAATCCGTGAAATCCGCAAATGGCGCGCTGTCGAGTGGGCGCAACGGCCGGGCGGCCTCAGACATGCGGCCATCTGGCAATGTGACTCCGGAAAACTGCATCAGATCGCCGCCGCTGCTCACTGTCTCTACAATTTTTGCTATGGACAAATCTGCCTCGGCACCCACGATTGCGGTGATGCCGGGAAGGCTGCACCAATGTTGCGCCGTCGCCGTGATATTGAACATAGGCCCGCCGACCACGACAGGAATATTCCGCTCTTTTGCGTCTGCCGCGATTTTACGCACGACCGAATAATGCATGAGATAAGCCGACAGCAGGATCACGTCCGGCCCTGCATCGAGGGCGGCGCGGATGCGGCTTATGGTAACGCTGTCAGGCTTATCGCGCCATGCCGCTCGTGCGCCGCGCAAGAGGTCACGCATGGGGAATGCGGGCGATAATCCCGAAAGATGCAGACGACGCATGAAATGGTCGCCCCACCGCTCCTGCCGTTCGCGGACCGCGGAGGGGCGGCCATGATCCAGTGGGCAAATCACATTCACTGCGTGCCCTTCGCGCCGCAGAGTAGCGGTCAGCAGGCCTATCGCGAGTGTCGGAAAGCTGGAAAACGCGTTCAGATCAACCAAAAGAACTTTCGACTTTGAGCACACCGCTTTACATTCTCTCTAATGTGAGATTGAAATATTGTTTTAATATATGCTTATTTAACAATAGTTAAAATCATTGATTTTAGCGCCTCAACCGCATGAAGTTACACTCTATTCTGTTGGACCCATAGGCATATATTACTTAAATAAGAGCGGTGTTCGGCGCGCTGCTCTAAGATATTGTGACCCCGCCCTTCTCACTCCGCCACCCGCTCTTGTTCTTTGAGCCGCTCTTGCTCAAGCACCCGTTCCTTCTCTCTATCCTGCTGCTGTAGCTCCTGCCCCGACCGTTCTTCACTGCGCTCTACATCTCCGCCAGCATCACGACCCCTGGCTTTACAGATCAGGTCTTTGCCGTGACCGCGCTGCTGTCCTACCGGTTCATCCCGCGCATCCGGGATCTGCCGTCAACGCGGCTCTGTCTTTCCGATCCCGTCACCGCGCCGAACGAGTTACGCGGCTTGATCGGCAGCAAGATCCATGAAGGCGTCATGCCGCTCAGGCCTCACCGCACGGGCGCTACATCGCAAGCTGTCACTTCAGGATCTGGATTACCATGGGGCTGGATTAGAAGTTTTGCTGGACAAGACGCGGAATATCATTGACGGTCCGGAGGCAGGCAAAAAGATCACCACTGATGCTCATTATGAGCATCACCATCTTGATTTAAAACAAGAAACTAATGAATTTGAATCTAATTCGGAAAATGCACAAACGGCAACGGTGGTACCCGAAGGCAAACAGGAGATGTCTCGAGAAGGCGTTGAATATCCCGATACAAGACGCGTGCCGGGAATTCCACTCAATCTCGTCATTGCAGGATGTCCATCACTCAGGAGCTTCTACCAAGGAGTTATCCGACATTGGCACCAGCTTTTCGACGCCGCGTGCCATATACAATCGGCCATGGGTATCAGCCCATCCGCTTGGGAAGAGGCTCAGAAATGCATGGGGCCGGAGCAGGCATCTATCCTCGTGGTGGCAATGCTGGAGCGTTTCGCGGACCTCGGGTCTCCCGGTGGCTACCTTTGCACACTGACTGCCAAGGCGGTGGTGGGCAAGGTTTCCTCCGGCCTGATGGTCATGGCACTGATAGGCAGGCGGAGCGCGGCATAATGTCCATAGCTGAGAACACGCTTTAAAGTAAGCGTCTTTCCTGCGCGTCCTATTGCGCGGTTTTCCAGGGCAGCAGGTCGTCGACACGATTGATCTTGTAGTCCGGGATGCGGGCGAGTGTGTCGGCCAGCGATGTTTGGGGGTCGATGCCCTTCAGCTTGGCGGTTTCGACCAGGGTGCAGGCGATGGCGGCGGCGCGGCCTCCGGTCTGCGATTCGACGAACAGGTAGTTCTTGCGCCCGATGGCAACGGATCGCATGGCCCGTTCGGCGGAGTTATTATCAGGCATGCTGTTCGCGGCGCTGCGATTTCCAGGCGTGGTCTTCCCTCTGTCGTGGTAGGCTCGGATAATCGGGACAGGGGCGCTGGAGTGCGAAGAAGCGGGCAGGCCGTTTTGACTATGAGCTGCGAGCTCGCGTTGTTATCTGGCCGCCCCTGC
>JAUNVT010000013.1 GCA_030540655.1 Rhodobacterales bacterium
GCCCTCGCCGCAACCGTCATGTTCTGGTTATGAAACGAGAATGAGTCCTGACCCTTAGTAAACTTGTCGATTTTGCGCCGGACGGCACTGTGATAGAGCGATTTTTCTTTATTGCCGATCCGGATGGCTATCAGATCGAAGTCCTTCAACGTTCCGGTCGCTTCACCTGAACTGTCACACAGTCCTTCACACGGATCGGGCCGCGAAGACCGATGAGGAAAATTCACGGGAATGCCGGAGGCCAAGCGTTGCGAGGCCTCCGGCAAGCGTTTCAGAAGTGGTTTTCAAGCTCTTCTGCTATTTCGAACATATCTCCGACAATGCCATAACGTGCGATCGAGAAGATCGACGCTTCGGGATCAGAATTCACCGCAACGATATTGTCGACATGCTTCATGCCCCACTGGTGCTGGACCGATCCCGATACGCCCATGGCGATATAAAGCTTGCAGTTTGCCGCCAATTGGCCTGATTGCCCGACCTGGCGCGCCTTGGGCAGCCAGCCATTGTCTGCAATGGGGCGCGAGCACCCGAGCGTCGCACCCATGCTTTCGGCCAGTTCCAGATATTGCTCGACATTGGCCTCGTCACCCACACCGCGTCCGATCGACAGGATGAATTCGGCGCCGCCGATATCGATACCACCGGCATCCGCGGGCGGCTTCCACCCTTCATGCGTTGTCGCCACGTCAGCTTGGGGCGCGGCCATTTCTGTCACTTCCGGGCTGGTCGTGCCCGATGCCGGTTCAAACACGTTGGTCCGGACTGTCAGCAGGACCGTATCCTTGCCAGGAAAATCCATTTCAACATGAACCTTCTCGGCATAGCCCGCGCGCGTTGCGACCAGCTCGCCATCTTCCATCTTCAGGCCCATGACGTCGGTGGCAAGGCCGCAGCCCAATTTGGCGGCCGCGGCCGGCGCAAAGGACCACGCATCGACTCCATGCGCCACGGCTACCACGCTGGGATTACGCTCCTTGACCAGTTCGGAAATGACGGCTTCCATCAGGTCGGGCTGGAAATCATCCGTTGCCTTGACGGCGATCACCTCGTCCACCCCCTCAACCGACACTCCTGCCGCGAGAGCTTGTGGATCGGCAGCGACCACGGCAACCGACAGACGGTCGCCGTCCTGCTTTATGCTCTTCAGTGCTGCAATGGTTTCCAGCGATGTTGCGCGCATTTCTCCGTCGCGCTGTTCGGCAACTGCAATAAGATTGGCCATGATTTACATTCCCCGCAATTCTTTGATGATGTCAGCAAGCCGTGCGGCCTGCTCGGCTGCAGACCCGGTGATGAGTTCGGCTTGTCCCTTTTCCGGCGCATACATACGGCGGACCCGCGATGCAGCCGCCGCCCCGTCAGATCCAAGACCCAGATCGTCCAGCGACAATTCGTCCACCTGCTTCTGTTTGGCCTGCTTGATGCCGCGCAGCGACGCATAACGCGGCTCGTTGATACCAAGTTGGATGGACAGAACCGCCGGGCAGCGGATCGTCATGATTTCTTCAAGCCCGCCTTCCAGTTCGCGGCGCAGCGTCGCCGTGTTCGAGCCCGGCGAATATTCAAGGTTGACCACGACAGCCGCATGCGGCCAGTCCAGGATACCGGCCAGCGCCATACCTGTCACCGCCGAGCCGAAATCTGCCGATTGCGCACCGGTAAACACCATGTCGGGCTTTTCACGCTCCACGACTTTTGCCAGCACTTTTGCGATCGCGATCCCGTCAGCCTCGGCCAGCGAATCGTCCCAGACGCGGATGCCGCGATCCGCGCCCTTGGCCAGCGCGGTGCGCAACGCGTCGTCCGCATCCTCGTCGCCAATGGTCACAATAACCACTTCAGTGTCATCGCCCGCCGCTTCCTTGATGAGCAGTGCTTCCTCGACCGAGAAATGGTCGAATTCGTTCAGGTCTTTTTCAAAAAAATCCTCGTCAACGTCGCGCCCGTCGTCACGCATCTCGAATTCGTCATCGAGGGCGGCGACCTGTTTCACAGTAACCAGTATCTTCATCTCAGCTTTCTCACTCCTGTTTTCGTATCACGTCCTGGCGGCGGCGCGCGCCAGATTTGCCGCAGCAGCAAAGCGCACCTGCGGTTCGGGATCGGTCAATAATCGTTCTGCCAAATCGCCAGGCAGATCGCGGCGCCCCGCGAGGATTGCCCGGTTCAGCGGATAGGCATCCTCGGACAGCGTCGCCAAGGCAGCAGCCGGCGCGGCAGGATTAAATGCGACCGAGCGACGCACGTCCTTATCCGCATTACGGGAAATGATTTCCAGACGGTCCGCAGGGGTGGCGGGGTTCCGTCCCAGCGCACCCAGAACGTCGGGATCTCCGTCATCCAGCAGCGCGCTAATGGCGGCTTCGGGCGCATCCTCGCGCAGAGCCACGCCAGCGCGCACCCAAGGTTCTGCATCAGCGGCCAGCGTAGCCAGAAGATGCGGCGGGCAGGAGGAATTGCGCGACACTCCGCGCCGCACGGCAGGGATCGCATCCCGCATCAGGTCTTCCAACACCGCCTCCGGCGCATCGGGGTTGCGGGCAATCCAGCGCCTTACCCAATCGTCCGGATCTGCGGCGAGCCGTGCAATCAACGGCTCAGGTAGCCGCGCGCGGCGGGCAAACAACCGCCGTACTTTTGCCGAAGGATCGTCCGATTCGGCCACACGGTCATCCGGAGCCGACAGATTGCGGACGGCTGCCGCGCGCACCCGCTCATCCGGGTCCGTCAGCAACGGTAGCAGCGACTGGTCCTCGACTGCGGGATTCGCGGCATATTTGCGGCGAATGAGCGGATCATCCGCTGCCTCTGCCTGCGCCAGTATTTCAGGCGGGCAGTTCGGATGCTCTGCCACATCGGCACGCACCCAGATATCCCCCGCGTTCCACAGATGAAGGAGCGTCTCGGCATCTGTCTGTGGAGCGGCGGCGGCATTGCGCGCGATCTCCTCGTCCGCCTCGGCCGACAAGCGCGCAATTACATCCGGCGGGGTGGCGGCATTGCCCGAAACGGCGCGGCGCACCTCGATCGCCTCATCTTCCGCCAAGGCCGAAAGCAGAGTCGGATCGGTATTGGCATGCGCGGCGATATAGCTGCGCACCCGTGCTGAAGGATCGCTTTCGAGCACGCGCGCCAGCGCGGCAGCGGGGGAAGAAGGGTTCTTTGCCAGACGCAACGCCAATGCCGCATCCGCATCCTCTGACAGGCGCGCCAGAAGATCGGCAGGGGCATAGGGTGCGGCGGCAACGATCAGCCTCTGCCGTTTCGTGCCGAGCGCCAACTCCTCCAGGGCGGCGTCCCGGATGTCTGTATAGGCACCCAATGCTGCGTAAGGATCACCTTGCGCGATCAGCCGGTCAACCAGCGCGCTCGAATCCTTCGTTCGTGCTGCTTCACCATGGCGCGCCACATCGCTCATGCGGTGCCTACCGGTTCGGGCGTGCTCTCCGGTTCGGGCTCCGGCTCGGGTGCGTCTTTCAGACCCATCGCTTCCTCGACCAGTTCGGTCAGTTCCATGACCTTGAATTTGCCCTCATTCCCCGTGCCCTTGACGCCGTCCTCCATCATGTTCAGGCATTTTGGGCAGTTGACGATCAGCACATCCAGCCCATCGATATCGGCCGCCTCGGCGGCACGTATTTCGGCAGGCTTTTTCAGCTCGGGCGGGTCTGCCATCCAGATGCGACCGCCACCCGCGCCGCAGCAGAAGGAATTATCCCGGTTGCGCGGCAATTCGATCAGGTCCACGCCCAGACGTCCCATAACCTGACGCGGCGGCTCATCACCGCCGTTGATGCGGCCCAAGTGACAGGGATCGTGATATGTCACGCGGTAATTCAGTTTCACCGGTGTCGGTATGATGCCCTCACGCATCAACCTCTCCAACATCGCGCTGGCATGCTCGATCTCATAATGGCCGCCGAATTCAGGATATTCGTTCTTCACCGTGTTATAGGTGTGCGGGTCGGTCGTCACGATGGTCTTGAACTCACAACTGTCCAGAAGCTCGATATTTGCCTCGGCCAGCGACTGGAAGAGCCCCTCCTCTCCGACCCGGCGCACGTCGTTGCCAGCCGTCTGCTCGTCCTCGTAGAGAATGCCGAAATTGACTCCCGCCGCGTGCAGGATGCGGGCAAAGGACAGCGTCACCTTTTGCGAGCGTGGGTCGAAGGAAGCATAGTCACCGACATACCAAAGCACGTCTACCGGCTCCTTGCGGGCGTCCTTTACCTCGAAATCCAGATCCCGGGTCCAGCGCGGGCGCTTGCGCTTCGATTCGCCCAGCGAGTTGCCGGATTTCTGCAAGCTTTTCAGCGTCGGCTGCAAGATGGGGTCGAACTCGCCTTCTTCGATCAATGTGCGGCGCATCTCGATGATGATCGGCAGGTGCTCGATTCCGACGGGGCAGATCTCGATACAGGCGGCGCAGGTCCGGCAGGCCCAGAGCGTTTCGGGCCGTATCATGTTGACCCCGTCACCGATCACCTCGATCGGGCCCTCGGGCATCGAGGCATGCGAAAATTTGTCATTGGCCATCTCGCGCAGGCTCAGCACCAGATCGCGTGGTGACAGCGGATAGCCGCCCGCGCGTGCAGGGCAAGCCTCGTGACATCTGCCGCATTTGGTGCAGGCGTCGAAGTTGAGCAGGTATTTATCCGAGAAGTCACCCAGATATCCGATACCGATACGCTCGCTATCCACATCGGCGGACGGCATCCGGCGCTTGCTCTCCGGATCATGGGCCATCAACGCGCCCATGGCGGTAAAGATATGTTTCACCTTGGTGTAGGGTATCAGCGCGATGAACGTCAAAGCGATGATACCGTGGAACCACCACAGCCCCATGCGCAGATCGCCCGCACCCTCGGGGCCAAGACCGAGCCCCATCATGACATAAGCAAGCGCCGTGCCTACGGGTGCATGCCAACGCACGTCCCAGACTGTCGGATCGCCCTGGAGCCAGACAACGCGTGCGGCCTCAAGAAAATAACCGGTTACACCAATGATGATCAGCGCCCACAGGAATGCCCAGTCTTCGCGCCGATACCATGACCGGTCGAAATCGGGTTCGGACGGGTCGCGGTCGGGACGTGTATAATCCAGCCGCGGCAGCGCAAGCCACTTGCGCCGATACATCATATAAAGCAGCCCGCCAATCAGGGCGATGCCGGCTACGTCCATCACGGTTCCAAAAACCAGATAGAATGATCCGTACCAGAAATGAATTCCAAACGGGCCAAGGATATCCTGATCCAGAGTGATCGTGCTGGTGCCGATGAACAGCAGGGTGAACCCGTAGAAGATAAGGGCGTGCATGCTGCCCGCCTTGGGCGCCCGGCGCTTGATCGTGCTGTGGGACAGCACCTTGCCAAACATCCCGGTAAACCTTGGCCAGAACGGCGACCACGCCCCCGAACGTACTCCCCGGCGATATTTACGGATTTGCGCCCAGACTCCGTAAAGGAAAACGCCTATCGCAAGAAATCCGACGATATAGAACGAAACGATCATCCAGGTGGGAAAATCCTGGAACAGGATACGGGTGACGTCCTTGGGGTCGTGCTCTGTCAGTAGCATGTGTCCGTTCCTCAAATTCATGCCCGCAGCGCAATATCGGGCGGAGGGTCATCCAAAGCTGCACGGAGGATCGCGCAGATAGTGCGCAACCCCCCTTGTCACAGGACCGGTTCAGGCGATCCATTCCTGTTTGTAGTTGCCCTCGGGATTGAAGGCGGTTCCCCAGACGGAAGTCTCCCGCTTGTAGGGCAGCGGCATCTGGGGATCTTCCGATTCGATCTCGCGAGCGATGCGGTGGCCATCAAAGGTCGCATCGGCCATCAGCTTAGGCGCCCAGGCATCGCCGATCACGTAGATGCCTTTGATATCGTTGGTCTCCCATTCGTCCTTGCGCTCTTTCAGCTCGCGGAAGAGCGTGTCGTCGGAGTGACGGCCGGTGACCAGAACCAGCGTGTCGAACTCCAGCCATTTGTGGCTGGTGTTCTCATTACGGGGAAGCTGTCCGGGACCACGATATTCGCGCTTCGATCCTTCAGCCCAGATATCGTAATATTCGATCCGGCCCTCTTCCACGCGCGACGCCCAGGATTCGCCGATGATGTTGATGTTCAGCTCGATCATGCGGCGGCGCATATTCGGATATTCCAGCGTGAAGTGCATGTAATGTCCGAAATCGACGCCGGTGATCACTGTCACTTCGTGATCTTGCGCTGCAAGCATCTCGGCCAGCGAGGGGGCCATGAAGTAGGTATCGGCGTTCAGTATCACAACACGTTTGCCGACCTTCTTTTCACCACTGAAAATCTGTTCCGGCGTGATCTGATCAGGACGCGAGGCATCGATGCCGGGCACCGGATCATGGGTCAGACAGTTGACGCCATCGGTGTTCCAGTGCGAGCCGGTAGCAATGATCACCTTTTCGGCGCCGTAATTCAGCACATCATCGGCGGTCAGCCTCTTGCTGCCCAAGGACAACTGACTGTCGCGGTTCTTCTTGGCCAGCTTGTCAAGCTGCACCTCGCGATAATCACGGTGATAGCCCCATTCCCCCAGACCGGGCAGGCTGGTTACATCATTGAGATGGCCGCCAATCTTTTCCGCGCTGTCGGCAAGGTGCGTGACATAGCCGCGCTCCATCAGCACGCGCGCCGCCTCGGAGCCGGCGGGACCCGCACCGACAACCAGCACCGTGTCATCCGATCCGGCCTCTGCGAACCGCTCGGGATGCCAGCCGCGCCGGTATTCCTCGCCTGCGGTCGCGTTCTGGGTGCAGATCATCGGCGGTCCGCCAATCTCCCAACGCGAAATGCAGACGTTGCAGCCGATGCAGGTCCGGATATCGTCCAGCCGCCCCTCTTCGATTTTCTGCGGCATGAACGGGTCTGAAATCGACGGACGCGCGCAGCTGATGATGTCCAGCTCGCCATTGCGGATGACCTCGGCCATCTTCTCGGCATCGGTGAAGCGGCCGACGCCCAGCACCGGCTTCTTCGAATGCTGCTTGACGAAGCGCTGCCACGGAATCTGGTGCCCTTGGCGGTAGTAGCGTGACGGACCAGCATCCTCGCCCCACTGCGCGATATCGCCTACGTTGATGTCCCACACATCCACCAGATCATCGGCCATCTGGATCAGCTTTACGCCATCCTCCTCGACCTCGACACCGGCGGTGCCGATCAGCGTATCGATTGCAAAGCGCGAGGCAATAGCCATATCGTCGCCGACAGCCCTCTTGACCTGCTCCAGAATCTCGACCCAGAACCGACCGCGGTTTTCGACGCTGCCGCCATAGCCATCTGTGCGGCGGTTGTAATAGGGGCTGAGCCATTGCAGCGGGCCGTAGGTGTGGCCACCGTAAATATTGACAAAATCGAATCCGGCATCACGGGCTCGCAGCGATGCATCGACGTAGAATTGCTGAACCTGCTTGATGTCCGCCTCGTCCATCTCGTGGCAGTAGCTCAGAGTTTCGAATTCGGAAACGAACTGGCTGGGACCGCGCGCCGTCTGGCGGGTCTCCATGTTCGGAGCGTGTCCGCCACCATACCACAGTTCGATTCCGGCAAGGCAGTCGTATTCATGAACAGCGTCGGTCATCGCGCGCAGGTTGCGCACGTCGCCTGAATCCCAGATCCGGGCCGACACGCGCATCGTGTCATCTGATTCCGGATGAATCGAGCAATATTCGGTGTTGATCGCGCCCCAACCGCCCTCGGCCTTTACCGCGCGGTGGGCGGCCTGAAATCCCGGTTTATCCGTGCCTGCACCAATGCAATGGGGGCTCTGGTGAAACCGGTTTCTCATCGTTTTCGGGCCGATCTTGATCGGCTCGAACAGAATATCGTATTTTGCGGGTCTCTTGCTGGCCATGACTTGTTCTCTCTTTCTTGCGTATTGCAGCCGCCCAGCGGCAGAAGGGGTAGAATGCAGTCTTTATGTGCTGGCGTCATCAGAATGTCGGAGCCGGGCCGGTCAGGGGAGGCGGGCATTGGCCGCCCCCCCCCCATTTGCGCCGGCGCCCGGCGCAGTGTCTCAGGTCAGGCGCGCGGACGCAGCTTCTCCTTGTCGTAGAAGGGCAGGTTCTCAACCGTGACCTCCCGCGCATCCGAGCCATTGCCGAGCGTCAGCGTGGCGCCTTCCGTCACGTCGGGCTGGACGTGGACGATGGCAATCGATTTGCCAAGGCGGCGGGAATAGCTGGGGCTGATGACATCGCCGACCTTTTTACCGTCCTGGTAAAGCTCGGTTTCGGCCTCGATCACCGGATCATCCGATTTGCAGGCAATGCCGCGCACCATGATGTTTTCCTTGCCCTCTTTCGACAAGGCGGCATCGCGACCGAGGAATTCTGATTTTTTCTTCGATACGGCAAAGCCCAGGCCGGCCTCCCAGGGAGTGACATTCTCGTTCGCATCGTACGGGTAGAACAGCAGTCCCGCCTCGACGCGGACCTTGTCCAGCCCGGTGAAGGAGCAGGGCTTCAGTCCTTCCGGCTTGCCTGCCTCGAGCAGGTTTTGCCACAGATGCACCGCATCGGCCCGCTCGCAGAAGATCTCGTAGCCTTTTTCGCCGGAATAGCCGGTACGCGAGAGAATGACTTCACGGCCAAACAGGTTCGTCGTGATCACCTCGAAAAACTTCATCCCCGCAATGTCGCCATCTGCGTTCGGGTCGAGGATATCCACAGCCTTTGGGCCCTGTACGGAAATGGTGTGCAGGTCGTTATCCCACTGGGCGGTCATATCCTTGCCCTCGGCCGCTTTCAGCAGGCGGTCGCCGCCGGTCCCTGTGCCATGCACAAAAAGGAACTTGTCATCTTCGATTCCATAGATGATCGCATCGTCGCAGATCGTGCCATCGTCGGTCAGCACCAGCGTATAGGTTGACTTGCCCTTTTTCAGGTTGCCGATTTCGCGGCTGCAGGTCTTGTTCAGCACGTCTCTCGCGTCGGGTCCCTTGACCCAGATCTTGCGCAACCCGGTCAGGTCGAACATACCGGCCGCATCGCGCACCGCGTCGACTTCTTCCTCTTCATTGACCGAGGAATAGGCTTCCACGACATCAATATTATTCCACTCTGTGAATTGTGCGCCAAGCTTGTTGTGCTCGTCCTTGAGTTCGGCGGTGCGTTTCGTCATTTGTCTTGGTCCTTTACTTACTTCAGTTGGGGCATTGTTGCCCCCGCAGGATGTGATCCGGTGTCGCGCCTGCCGCGATGCGAGGGATTTCCGCACCCTTGGCATGGCGGCGGCAGTCAGGTGGTATGACGCAGCGTTCGGGAACCTGCCCCGCCCAATGCTCTCCTGATGTAAAACATTGGGGCAGGTACGACCGGGGTGACGACGGAACGCCACCCCGGCCAAAGCTCAATCCAGGGGACCAAGCATGCTGCCATCT
This sequence comes from Rhodobacterales bacterium, assembly GCA_030540655.1. Taxonomy (GTDB): domain Bacteria; phylum Pseudomonadota; class Alphaproteobacteria; order Rhodobacterales; family Rhodobacteraceae; genus Roseovarius. Next base: position 9,418 of record JAUNVT010000013.1, read on the forward strand.
TATAGACGCCATTCCAGATCGGGATTCTCTCCGGGATTGTATGGCACGCCCCAGATCTTCTGCTCGCGCTTGTAGGGCTTCTGGTGCTGGGGACTTTCATCCTCGATCTCGCGCGCCAGACGGTGACCATCGAACGTGGCATCGGCAATGATACGCGGGGCCTCGGCGTCACCGATGACGTAAACCGCCTCGATCTCGTTCTCTGCCCACTCGTCCTTGCGTGCCTTGAGTTCGCGGAACAGGCTGTCATCCGAACGGCGGCTGGTCACCAGGATCACCGTATCGCACTCGTGCCATTCATTGGTCTCGTTCTTATGCCGCGGCTTCTCACCACTCCCGCGATACTCGCGCTTGTAGCCATCACCCCAGATGTTGAACAGCTCGACCCGGCCCTCCTCGACGCGAGAGCATCCGGTATCGCCCAGAACTTTGATACCAAGGTCCTGCAGCATGCGTTGCACGTTAGGACCTTCCAGCGTGTAATCCATGAAGGCGCCGACGCCGCAAACACTGGCAATTGTCACTTCGTGACCAGCCCGTGCGTATTTTTCGGCGATGCTGGGAGCGGTATAGTAGGGGTCATAGTTGACGATCAGCACCCGCTTTCCGACTTCCTTGCCCTCATAGACCTGCTCGGGCGTCAGCACATGCGGCAGCGACGCGTCGGCACCGGGAATCGGTCCATGCGTGAGGTGGTTGATACCGGTCGGGCTCCACTTGGCTCCCGTCGCGATCACGACACGGGCCGCACCGTAATTGAGCACATCATCCGCAGTCATCCGCTTCTGACCCAGCGCAAGCTGCGAGCCCTTGTTCTTCTTCAGCAGCTTGTCGATCTGGACCTCGCGGTAATCCCGGTGATAGCCCCATTCGCCGAGGCCGGGCAGAGTCGCGACATCGTTCACATGGCCTCCGACCTTGTCACGCGAATCTACGATATGGACGGTATAGCCCCGCTCCAGCAGCACACGCGCGCATTCCGAACCGGCGGGTCCCGCACCGACGATCAGGACATCCTTGTCCGATTTCGCGGGCTCGAACTTCTCCGGATGCCAGCCGCGGCGATATTCTTCGCCGGCAGTGGCGTTCTGGGTGCAGATGAACGGCACGCCGCCCATTTCCCAGCGGCCGATGCACATATTGCAGCCGATGCAAGTCCGGATATCCTCGATCCGGCCTTCCTTGATCTTCTTCGGGATGAACGGGTCGGCGATCGACGGCCGCGCCGCGCCGATGATGTCGATGATACCGGAATTGATCACTTCCAGCATCTTTTCGGGATCGTAGTAGCGACCGACACCCACGACAGGCTTGTTTGTTGCCTGCTTGATATGGCGGATCCATTCGTTCTGGTGGCCGATCGGGTAGAACCGGGACGGTCCCGCATCCTCGCCCCATTCGGTGATGTCACCGATGGTAACGTTCCACAAGTCGAGATACGGAGAGGCGAGTTCGATGAACCTGAGCCCGTCTTCCCCGATTTCGATCTCGCTCGGGCCTTTCAACGTATCGATAGCGCAGCGAGTCACGAGAGCCAGATCGTCGCCCACGGCATTGCGGATCTTCTCCAGGGTCTCAATCCAGAACCGGGCGCGGTTCTCGAAGCTGCCGCCATACTCATCCGTGCGGCGGTTGTAATAGGGGTTCAGCCACTGCATCGGTCCATAGGCATGTGCACCGTACAGATCGACAATGTCGAATCCGGTATCGCGGGCGCGCAGCGCCGCGTCCACATAATGCTGCTGCAGGCGCTTGATCTCGTCCGTGTCGGCGGCGTGGTTATAGGTAAAGCCGGGGGAGCCTGGAACCGTTGCGAAGTCCGAGTTGTACTGGCTGGGTCCGCGCGCGATGGTCCGCGTCTCGAGCCCGGGACCATGAGGCCCGGCATAGAACAGCTCGCAACCGGCCAGTGCATCGAACTTGTGAACCTGGTCGACCATCGCGCGCAGGTTGCGCATATCGCCTTCGTCCCAGATACGGGCAGTAATTCGCAACGTGTCGTCACATTCCGGATGAATGGAGCATTGCTCCGTATTGATCGCGCCCCAACCGCCTTCAGCCTTGACGCCGCGGTGAGCCATCTGAAATCCGGGGCTGTTTGTACCGGCCCCGATACAATGGGGAACCTGATAGAAACGGTTCTTCAGGGTCTTTGACCCTAGCTTGATAGGTGTGAACAGAACGTCATACGCTGACGCGGTGTTATCTTTGGCCATGTGCAGTGAACTCCTTGGTTTAACCTGGGCGCGTTCGGGTGACTGTGGGATATTCCGCAATGTTTGGGAACACCCGTGCGGAAAAAAATTTCGTAAAATCCACGAAAAACGATGTTGATCAAAACCCCGTCGAGATAATGAGATATTTCACAAGAAATTTCTGGAATCTCGGCTACGCCCTTCAAGGCGATGCCACTCCAAGGCAATGGAATTGATAGATCCATCGAGAGATTCCAAACATAGGCCCTTCCGCTGGAAAGGGCTTACATCTTTAAATCCGGTCTTTGTTTGATTCCTCCTCTCCTGAAGTGACCGTAGGTCGCCCTTAACTCTTTTTCAACACAAAGATATTCCTGCGTCATATTGGCGCGGTTTCGTTATTTTGGGGTGCACTTTCAATCATTTATACTGGTAGCAAACATTTATTCATGCATGTTGCTCCTTCGCACAAGGCGGGTTTTGCTGATGTACGATCAGCACCGGCAAACGTAGCGAGAGAGTTCTGATTACGAATTTGAAGGTACATAGGAAAGGCAAGAAACTTGCATTTCCTGAAAAAATGAATTCTTAATTATTCGGAAGCCTGTTCCGATCTTCATTTTTTCGTTCCGAGCAGAATACGTCACGCGCCGTATTCCGCCTGAGCGCGCTCGGAGCGTTGTCAGCGTTCAACCGTTGATCTGAAAGCACCGCATCTCCGCCTCGGATCAAAGCGGTCTGGCATTCAGCTACGTTGCCACTCCAGCCCATCATGAAGCTTCTGGAGGAGCCGGGAACCGTTCTCTGTATGTGCATGAATACTTCTGTCGCCGCGCTCTGCCACCGCATCTCACGGGTCCGGTCTTACCGGCCACTCCCGCAAAACATCATCATCCTGCAATGGACGAAGTGCGCATTGGTCATGTCAAGGTTGCTCAATATTTCTGTTTCATTCATTCGGCCCGGGTGCCGCGCATTGCGCGCCTGTTTCAGGATGACGAATGACGTGTCAGCCACCTTAAGCATATGCCACCAGAGGCAGCATCTCAGACGTTGTGACATTATGTGGAGCTCCAGGTTGAGGCGGAACTGCGCACCCCCTGCAGCAGCCTATCTGTGCGCGGCACGGTCCATATGGGCGCGCAGCTGTTCCAATTCCTGCCGTGCGTCGCGCAGGCCGTCCATCGCGGCGCGCAGTTCCGCCTCGTTCTGGACCAGCTGGTTTGAAAGTTCGGCCTCGCGCTGTTGCAGGTAGGTGATGGCCTGATCGCGCGTCTCCTCGGCTTCGTGCAGCTCCTGCGCCATGCGGTCCAGCTCGCCCACGTCCGAGGAGGATACACGGATGAACCGGTGTATCAGCCAGTTGGCGAACCAGCCCAGCGCAAAGGCGACAAACAGGATGATCGCAGTGGCGACGATGAATTCAGTCCTGTTCATCTTCTCCGCCCTCTGCTTCCGTCTCTGATGAGCGTCCTTCCTGCGCCTCCTGATCAGAGCTTTCAAGCCCTGATCCTTCTGGCGCGGGGGCGGCATCCGGCTCCGCCACCAGTTTGAATTCAATCCGGCGATTGGCTTCGCGGCCCTCTTCGGTGTCATTTCCGGCGATAGGCTCGTTCTTGCCGTAGCCCTTCGCGGTATAGCTCGCAGTCAGCACGCGGCGCTTGCGCAGCGCGTCCAGCACCGCATTCGCACGCTTCTGGCTCAGTTCCTGGTTCATCGAGTCCCGGCCTTGACTGTCGGTGTGACCGCTGATTTCGATCGGAATCTCACCGCATTTGGACAGGACATCCGCGATATCGTTCATGATCGACGCGCCGTTTTCATCGAAGCTGGGCGATCCCGGCTCGAAACTGATCTTGCGGGTCTTCTGGATGGCGGTGATCTGCGCGATGCATTCTTCGGGCTTTGGAATACCCGAAAGCGGGTCCAACGCGACCTCGTAGGTCACATCGATGTTGAACTCGGCGCCCTCTCCCAGCTTCTCGGCCAGAAGGCCTGCGATCTGTGCGCTGGCCTCTTTGCGGCCGGTCAGGCCGGTGATGTTCAGGGTGTCAGGCGTGACGACAACCGCACCATTGGCCAGAAAACCCAGCGCTTCCAGCCCGGTCAGCACGCGCACCGGCCAGTCCTGAGGCAGCCCATCCACAACCCGGGCGCGGCTGGTGACGCTGCCCGACCGGAACCGCGCCTTGGCAAAGCTGTCCACCGTCTCGCGCAGGCGCTGGCTGCCAACACGGCCGCGCAGCAGCACCTTTCCCTCGGCGGAAAGCGTGGCGACAAATTCGGGTGCCGTCGGCTGTCCCGCCACATCGGGCGGGGGCAGCACGGCGTGGAGAGCAAATACATCGGGCAGATCGTTTTCGAGACCGCCCACGATATCGTCAAACCGGCCCTCCGGCGTGCCGCGTGCGGCGATCAGCGACACATCCGCATCCGCAAAGGTCACGCTGCCCCCGCCCAGATCGGCCACGGCCATGATCCCCATCGCGGCGGCGCGGCCCCATGCGGGCGTCGGCACGCCCAGACCGATAACGCAGTCGGCTGCGCCCCCCAGCCCGGCCGCGCGCGCGGCCTCCTCGATTTCGCGCTGTGCCTCTGGCGTGTCTGCCGAGCAGGCATCGAATCGCGCCACACCATCCTCGATCAGGAAGCGCAGGGTGAAGGGCGTGATCACCGGGCGGGGCGCCGACACATCCAGCGAAATGCTCAGATTGCCCGGCACCCGGCGCCGCAGCGCCTGTTCGAGCTTTACCTTCTCCTCGGGACTACCGGCCATGGTGGTAATCGCCACACGTCCCGCCTCGACCGAAATCTTGGCCCGCGGCAATTGCTGAAGTGCGCGCACCGCATAATCAATGGCCACGTCCCACGTCCCCGCAACAGGATAATCAGCCGATTCCAGCAGGTCGGTCACGTCGCCCTTCCCGGCCGCGCGGATAATCTGCGCCAGAAGCGCATCGCGGTCCATGTCAGCGGGTACAAGGCCAATCAGGGATATGCCGCTGTCATTTCGCAGGATTTCTATCGAAAACCGGGGCGGCGCGATGGCGGCGCTGTCCTCCACCTGCATCTGGTCGATCACGCGGGCGGCATCCACGATCCGCCCTGCCGCTGTCAGCGCCGCGAATCGCCGCGCCTCGGTCGGTGCGGCGCCGGTCAGAAAAATCTGAAGGCCGTTGGCATCCACCTCGGCCCAGCTCATCCCTTCCTTCTCCAGCGTGGCGCGGACCGAATTACGGGCGTTATCCTCGATCGCCGTTACCGCGAACCCCGCTGCCACGAGGCATAATATGGCTGCCATCAGAAAGGTGCCGATAATCGCGAAGAGGACGGAAAGACGCATGAAGGGGCCGCGCGTTGAGAAAACGATCCGGCATGTTTATGCCCCCGGCCCGCTGAATTCAATCACACCAGCAGCGCGATGGCGAAAAACGGCAAGGGCAGCAGGCCGGCATTGCGGTTCGACCGAAACAGCCCCAGCAGCGCGCTATTGTCGCGAATGTCGAGCCGTTTCAGTTGCCACAGCAGATGCAGGCCCATCGCAAGAGGTCCCAGCAGCGCGACCCACAGCGCCCCGCCCCGCGCCGCGAGAACCACCGCCAGCGCCATCAGCAGAACCGTTCCCACCAGAAACCGGCGCAGCCAGACCGGCGAGCGGTCTCCGAAGAGGCGCGCGGTGGATTTTACCCCGATCAGCGCGTCATCCTCGGCATCCTGATGGGCATAGATCGTATCATAGAACAGCGTCCACGCGATCCCGGCCAGATAGAGCAGGACAGCAGGCGCTTCCAGCCGTCCGGTATGGGCCGTCCACGCCAGCAGCGCGCCCCAGTTGAACGCGATCCCCAGAAATATCTGCGGCCACCAGGTGAACCGCTTGGCAAAGGGATAGACCGCCACCGGCGCCAGAGCGAGGATGCCAAGCCCGATCGCTGCGGCCGGAAAGGTCAGCAGGATCACCAGCGCCACCAGCGCCTGCGCCACCAGCCACGCGAGGGCCCCGCGCACGCTGACCTGCCCCGAGGGGATGGGCCGCGACGCCGTGCGCGCCACGCTGCCGTCAATATGACGGTCGGTAATGTCGTTCCATGTGCAGCCCGCGCCGCGCATCAAAAACGCCCCCAGGCCGCAGGAGAGGAATATCCACAGATCGAACCAGCCCGCGCGCCCGTCATGCAGCATTCCAAGCGTCAGCCCCCACCAGCAGGGCAGCAGCAGGAGCCACGTGCCGATCGGCCGGTCCGCGCGGGACAGCCGCAGATAGGGCCGCCATGGGGCGGGCGCATGCAGGTCCACCCAATTGCCCTGCACCGCATCCGCCACGTTGCCTGCCTCTGGTCTCTGTCCGCCGCCGCTCATATGATGACCGCCATGAAGAATGCTCCGGTTACCGCCAAGATCAGATTGTATGTAGAGCACCCCTTGGGGAAGGGGCAAACAGTTCCTCTGACACCGGCGCAGGCGCATTATCTCTTTGCGGTGATGCGGCAGGAGGCGGGCGCGCAGGTGCTGCTCTTCAACGGCCGGGACGGCGAATGGCGGGCCGAGGTGGCGGGTGCGGCGAAAAAATCCGGCACATTGGCCTGCCTTGCGCAAACCCGGCCGCAGCAGATGCCGCCCGACCTGTGGCTGCTGTTCGCGCCCATCAAGAAGGCGCGCACCGATTTCATAGTTGAGAAGGCGGCCGAGCTGGGCGCCGCGCGGATCTGCCCGGTGCAGACCGATTTCACCAATTCCGAACGCATTCGTCGGGATCGGCTTCAGGCACACGCGATCGAGGCGGCCGAGCAATGCGGCGGCACCTATGTGCCACCCGTGGACGATCTGCAAAAGCTGGGCAGTTTGCTGGATGGCTGGAATTCTGCCCGGCAGATCCTGTTCTGCGACGAAACGTTGGCAGACCGTCCCGCAGGCGCGTTGCCCGGCACCCCCGGCCCCTGGGCAATTCTGATCGGCCCCGAGGGCGGATTCTCAGCGCCCGAACGCGCGCGCCTTGCGGCACTGCCCTTTGCCCATGCCACCCGGCTTGGCCCCCGCATCCTGCGCGCCGATACAGCCGCGGTCGCGGCACTGACCCTCTGGCAGGCAAGGCTGGGGGATTGGCGGTGAGCTATTTGCGGCCCGCCGCTGCAAAGACCCTTGCGCGATGGAGCGGTGTGCTGCTCAGCCTGGCCATACTGGGCCTTGGCCTCTGGATCGCGTTGCGTACTTTCGGCATCACCTTCTGGCTGGGCGTGTCGATCGCGCTGGCTGGCGCCTTGTCGCTGGTGGCCGCGCTGCAACGGGTGCGCTTTGCCGCGGGAACGGGCGGGCCGGGAATGGTGGAGATTGACGAAGGTGCCATCGGTTATTTCGGCCCGTTGAGTGGCGGCGTCGTCTCGCGGTCGGAAATGACGGCGCTGGTGCTGGACCGCACCGGCAAACCCGCGCATTGGGCGCTGAGCCAGCCGGGACAGGAGGATGTGATGATCCCGATGACCGCCAAGGGCGCCGATGCGCTCTTTGATGTGTTCGCGGCGCTGCCCGGCATGCGCACGGAACAGATGCTGGGCGAAATGCGCCGCACCGCGCCTGGCCGCGTCCTTTTGTGGCAAAAACCCGGAACGCAGGCGGCGCATCTGCGCCTGATGTGACACGCAGCGCAGAGATCACGGGGTTGACACCCTCCTGCCCCCGCGCCACGTAGGAGAATCTGTCACGCCCTAGAAAAAGGCCAAGCCATGTCCATTCCCCAATCCGGCGGCGGGCCGATCGAAGATTACAGCCAGCTTGCCGAATATCTGGAAGCGGGCAACAAGCCCAAGGCAGACTGGCGCATCGGCACCGAGCATGAAAAGTTCGGTTACTGCAAGGATACGCACGCGCCCATCCCCTATCACGGAAAACGCAGCGTTCTGGCCGTGCTGGAGGGGCTTCGCGATGCGCATGGATGGTCCCCCGTCACCGAGGATGGCAACCTGATCGGGCTGGAAAAGAACGGCGCGAATGTCTCGCTCGAGCCGGGTGGGCAGTTGGAACTGTCGGGAGCTCCGCTCGAGACGATCCACGCCACCTGCGACGAGGTGAACAGCCATCTGCGCGAGGTCAAGGACGTGGCCGACCGCGTCGGCGTCGGCTTCATCGGGCTTGGGGCCGCGCCCGAATGGCTGCACGAGGACATGCCCCTGATGCCCAAGGGCCGCTACAAGCTGATGGACAGCTACATGCAAGAGGTCGGCACGATGGGCCGGGTGATGATGCGGCGCACCTGCACGGTGCAGGTCAACCTCGATTTTGCGTCCGAGGCCGACATGGTCAAGAAATTCCGCGTGGCACTGGCCTTGCAGCCCGTCGCAACCGCGCTCTTTGCCAACTCGCCTTTCTTCGAGGGCAAGGTGAACGGCCATAAATCGTGGCGCGCGCGTGTCTGGCGCGATCTGGACGCCGACCGCACCGGCATGCTGCCTTTCGTGTTTGAGGACGGCATGGGATTTGAACGCTATGTCGATTATGCCTTGGATGTGCCGATGTATTTCGTCTACCGCGACGGCAAATACATCGACGCGCTGGGCATGTCGTTCCGCGACTTCCTGCGTGGCGAATTGCCCGCCCTGCCGGGCGAGGTTGCGACGCTGTCCGATTGGGCCGACCATCTGACCACAATCTTCCCCGAGGCACGGATCAAGCAATTCATGGAAATGCGCGGGGCCGATGGCGGCCCGTGGCGGCGGCTCTGTGCGCTGCCGGCCTTCTGGACCGGGATCATGTATGATTCGGGCAGCCTCGATGCGGCCTGGGATCTGGTCAGGGGATGGAGCGCGGAGCAGCGTGAGGCGCTGCGCGTGACAGCCAGCGTCGATGCGCTGCAGGCACGGGTGGAGGGCATCGACATGCACGATCTGGCCCGCCGGGTTCTGGACATTTCCGAAGCCGGGTTGCGCGCCCGCGCACGGCCCGGCGCCGAAGGCCTGATTCCCGACGAGACCCATTTTCTGAACGCGCTGCGCGAGAGCGTCGAATCCGGCCAGACCCCGGCGGATGAGTTGCTGGCGCGTTATAATGGCGAGTGGAACGGCGACCTCGGTCGCATCTACGCCGAATACTCCTACTGATCCGGCTCCGGGTTCTAGGTCGTCGAGAGCGTTTTCACGCTGCCTACTTTCACGTATTTTCCGCGGTGATAACCCAGCGGCGGCGCATCGCTCGTCTGTGTCTCCAGCACCTGCCCGATCAGGATCACATGATCGCCAGCCTCGACCAGCCGGTGCTGCGCACAGATCAGGGTTGCGAGCGACCCCGGCAAGAGCGGCGCGCCATGCAGCCCCTCTACCCATTCGGTCCGGTCGAACTTGTCCAGCGCGTGCGAGGCAAAAAGCGCCGATATGTGCTGCTGATCCTCGCAAAGGATATTGATCGCGAAATGCGGCGCTGCGCGGAAAACCGGCGCGCTGTGGGCATTATTGCCGATGCAGATCGACACCAGCGGTGGGTCCAGCGACACCGAACTGAAGGAATTGGCGGTAAAGCCGCGCGGCGTTCCGCCTGCCTCCCGGGTGGTGACCACGGTCACGCCGGTTGTAAAACGGCCAAAGGCATCTCGCAAAGCGCGGAAATCGGTATCAGGCATGTAAGCTCCGGAGTAGCCGCAGGGTTGACCGCGTAATATAACGCGGCCGCGCGGAATGGACACCCGCGAAACGCCTTGAGGCACTTTTTAAGTGCCCGCCGGTCAGCGCCGTGCGGCAATCGTGCGCCCGTCCGATGCGATCAGGATCAGCGCCCCCGTCTCATCAATCACAAACCGGTCGATCCTTTGCAGGAGATCGAGAACACGCTGCTCTTGCAGCATCAACGCCTCGGGGCATGCCATCATGGTTGTTCCGGCAGGTTCAATCCTCAGCGCGTCCCCGTTCACACTGTAGCTGCCGATCAGGCGATTGCAGGTTGCGCTGCCCGCCAGCGTTCCATCTGCCATGAAATCCAGTGTGGGGTTGCTGTAATCGATCACGCCCATGCCATCGACATCCTCGATCCGCCATTCGCGCCCCACGAGGGGCAGGTCGTCGTTGGCAATCAGATGATTGGCCAGCGCACGGTAAGCGGGCAGCGATGTGGGATCACTGGCAGCATTCGCCGCAACGGGATGCGACGCAAAGCGCGCGATCACCATATCTGCGGCAGGATCAACCCAGATCGTCTGGCCATGCACACCGCGCGCCGCAAAGGCACCGTGATCGTCCCCCGCCACCCACCACATGGATTTGTAGCTCCAGTCCGGCAGCATCTCATATCCTGCCTTGGCAAAGAGGGCCTTGTCGCCGCCCTGCTCAATGGCGGCCACCACACCTTCTGGCAGAACCTGTTCGTGCCCCGCGCGTCCGTCCTCCAGCATCATCTGACCCAGACGGGCCATATCTCGCAGGTTTGCGTTGAACCCGCCCCCGGCAAAAGGCGTCCCAACCGAATCAACGGTATAGAACGCCTCGCGCTGCGCCCCGATGCGCGACCAGATCCGTTCGGCCAGCAAATCCGCCACCGACATGCCCGTCACGCGCGCGATCACCCATCCCAATGCGTCCGAGTTGATGGTACGATACCCAAAAGCCGTGCCGTGATCGCCGTTTTTCTCGACAGTCTTCAGGAAATCATAATACCCGTCCGGCCCGTCATAACCCTCGGGCCGGGGCAGCGTGCTGCCCGCCCTGGCGTAGGTCCAGACACCCGCATCAGGATCAGCGTAATCTTCGGAATAATCCAGCGCGGTGGTCATATCCATCACCTGCCGCACCGTCGCATCCCCGAATGCGCTCCCCGCCAGTTCCGGCACCAGATCGCCGACCAGCGCGGCCTCATCCAACCTGCCCTCAGTCACCAGCATCTGGGCCAGAAGCCCGGTCAGCGATTTGGTAATGGACATTGCGCCATGCAACCCGTTCTGGCTCAGGCATCCCGCATAGCGTTCATACACGACGCGGCCGTGGTGCAGCACGATCACCCCGTCAGTATGATTGGCATCAAACGCCGCGTCCCAGGTCATGGGTTGATCGCCGTTCAGCGGTGTGAAGATAACATCGGCCAGGGACGGCATCTCCGCCTCTGCCAGTTCGTGCGCAGCCGCAGGGCCGCGATCGACCCCCGTGGTTGGCATCAACTGGCGGAAATTGCAGACGGTCCAGCGCAATTTGGGAAAGGTGAAATAGTCGGGATCGGACAAACGGATCACAGCCTCCGGCGACGGGGGAAAGCCCTGCATCCACCCCAGCGCCCCGGGATCCGATGCCTGCGCCGACAGATGCGCCGGGCGGGGTGCAGGGTCAGACGGCTCTTGCGCCGATGCCTCGCTATTGCACAGCAAGGTCGCCGCCAAAGCCATACCGATCATGCGATTCATTCGTCTCTCCTGTATTTCATGCCGGCCCCGCAAATCCGGTTGCATCCGGCCGGTTGATCCATGAAACGGCAGGCCATGAAGGGTCAAGGCCGTTCTGCACCTTGGCAACAGGAAAGGCGCGCCTCATGCGCATATCCGGAGAAACATTTCTGGCAATCTGCGCGGTCGCGCTGATCGGGCTGAACCTGCGCCCCTTTCTTGCCGGCCCCGGGCCGGTGCTGAACCGGATCGGGGCGGATACCGGGCTGGGGCCTGCGGGGCTGTCGCTGCTGTCGCTCGGGCCTTTGGGGCTGATCGGACTGGGCGCGTTTCTGGCACCGCGTATCCAGCGGCGCATCGGCGCGCGGCGGGCGATCCTGATCGCACTGGTCTGCGTCGTGGCCGGATCGGCGGCAAGGCTGCTGCCCGGCGGCGCGGTGATGATCGTGACTGCCGCGATCTGCGGGCTGGGCGTTGCGATGATCCAGGCCGTGATGCCCGCGCTGATCCGCGAACGCTTTGCCCGGCGATACGATCTGGTGACCAGCATCTATTCGGCGTCTTTGCTGGCGGGCGGCGCGCTGGGCGCGCAGGCGGTGCCGCTGATCGCGCAGGGTTCTGGCTGGAATGCCGGTCTGGCGGCGATGGCGCTGCCTGCAGCTCTCGCGCTTGCGGTGACGCTGGGGGCGCGCAGCTTGCAGATGAGCCGCGCGGGCACGCCGGGTCCCTCCATGCTGCGGGTGATGTCGCAGCGCCGCACCTGGCACCTGATCGCCTGCTTTGGCGCACTGAACGCGAGCTATGCCACGATCATCACATGGATCGGTCCGCAATTCGAGGCGCGCGGCATTGCGTCGGCCGAAACCGGATTTCTGATCGCCGTCATGTCGATCTGGCAGGCTGCGGCCGCGCTGTTCCTTCCCCCGCTACTGTCGGCACCGCACCGGCGGCGTGGTGCGATCCTGCTGTCGGTCGTGCTTCAGGCGGCCGGCTTCGGGCTGCTGATGCTCGGCACGGCGCCGCCACTGATCACGGTTTCGATTATGGGAACAGGGCTGGGCGGGACCTTTGCGCTGATGATTGTGGGGATTGTCGATTGCACAACAGATCGCGAGGATGCGGTGCGGCTGATGGCGGCTGTGCAGGGTGGCGGTTTCATTCTGAACGCGCTGGCGCCGCTGATCGCCGCGCTGGTTATCGGCTGGACAGGCGGGTTCTGGACAGTCTGGGCGCTGCATATCGGGCTTCTGGTGGCGTCCGTCCCGCTGGTCATGACGATGCCGCGCAAACCGCCGACCCGCGGCATGCCATAGTTATTGCCTCGCCACCGACGGGGCATGCGTTTAGGGTGGCGCTTTCCATTGCGCTCCGCGGCCGACAGGACAAATGCCATGCTGACCCTTCTGAAATATCTGCTGTTCAGCATCGCTTTCATTGCCGTGCTGATCGTGGTCGCCCGCCTCGTCTTTGCGCTCCCCCCGAACGTGGGCAAGTCCAGCCACGCCCTGGCACCTGCCACGGATGGCCCGCTGGCGCGCACGATGACAAAACTCGCCGCCGATCATCCCGGCCTCAGCGGAATCGCGTCGCTGCACAACGGCGCCGATGCATTCGCTGCGAGGATGATCCTGGCGGATGCGGCCGTGTCCTCGATCGATGCGCAATATTACATCTGGCACGATGATCTGACCGGCGCTCTCCTGCTCGACGCGCTGAAGCGTGCGGCCGATCGCGGCGTACGCGTGCGGCTGCTGCTGGACGATAACGGCACGACCGGGCTGGACGCGCAACTGGCGCAGCTGGACGCGCATCCGATGGCCGAAGTGCGCCTTTACAATCCCTTCAACCTGCGCCGGCTAAAGCTGCTGTCCTACACGTTCGACTTCTTTCGGCTCAACCGCCGGATGCACAACAAATCCTTTACCGTCGACAATCGCGTGACCATCCTTGGCGGTCGAAACGTGGGAGATGAGTATTTCGGCACAGGCGAGGTGGCGCTTTATGTCGATCTGGATGTCATGGCGCTGGGAGACATCGTGCCGCATGTCTCCGCCGATTTCGATACCTACTGGAACAGCGAACCGGTCCATCCTGCCGGTCCCATCGTCGGCGCGGCCGGGGAGGCCGATGTCATTTCGGGTCTGGTCGGGAAATTCCATGGCAGCGACCAGATGCAGACCTACGTATCCGTTCTGGCCGTCTCGGATACCGTGTCGAACCTGACCCGTGGCGCGCTGCCGCTGGAATGGACCACAGCCCTGCTGGTCAGTGACAAACCGGCCAAGGGGCAGGGGCTGGTGCGCCACAAGGACCTGCTGGTGACGCATCTAGGTGATGCCGTCGGCAGGGTGGCGCAGAAGTTTGACGGGGTTTCGCCCTATTTCGTGCCCGGCACCGAGGGCGTCGATAATTTCGCCGCGCTGGAACGCAGCGGTGTGCAGGTGCGCATGCTTACCAATTCGCTGGAGGCGACGGATGTTCTACCCGTCCATGCCGGCTATGCCAAAAGCCGCAAGGCTCTGTTGAAATCCGGCGTACGGCTTTTCGAACTGCGCCGCACCGGTGCCCCTCAGGAACAGGCGGACCGTATCGGACCTTTCGGGTCTTCCGGCTCCAGCCTTCATGCCAAGACGTTCGCGGTGGATGGCAGCCGGATCTTTGTCGGATCGTTCAATTTTGATCCTCGTTCGATCAAGCTGAACACTGAAATGGGGCTGCTCATTGACAGCGAGGCAATGGCCGGGCGGCTGCACAGCGCGTTTGATGAAGGGCTTGGCGGACTGGCATGGGAGGTCGAGAAACGGGGGGGCGATCTGGTCTGGGTCGATCCCCAGTTGCCCGGCGAGGCGCCATTGACCACTGAGCCGGGAGGCAACTTCATGCGCAATCTCGCGATTACCGTGATAGGGTGGCTGCCGGTGGAATGGCTGCTTTAGGTGGTTATTCGGCGCGGTCCGCTTCGGCATCGGCGCGGTCCATGAGGTTCCGGATATGGCGCGCGAAGGCCCAGGTGGCAGGCACGCCCAGGACGGCGCCGCCGATCACTGCCGTCTCGGGCGACATGACGTCAATATCGAACCAGGTTCCGATCAGCGCAGCGAAATAAAGATTGATCGCCATCGCTCCTGCACCGAAAGGATAAAGCGCCAGCGTCAGCGCCCCCATCCCCCAGCCGCGCCTTTCCGTTATTGGCGCCTCTGTCATCGGCGCCGCACCAGCACATGCACAGCCACAAGCGCCACCAGCAGGCCCAGGGAGGCTGCCAGGAACCACCATTCTGCGGTGGCCGACTGCGCCTGCGGGATCGGCCGTTGAAACGCTTCGGCCAGCGCCCCGGTGGGCAATATCAGGGCCAGTATGGCAAAAATGCGAGTCATGTCATGTCTCCTGCGTCAGTGTACGGTAAATATCTGGAAGAACGCGGGTCAGTCTTTCGGGACGGGGGAGCAGATGGAACCCCCCGCGCCCGAATATGCGGGCAAACCAGTCCTGCCCGTCTGCATCCACGACGACACCGTGCACCGCTTGTCCCGCCCGGCGAGCCTCGGCCACCGCCATGTGGCTGTCCTCGATGCCATGCGTGCCCTCGTAATGGTCCAGATCGTTGGGCTTGCCATCGGTCAGCACGATCAGCAATTTGCGCGCGGCCGTCTCCTCGGCCAGTTGCGCGCTGACATGGCGGATTGCGGCGCCGAGGCGGGTGTAATGGCCGGGCTTCAGCGCGCAGATATTGTCGGTCACTTCCCGGCTCATCTTCTGGTCGAACCGTTTACAGCGCGTCAGAAACACCCGGTCGCGGCGCAGGGACGAAAACCCCCAGATGCCCAGACGGTCCCCGGCTGCATCAATCCCTCCCGCCAGCGCCGCCAGCGCATCGCGCGCCACGTCAATCACGCTGATGTCCCCCACGACCGATTCGGTGGACCGAGATGTATCGATCAGAAATGCGACCACCAGATCCCGCGAGGTCTGTCGCGAGGCTTGAAACACCCGGTCATCGCAGCGCCCGGTCGCGCGCAGATCGATCTGTGCGGCAATGGCGGCGTCCAGATCCAGCTCGGACCCGTCGATCTGGCGGGGTTGCAGGATACGGCGCGGGCGCAGCATTTCGAACTGGCGGCGCACTTCCTCGATCCGTTTGGCATTCGGAACAAAGGCATTGGTGGGGTCCGGAACCGCGTCGGCCTCCAGCACGCGGCAATGATCCTGCATATAGCTGCGCGAGCGATGATTCCATTCAGGATAGGTAACCGGTGCGGACAGCCTTTCGTGATCGGCATCCGACGGTGACAGATCCAGATGCAGCCGCAGGCGCGTTGCAGCGCGCCGGTCATTCTTGGACAGGGTGATCTCATCCTGATCATCGGCGGCCTTCTGGGCGTTCTCGTCATCATCATCATGGATGGAACGGTTCAGGTTCATCGATTCCACCCATGAGAGGATGGATTCGAATCGGTGCAGGATGAAGCTGTCCTTGCGGTTGGCCTGCTCGCGATCCTTTCGCGCGCCCAGCTTGCGCTTTGTCATCTGCGCGGCGGCGGGCACTTCGCCCGGATCCGCCTCGTGTTCATCCGCTGCGGCGCCCTGTCCCGCCGGTGTAAACTCCAGCCAGATCGGCACTGCCGCATATGTCATGTGACCGGGAACAGTCTCGGCGAAGGCCGGATCCGGCAATTTCTCGCCCGCCAGGCCCGCGCGGACAGCCGCTTCTATTGTTTTTTCGGCACCGGGCAGGCGCGTGCGCGGGCGCGTCGCCAAGGCATGCGCCGCCATTTCCTCGTGCCGCGCGCGCAGACCGGGACATGCGGCCAGGACCGCACGGGAGGCGGCGATATTGGCGCGGATCATTGCAAGATCGCGCGCTGGCCCATCCAGCTCCCCGGCGGCAAGGGCCTCTTCACCGGCAAGCGCCGCCATGGCCACAAGCCAGAAATACGCGCCGCGGTTCAGAGCGTGGGTCGGAAATACGTCGATTACCGGCGGCAGGCGCAAACGTTCGCCATCAAATGCCGGGATATAAATCTTGTCCCGCTCGGCTGCCAGCTTGCGCGCTGCGGCGCGGCGATTGCGCGTGACCGAGGCGGCAACTTCGGACAGCTCCACCCCCGGCGGGCCGCCAAGCGCACGGAACATCATCGTCAGGCTGGGGCGCACCGCATCGAGCGATGCCGCCTGATCCGGGAAACTCGGCGCCGCGCCGATGCCCACGGCATAATCATGCCACAGGTTGCCGACCGTCTCTTCGGGGTCCATCAGATCGAGAGGACGCAGCGCCATGCCAGATTACCCGTAAACCGTTGCGACCAGATCGCGCAACGCGGTCTGCACGTCATCATCATCGGTCAAGGGCTCGATCACGGCCGCTTCCAGCGCCTTGTCCACCCCCATGCCGCCCGCCATCAAAGTGGCCGCGTAGATCAGAAGCCGTGTGGATACACCCTCCTCCAGATCCATACCGGACAGGTTGCGGATATGCCCGCCAAGACGGACCAGCGGCGCAACACGGGCTGCATCCAGCCCACTTTCCTCGACAATCACGCGGGTTTCCGTTTCAGGATCGGGAAAACCGAAGGTGATGGACAGGAACCGCTGGCGGGTGGACGGCTTCATCCGCTTCAGCACGTTCTGATAGCCGGGGTTATAGCTGGCGATCAGCATGAAGCCCGGGGGAGCAGTCAGTTCTTCGCCGGTGCGGTCGATCATCAGGGTGCGGCGGTTATCGGTCAGCGGATGCAGCACCACGGCCACGTCCTTGCGCGCCTCCACCACCTCGTCAAGATAGCAGATAGCGCCCTCGCGCACGGCGCGGGTCAAGGGGCCATCGACCCATTCGGTTTCTCCGCCGCGCAGCAGGTAACGGCCGATCAGATCGGCCGCGGTCAGATCGTCATGGCAGGCCACCGTATAAAGCCGCCTGCCCGAACGCGCCGCCATATGTTCGACGAAACGCGTTTTTCCGCAGCCGGTCGGCCCCTTCAGAAGAAGGGGCAGACCGTTTTTGTGAGCCGCCTCGAACAGGGCGCATTCATTGCCCGTCTCGGCGTAATAGGGAGCGCTTTTCGGCGCACCTGCATGGACATTCATCATCACTCTCCCGGCAACGGCGCCGATTGGTCGGGCGCAGGATTGGCCGCACCCGGCTTCACCACTTCACGCCGGCGCACCACGAGTATCGAGTAGATGAACAGCAGCGCACCTGCCACCACGAAAGTTCCCGATACAAAGCGCATCACGAAGAACAGCCCCAGCTCGTCCTGGACTTCCATATAATAGGTGCCCAGCACCCTTTGCATATGCGTCTGAATGACGCCCGCAAAGGTGAGGGTGAAGGTCATGAACGCCATGCCACCCGTCATCAGCCAGAAAGAGCCCATGTTCAGCACCTGATTATAAGGCTCGCGCCCCCGCAGCAGCGGCATCGCATAGCTCATGATCGCCAGGTTGATCGCTACATAGGCACCATAGAAGGCGAGGTGTCCGTGGGCTGCGGTGATCTGGGTGCCGTGGCTGTAGAAGTTCACCCCGTGCATGTTGTGAAGCACGCCCCATACACCCGCGCCGAAAAAGGCGATCGTGGCCGAACCAAGGGACCACAACAGCGCGGCCTTGTTGGGATGGTTGCGGCGGCCCTTCCAGACCATGATGAACGCAAAGGACATCATGAGGAAGAAGGGGACGATTTCAAGTGCGCCGAAGATGCTGCCGATCCACTTCCAATAGCCGGGCGTGCCGATCCAGAAATAGTGGTGTCCGGTGCCAAGGATGCCGGTGAAGAGCGCGGTGGCGACAATGACATAGAGCCATTTCTCGATCACTTCGCGGTCCACGCCGGTCAGCTTGAGCAACAGGAACGCGAGGATGGCCGCCATGACCAGTTCCCACGTGGCCTCAACCCACAGATGCACGACGAACCACCAGTAGAGCTTGTCAAGACTGAGGTTCACAGGGTTGATGAAGGCAAAGATCCACAGAAGCGACAACAGCCAGAGACCCATGAGCAGCACGCCGGTAATTGCCGTCTTGCGTCCCGCCAGCACCGTCATCGTGATGTTGATGAGGAAGATGACAGCCGCGACCAGGATCCCGAACTTCACCCACAAGGGCTGCTCCAGAAATTCGCGCCCCTCATGGATACCCATCAGATAGCCTATGACCGCGCCCAATGTGCCGATCATCATCAGCGCGAGCTGGATATAGGCTAGCTTGGGCGACCATATCTCACGTTCCGATTCCTCGGGAATCATGAAATAGGCGGCCCCGAAAAAGCCCAGCAAAAGCCAGACGATCAGCGCGTTGGTATGGATCATGCGGATGATGTGAAACGGAAACGTCTCGGCGAGAAAATTTGGCTGGACATAGATCCAGCCGATGGTCAGCCCGCCCAGTACCTGCACCGCGAACAATGCAAGGGCGCACAGAAAATAGGCGTAGGCGATCTTTTGTGTTTGATATTTCATGTATCTGTCTCCTTAGCCCGCATCATTGGGCGGCCAGCCCTGCAAATCGGTCTGATTGGCCCAACGAAGGAATTCCGCAAGCCCGCGCTTGTCTTCATCGGTCATCACGAAATGAGGCATCTGGCGGCGGCCCTCGATGCCGCTGGGCTGGGCTTCGATCCAGGCATCCAGAATCTCGTATGCGCCCTCAGGATCGTCCTGCACGCCCCAGCGCGTCATCACGTTGCCCAGTTCGGGAGCGAAATAGGCACCCTCGCCATGCAGCGTGTGACAGTTGATGCAGCTGTTGCGTTCCCACACTTCCTTGCCATGGGCGACCTCGGCGGTCAGTGGAGCACCGGCGGTGGATTGATGGGTGATGTAGTAGTGACTGTGCACGACGAGCGCAACAAAAACGATGACGAAAAAGATCGATCCGCCATAGAAGATGTTGCGTGCCCGCGACTTTGTCAGGAATTCGGCCATGCGCGGGCCTCCCTTTGCGGTTGAAACTGTGAGCACGTTAGGCCACCGGGCCAGTCCGGAGTTTGCTCCAAGACAAAGTTATCGGTGATCAGCCGTGCCACGCTTGGTGGGTTGCAGCCACTCGAGCCTACAGACATCCCCAATGACGGGCAAGGATACATGGACCAATCTGTGTCGCAGATAATGACGATCTGGCCCCAGACCATCGCGGTTTTCCTGCGGCACCGGATGCATTGCGTCGGGTGCCACGTCGCGCGGTTCCATACCATTTCCGATGTCTGCGCGGTATACCGTCTGGACGAGGACGCTTTCCGCGATGAATTGCAATGCGCGATCAATGCTTCGCCGCAGGCTCGGCCAGAATGACCAGCTGATGGGGCTGGCACACCATGATCCGCTTGCGTCTGCTTTCAACGATGCCGCGCTTTTCCCACGCGCTCAGCAGGCGGCTGACCGTGTGCAGGGTGGTGCCGGTCATATCCGAAAGATCCTGCCGCGTGATGGGAAAACCGATCTCGATCCCCGCGCCGCTGCGCCTGCCCATCTGGTTGATCAGGCGCAGGAGTGCATTCGCCACGCGCTGTTCCACCTGCTGGGTCGCCATTTCAACCACGTGATCGTGCAACTGCCTCATCCGCTCGCCCACCGTGCGATAGACGACCGAGGAGAAGCCGGGATACCTGATGCTGAAATCCGGCCAATGCCGCTGCGACCAGGACAGCACCACCGCCTCGGACGCGGCGACCGCGCTGGCCGGGAAATGCGTCAGCCCCAGCGCGAGCGCGATTCCGAAAAGCTGTCCTGCAGGGATGTGCATCACCGTGACCTGTTCACCCTCGGGCGTGACGCGGCCGACGCGGATATACCCGTCCAGCAGAAGATAGAACCGGTCCGCTTCGGCGCCCTCGTGGAACACCGTCTCGCCGGTCTCGAACCGATGCGTTGTCGCGTGGTTCAGGATATCGCGTATCTGCGGCCGCTCGAGCCCCGCAAACGGATCCAGCGGTGACAGCAGACTTTCGTCAAGTTTATTCACGACGTTTCATTCTCCAGCTCCTGCGTCCAGCACATGCCAGGGCGGCTCATGGCAGGGGTGATACCCCCAACACGAACGGATGCAACCCCAGCAGCATCCCGTAGAGCAGGATAGCCGCGCTCCAGCGCCCCAGCGCCCCGCTCCAATTCAGCGGGGCAGGCAAAAGGGGTGCGGCGGCAACCCGACGGCTCAGTTCGTGCCATTGTGCCGCACCCATCTGGCGCCGCTTGCGTGCATCGATGATGCGCATCCCCATCAGCGCGAAGAACGCGAACACCCCAAAAAGAATAACATGCGCCAGATCGCCATTGGGCACCAGATGCGCTCCCGCCCACAGCGTTGCCGCCACCAGCAGAGGATGGCGCACCCAGCGCACGATACCGGGATGCGCGGGATCAAACTGGCCATTCCCCGCCCCGCCGAAAGAGAACGGATTGGGCCGCCCCACCGCCAGACACACCAGCGCACAAACCGCTGCCATCGCCAGAAGCGGCACCCAAGGCTGCCACTGCTGGCGCGGCCAGAGTTCGACATAGGGCGCGTTGGCGGCGGCCACGATCAGCCACGCCAGCACGACCAGCGACAGCAGGGAATAGGCCAGAGTGAAGCCGCC
Organism: Rhodobacterales bacterium; assembly: GCA_030540655.1. Classification (GTDB taxonomy): domain Bacteria; phylum Pseudomonadota; class Alphaproteobacteria; order Rhodobacterales; family Rhodobacteraceae; genus Roseovarius. The sequence continues at coordinate 30,533 of JAUNVT010000013.1, forward strand.
CCTGCCCAGACGCGCCACCAGCCGCGGCTTGACCGACGGGCGCAGCGGGATGCTGTGGCTCAGGAAGAACACCGCGAAAGCGGCGGAAAAACTGGCCCAGCCCATCATGCCTTGCCCGGCTTGGCTTTCAGCAGCATCGGGCCATAGATGACCGCGAACCCGCCAAAGGCGCCGATCCAGGCGATGCCTGCCAGTTCAATCAGCGGCAGGCCCGGCAGCGCATCGGCCAGCAGACGCGCCAGAACCGACAGGCCCAGCAGCACATATATCGTGATCGTCTCCGGCCCCGCGCGCAGCTTGCGCCCGGTATGGCCAAGTGTGGCGCGCGTCATGACCGCAAGCGTCATCATGCCAATCGCTCCGGCCATCCACAGATGCTGCGCCGCGGCCAGCGATAGCATATCGGGGCGCAGTCCAGCAAACCCGAGCGCCAGCGCGCCCAGCGGCACAAAAGCATAACCGATATGCAGCACCGATACCAACGGCTCGGACAGGGTGTACCATCCGCGCCAGCGCAGCAGACGCACGACATGCAGCACGCCGACCAGCAAAAGCGCCGCACCCGTCACCATGCCCCCGGGCGATGCCACCCAAAGACCAAGACACAGCACGGTCAGCACCAGAACGACAATGTCGAACCGCTGCATCGGTGGCGCGGGGCGTGCAGGCTCGCGCTGCGCTGCCAGCCAGTTGCGTGTGAAACTGGGCACGACGCGCCCGCCGATCAGCGCAATCATCAAGATCGCCACCCCAAGACCCACGCGCAGGCCGATCCCTTCGGCGGCAAAGCGGCCCTGAGCCGCGTCCAGGTGAAACAGCCCATTGGCCAGCGCAAAGACCGCCAGCAGGATCAGCACCGGCAGGTTGCGCCAGTTCTTTCCGGCCATGATCTCGCGCAGGATCATCGCGGCCAATGTGAGCGGAAAGGCGACATCCACCGCCGCCACCAAGGCCCAATTTGCCCCAAGCGTCACGGTCGTCATCACCCGCCCCGCCAGCCAGAGCAGCGCCAGCGCACCCAGCGGCCAGCCGGTCACCGGCAGGCGCCCAGTCCAGTTTGGCACAGCGGTCAGCAGGAAACCCGCGATGATCGCGCCGAGCGTGCCAAAGAGGAACGCATGGGCGTGCCAGGAAACGGGGTCAAACGCGGCGGGCAGGGCGATTACTCCCGTAAGCGTCAGGATCCATAGCGCCATGGCAAGTGCCGCCCACACCGTGCCCCCCAGGAAAAACGGGCGGAACCCATATGACAGCAGGACAGGCCCCTGCCATCGGCGCATCCGGTCAGCGGTTCTGATAGTCATCTTGGTATCCTTCGGAGAGATATTCAGCCCTGATCGCGCAGCACATGCGCAGCCCGGATATCCGGGGTCAGGGGCTGCCCAGATCGGGCACATTCCCGGCGCTTTGCAGCGCCAGACCATAGCTCAGGCCACGGCCGATCCTGTGGGCCAGCGCAGACCATGCCTGCGCCAGCGGCGCAGGAAGCTCCTGCGATAATACAGTGTCGAACAAAGACAGCCAGACCGGAAAATGGTCCACTTCCACATTTCCCGCCGCCTTGTGAATTTGCATCGGATTGCCGTCATAGCTCCGCTGCATCAACAGCGCATTGCCCCAAAAGCGTGCGATCTTTTCCTCATGCACGGGCCAATCCTCGACATGGGTGGCAAAAACCGGACCCAGCGTCGGATGAACCCGGACACGGGCGTAAAATCGCGAGACCACACGATCGATCTGGTCCTCGGTCACAGGTATGCGCGGCGGTAACGTCATACCACGATGATCCAGACGATGATCAGGGATATCACCAGATAGAAGAGCGTATTGAACATCCAGCGCAGAAGCCCGCCGTCAGATTCGGGGTTGAGCCCCATCCGCTGGCACAGCTTGGTTCCGGGCCACAGAATGGCATCAGAAACTGTCATTTGGAGCATCCTTATTCGGTATTTCAAGTACCTAATATATAGGCCTTCTTATTGCGCATTGTAAATGCTAAATATCACCTCATGCAGCTTGATAAATTTACCGATTACGCCCTGCGCGTGCTGATTACGCTGGCAATCAAGGCGCCCGCGCGCGTGCCGACATCGGAAATCGCCGGCATATTTGGTCTCTCCGAGAATCACCTGTCCAAGGTCGCAACCCATCTTGTTCGCGAAGGCTTCGTCATTTCCGAGCGGGGCCGCACCGGCGGCCTTACGCTTGCCCGCCCTTCAGGCGATATCACGCTTGGCGCTGTGGTACGCGCCATGAAGCGTGATGCGCCGGTTGCGCAATGTTTCGGCCCCGATAAATCCTGTCTGATTTTTCCGGTATGCGGTTTGCGCATTCCCTTGGCTCAGGCACAGGAAGCATTTTTTGCCACGCTCGACCGCTACACGCTGGCCGATGCCGCGCAGGAGCGGAGCGCGCTCGGACACCTCCTGAACGGCTGAACGTTCGATGTGATCCGGCAGCGACCCATGACCGTATCATGGACAATAAAGGGAGCTTCCAAATGCTGCGCATCCTTGCCATGGCCACCGCTCTTTTGTCCAGCGGGCCTGCTGCTGCACTGGATCTGAAAACGCCCTTTGCCTCGATCGACGGTGGCTCCCTGTCCTTGTCCGATTGGCAGGGGCACCCGGTGCTGGTGGTCAATACAGCCTCGCAATGCGGGTTTACCGGGCAGTATCGCGGGCTTCAGGATCTCTATGAGAGGTATCGTGACCGGGGCCTGATCGTCCTGGCGGTACCATCAGATGATTTTCAACAGGAGCTGGGATCGGATGCCGAGGTCAAGGAGTTTTGCGAGCTTCAATATGGGATCGACATGCCCATGACGGGCATCACCCATGTCCGCGGCTCCGGCGCGCACCCGTTCTATCGCTCGGTCAGGGATGAGGCGGGATTTTCGCCGCGCTGGAATTTCAACAAGGTGCTGATTGGGCCCGAGGGGCAGGTAGCCGGGACGTTCGGTTCGCGCGTGGAGCCTTTGTCGGAGCAGATAACGGAGCAGATCGATGCGCTGCTGCCGTGAGGTATTCCAAGGCTTTATATGCGCTCTGCGGTTCTCGTGTTAAACGCAACCGCGTTAATTCGTGCGCCTGAATAACGCAGAGGCAGCAAAGAAGGCGCGCCGAGATGAACGCGCCTCGCCCCAAACGCGCATCCTCCTGACTTGATCTCAAGGGAGAAATGGCCTCTGCTAACTTTTCAGCCGACAGAGGCGGTGTCTTTTCCGCACCGAATGGTGCTGCCGCGAAGCAAACCATCCGGTGCGGGTGATGCCGGTCTCAGCCGACGACGTTGAAATCCGGGCCGTAGGGATAGCCGGTGATGTCCTCGTTTCCATCTTCGGTGATGATCAGGACGTCATGCTCGCGGTATCCGCCTGCGCCGGGCTGATCGTCCGCGATGGTCAGCATCGGCTCCATCGAGATGACCATGCCGGGCTCCAGCACAGTATCGATATCCTCGCGTAGTTCCAGACCAGCTTCGCGGCCGTAATAATGCGACAGGATGCCAAAGCTGTGGCCATACCCGAAGGTGCGATATTGCAGCAGCTGACGCTCTTCGAGGAAATCATTGATCTTGTGCGTGATTTCCGAGCAGCTCGCGCCGGGCTTCAGCAGGCTCATGCCATATTCGTGAGCCGCGATGTTCGCTTCCCAGATCTTCAGCGATGCGTCATCGACCTCGCCCACGAACATCGTGCGCTCCAGCGCGACGTAGTAGCTGGAGATCATCGGGAACGTGTTCAGCGACAGGATATCGCCGCGCTCCAGCTTGCGCGAGGTGACGGGGTTGTGCGCGCCGTCGGTATTGATGCCCGACTGGAACCAGACCCAGCTGTCACGGTATTCCGCATCGGGGAATTCCTTGGCGATCTCCAGTTCCATCGCATCGCGTCCGGCAATGGCCACGTCGATCTCGCGGGTGCCGACGCTGATCGCGTCCTTGATGGCATAGCCGCCCACATCCGCGACCTTGCAGCAGCGGCGGATCAGGTCCAGTTCGGCCTGGCTCTTGTGCATGCGCTGCACCATTGTGGTGGGCGCGATGTCAACGGTGCTCGACGGTTTCAGGAAACTGTCCAGCTTGGATTTTTGCAGCAGCGTCAGGTGGTCGGCCTCGTAGCCGATGGCCTTGCCCTCACCCGATATGGACAGGATGGCACGCCAGAAATTGTCGCGCTGCCAGTCGGTATAGGTGATGTTGTCGCCATGGCTGCGGCGCCAGGGCTGGCCTGCATCGATACCGGCGGAAATGGTCACGTCCTGATCGGCAGTGACGACCAGACCGTAGGGGCGCCCGAAAGAGCAGTAAAGGAAGCCGGAATAATAGGCGATATTGTGCATGGAGGTGAAAACGGCCACTTCCACACCCAGGTCGGACATGCGCGCGCGGAGCTTCTTCAGACGCTCGTCATATTCGGCGCCGTCAAATTGAAGCGGTGCTTTTTCGCCGTTGTGGAATCGGTACATTTCTGGACGTTCAGTCATCGAGGGCCTCTTTATTTAAAAAAGGTCCGGGCGTTCAGGACGTAATGACGCGGGCCTTTACCCGATTCGGGCGAGCGGCGCCACCGCTCCGGCCTGAACGACTTGTTGCCGATCACGCGGATTCTGGCAAGTTATTTTACGAAGCAGCAAAAAGGCGCAACCCAGATGACTATCAGAACCGGCCCACTGAACCTGATTACCGATGTGCCGGGCTTGCGCGTCGGCAATGCGGGAGACGCGGCCCTGAAATCGGGAGTCACCGTGCTGGTGGCGGATGCGCCCTTCACCGCGGGCGTACATGTCATGGGCGGCGCGCCCGGCACGCGCGAGACGGATCTGCTGGCGCCCGACCGCATTGTGCAGACGGTGGATGCCCTGGTGCTGGCGGGCGGATCGGCCTTCGGCCTGGACGCGGCCTCGGGCGTGGCGGCGGAATTGCGCAATGCCGGGCGCGGGTTTGCCGTGGGCGATATGCGCGTACCCATCGTTCCGGCGGCAATCCTGTTCGACCTGCTGAATGGCGGCGCCAAGGATTGGGTACAGAACCCCTATGCCGATCTGGGCGCGGCGGCGCTCACCGCCAGCGGATCGCGGTTCGAACTGGGCAGCGCGGGCGCCGGATTGGGGGCGCTGACCGCGACGCTCAAGGGGGGGCTTGGGTCCGCCTCCTGCGTATCGCCATCCGGGCATACCGTCGGCGCTCTGGTCGCGGTCAACGCGCTGGGCTCTGCCACGGTGCATGACGGGCCGCATTTCTGGGCCGCCCCGTTCGAGATTGGCAGCGAATTCGGCGGGCTGGGACCGGCGCGCGAACATGGCGAGGTGCATCTGCCGGTCACGAAAATGGGCGGCGGCAATACCACCATCGCCATCGTCGCCACCGATGCCGCCCTGACGCAATCGCAATGCACCCGCATGGCAATCGCCGCGCATGACGGCATGGCGCGCGCGCTTCTGCCCTCGCATACGCCGATGGATGGCGATCTGGTCTTTGCCGCCAGCACCGGAGCGCGCGCGCTGAAGGATGAGGGCCGCGATACCTTGCTGTTGGGGCATCTGGCGGCGACCTGCCTTGCGCGCGCCATTGCGCGGGCGGTCTATCTGGCGCGCGCCGTCTCGGGCGATGTGCTACCCTGCTGGCAAGACCGCTTCGGGCGGTGAGCCCTTGCGCAGGGGCAACCGAATAATGATAAAGCGTATGTTCCGTCATATAAAAGGGGGCTTTGCGCCTTGCCGATACGCATATCCATCGCCCGCAGCTTCGCGCTGATCATCGCGCTGTCTGCAGGCGGCATTGCTGCGGCGCAAGGGGGGACTGGTTCGGATCAGACCACTGCGGATAATGCGCAATCCGATCCCATGATAATTGCGACCAAGGATGCGCCGCCCTTTGCCTTTGTCGGGAGCGACGGGGAATGGACCGGCATCGCCATAGAGGCCGTCAATGCCATCGTCGCCGATCTGGGCCGCACCGTCGAATGGCGCGAGGATACTCTGGACGGCATGTTGGCCTCAGTCGCGGCAGGTGATGTAGATGCCGCCGCCGCCGCGATCACCATCACGCCCGCCCGCGAGGCGCGCCTCGATTTCACCTTTCCCTATTATACGACGGGCCTCGGCATCGCGGTGGATCCCAACGCGGGAAACGGGTGGTTCCGGGTGGTGCGCAATCTGTTCACCTGGCAATTCGCGGTTGCGATCGCCACGCTTTCCGCTGTGCTGCTGCTCGCTGGCGCCGCTGTCTGGGCGTTCGAGCGGGGCCATAATGACGAGTTTCCCAAAGATCCCGCGCGGGGCCTTGGCGACGGGTTCTGGTGGGCCGCGGTTACCATGACAACTGTGGGGTATGGGGACAAGGCGCCCCGGACAACGGGGGGGCGCATCGTCGGGCTGGTGTGGATGCTGACCGCGATGCTGATCGTCGCCAGCTTCACCGCCGCCATCGCTGCGGCTTTGACCGTGGGCAGCCTCGGGACTCCGGTTCAAAGCATCGCCGATCTGAAAAATTACCGCGTCGGCGTGGTGCGCGGCACCACCGGAGCCGAGGAAATGGCCGGGCGCGGCATGCGCACCGCGCGTTTCGACACAGCTGCGGACGGGTTCGACGCGCTGCTTGACGGCAGGCTGGGCGCTTTTGTCTACGACAAGCCCCTGATGCAATACATGGCGCTGCAAGAGTATGAAGGGGCAGTGCTGATCCTGGAGGATACCATCGGGCGGCAGGATTACGGCATCGCGCTTCCCACCGATTCTCCGCTGCGGGAACCGATGAACCGCGCCCTGCTGAAATACCTGCGCAGCGACGACTGGGCGCGTGTGCAGACCCAGTATCTTGGCGAAAACTGATTACGCAAATTGCGGCCCATCTGGACAAAACCAGGGAAGGCTGCTTTGCCTTTGCCCCAGACCAACCCGAAAGGATGCATGACATGAGCAAGACAGACCTCAAATCCCTGCTCAAGGATCCCGATCTTCTGGCCGACAAGGCCTATGTCAACGGCGAATGGGTCAGCGGCGATGCGACTTTCGATGTCACCAACCCCGCGCGCGGCGATGTCATCGCCCAAGTGGCGGACCTCAGCCGCGATCAGGTGGCGAAAGCGATCGCTGCCGCCGAAAAGGCACAGAAGGACTGGGCGAAATGGACCGGCAAGGAACGGGCGAATGTCCTGCGCAAATGGTTCGATCTGATGATGGAAAATCAGGACGATCTGGGCATCATCCTGACCGCTGAACAGGGCAAGCCGCTGGCCGAAGCCAAGGGCGAGATTGCCTATGGCGCCTCCTTCATCGAATTTTTCGCCGAAGAGGCCAAACGCACCCGCGGCGAGATCATCCCGGGCCATCAGCGCGACAAGCGCATCAACGTCATCAGGCAGCCCATCGGGGTTGCCGCCTCGATCACGCCGTGGAATTTCCCGAACGCGATGATCACCCGCAAGGCGGCGCCCGCGCTGGCCGCCGGCTGCGCCTTTGTCGGCCGTCCGGCCAAGGAAACGCCGCTGAGCGCCACGGCAATGGCTGTGCTGGCCGAACGCGCGGGCATACCGGCAGGCGTGTTCAACATCGTCACCTCGTCGCGCTCCTCCGAGATCGGCAAGGAGTTCTGCGAAAACCCCGCGATCCGCAAGCTGACCTTTACCGGCTCCACCGAGGTGGGGCGAATCCTGCTGAAACAGGCGGCCGATCAGGTGATGAAATGCTCGATGGAGCTGGGTGGCAACGCGCCTTTCATCGTGTTCGACGATGCCGATCTGGATGCGGCGGTCGAAGGCGCGATCATGTGCAAGTTCCGCAACAACGGCCAGACCTGCGTCTGCGCCAACCGGATCTATGTGCAGGCCGGCGTCTATGACAGCTTTGCGGAAAAACTGAAGGCGGCGACGCAAAAACTGAAGATGGGCGATGGTCTGGAGGAGGGCGTGACCCTTGGCCCGCTTATCAACGCGGACGCGATCACCAAGGTCCAGGAACATGTGACCGACGCGAGAGCCAAGGGCGGCACCGTGATCATGGGCGGCGGCGAGCCTGCCGAGGGCGAGGGCCATTTCCTCCCCCCCACCATCATCACCGGCGCAACCCGGGATATGCTGTTCGCCACCGAGGAAACATTCGGTCCGCTGGCGCCGCTGTTCAGGTTCGACACCGTAGATGACGTGATCGCCATGGCGAACGATACCATCTTCGGGCTGGCCAGCTATTTCTACGCCAAGGATCTGAGCCGCGTCTACAAGGTGGCCGAGGCGCTGGAATATGGCATCGTGGGTGTGAACACAGGCATCATCTCGACCGAGTTGGCGCCTTTTGGAGGGGTCAAGCAATCCGGTCTGGGTCGGGAAGGCAGCCACCACGGGATCGATGATTACATGGAGATGAAATACATCTGCATGTCGGTATGATCTGAGAGGCTGATCCGAAAA
>JAUNVT010000178.1 GCA_030540655.1 Rhodobacterales bacterium
GCCCATTAGAATGATATTTGTTTTCCTTTTATTGCTGGCCGACGCGGATCACGCGCTTGCCAAAATTTTCGCCCTTGAGAAGGCCGATGAATGCCTCGGGTGCATTTTCCAGACCATCAATGATTTCTTCGCGATACTTGATCTTGCCGCTTTCGACCCAGCCGCCCATTTCCTTGGCAAAGTCTGGATAAAGATGGCCGAATGTGTCAAAGATGATGAAGCCCTGCATCTTGATCTTCTTGCTCAGGATCTGGCCCATCAGCCAGTTCATCCGGTCCGGCCCGTCCGGCAGGCCTGTCGTGTTATATTGTGATACCAGCCCGCAGACCGGTACCCGTGCGTGCGGGTTGAGCAGCGGGATAACCGCATCCAGCACCTTGCCGCCGACATTCTCGAAATAGACATCGATGCCGTCAGGGCAGGCCTTGGCAAGTTGGTCTGCAAAGTCGGGGGCTTTGCGATCAATGCAGGCATCGAAGCCCAATTCATCCACCGCGTAGGCGCATTTTTCCGGACCGCCGGCAATGCCGACCACGCGGCAGCCAAGCAGCTTGCCGATCTGGCCCACAGTGGCGCCGACCGGACCGGTTGCCGCTGCGACGGCAATCGTCTCGCCCTTCCTTGGTGCGCCGATCTGGGTCAGACCCGCCCAGGCAGTGAAGCCGGGCATGCCCAGAATACCCAGCGCCCATGACAGATGATCCGGCGACTGATCGAGTTTGGTGACGCCCGAGCCATCCGAGAGGGCATAGTCCTGCCAGCCATTGAAGCTGAGAACCCAATCGTCCTGTTGAAAGCCATCAACATTTGATTCGACGACCTGCGCTACCGTGCCGCCCACCATCACATCGCCGATCTCGACAGATGCGGCATAAGACGCGGCATCACTCATCCGGCCCCGCATGTAAGGATCGAGCGAAAGGTATTCGGTCCGCAGCAGCATCTGATTGTCGCCGGCAACAGGGATCTCACCCTCGACCAGATTCAACGTGTCTTTCGTGGGTTCGCCTTCAGGGCGTTCCGCCAACACCAGTTGCCGATTGATTTCGCTTATTTGTGTCATGTACGGCTTCTCCTACTGAGCTGCTTCAAGAATAGGGCGGGCATTGTCAGGTAGCAATCTCAAGCCCGCACCGGCATCCGAAAATGGATGGAGATCTATGATTACCGCCGCCCGCACAAGACGCTTGGTCGCCGACCACCGGCGGTGGTCTACTCATTGCAAATCGAAGTCATGCAATCCGATCAGCAGGGGCAGATCAAAGCTTAAAGACGTCGGATCCTGTCCAAGGAATGGGGAGCACCTCAGATCGTAATATGAGAATGGCAGCTACCGGACCAAGCGGCATCGCCGGTGGCTGGCATAACTGCGCCGCTTTTGCTTCTCGTATCAGCAACCGGCCTTCGAGGAACTGAAGCGGGCCGTCGATCAGCCTGAGGCTCGCGTCGCCACGCTGGATCAGGCAAGTGACAAAGCCGACCAAACTTGGCGCTTCTTGCCCGGCGTCGATGGCCTTCGCGCATTGCGGCGTGAACACGATCATTGCAGCGCCCGTGATGGCCGAGATCGGTGTCGGCATCTCAGGCTCCCGTGACTTCAATAGGTTTACAAAAACATATCGCAGGTTATTGATGAAGATGGCAACCGCTACTTGCCGATGGATCCATGTCGAGGCATCGCGAAAACTGCTCCTCGCGCTCTGGCTGGAAGATCGGCCCGGATGCGAAGACGGTCTTGCTCCATCGCGAGGCCGTATGAACAACCGAAGGTGGAGATCCTCGAATCTTGCACCTTTGCCCGGCCTGACACTTCGGGAAAGTAAAACGAATAGGTGAATTAACTCGTCGAAATCAGATGTCTCCAACCAAAAAAGGAAATACAGATGTATCATTTCAGAATGCCTGCGCTGCGTGCAGGAGCGGTCGCAGTCGGAATTCTTGCGGCAGGCACGATCAGCGCCTCGGCTGCGACCATGTCCCTGTCGGTTTATGGCGATGTGGCAAATCCGATGCAGTATTCGGCGCAATCCCTGCGCGCCTTTGATGAAGAGATCCGCACGCTGGATGCCGTGGGACATCATGGACCCGTAACTTATACCGGTGCTTCGCTTTGGTCGCTGCTTGACCGGGCTCAGGTGCGCACTGATCCTGACGTCAAGAACGACATCCTCAGCAAGTATGTCGTGGCGAGAGGGCAGGACGGGTATCGCGCGGTCGTGTCAATGGGCGAACTGGATCCGGGATATGGGGGCAAGGATACTCCACAGATCATTGCCTATGAACGCAATCAGGAATCAGGCAGCGAAGAAGGGCTGACGCTGGTCTTGCCGGGAGACGCGGCCCGCAGCCGCAATGTCTCGGATCTGGTCAGCCTCGAGGTCGTGGATGCGGCCTTGGGCAAGCCGGATCTGCCTGGAGGCCGCAGCGAGTCCTTTACTCTTTCCGGCGCAGTTGAAATCTCCGGCACTTATGATCTGGAGGCACTGGAGGCGCGTGATGCGCTGACCCGCGAGCGTCGCAAAGGCGATCCGGCTGTCGCCGTTTCATATACCGGTGTGCATCTGGGTGATCTGCTGACAGACGCCGGTATCGTCACCGACCCCGACGTGAAAAACGACATTTTGAGCAAAGTGGTCGTGGCGACCGGCAATGACGGTTATCAGATCGCCTATGCCTTGGCTGAACTGCTGCCGCGCTATGGCGATCCGCAGAAAGACAAGCTGGTTGCCTACTCGGATGACGCAGGACTGCTGGGTGACGACGGGTTTGCCAGATTGCTTTTCGCCGAAGATGTCCGGGGGGGACGCGGAGTTTCGAACCTTGTTTCACTTGAGGTGTCGGACGCAGTAACAACCGTTGCACCGGTCCCGCTGCCGGGCAGTGCGGCGCTGCTTCTGCCTGCTCTCGGTGCAATCGCAATGCTGCGCCGAAGAAAAAAAGCGGCCCATCCGAAGATCTGAGAAAATCCCGCAGGCCCGGATCACAAATGACCCGGGCCGCCCTGCGGATTACGTTCTGATATCGCCGGATACCATGGCAACGGATTTCATCATCCCGAACGCGCTCATTCAGCGGTTTCAATAAATCTTCGTTGCCCGTTTAAAAAGACCTTTAGCCACTGCAAGAAATGGCTCAGACGCGGGGATGCGCCTCCAAGAAGCCTGGAACGTCCGGCATGGCAATGACCGGCCGGTCGCATCCGTTACCTCACGAGCGGCGGCGCCAAGCCAGGCAGGGTCACCCCGGCCAAAACCATCACACAGCGCAGGGCCACCGCAAGGGCGTTCACGGCGCGGGTGCCTTTACCGGGCAGAATTCGGGCTTGATGTCGATCAATGGCGTGCCGTCGATGCAATCAAGGCCTCTCACCGTCAGGATATTCCCCTCGACACTAACCAACGTTACCATCGAGGATGCAACCGGGTTTGGCCTCATCGGCGAGCGCAGGGAGAACGTGCCGCGCGTGGTCCCATCCGAGCGCGGGCTCTGGCGCAGGAGATCCCGGCGCCCGTCGTGCATCCAGTAAAGGATCTGCAACCGTTCGTTTTGTCCAACGCCATCCAGCGCGGGCACCCATTCGCGATCCAACTCGATCCGGCACAGCGGACCTTCCGCGGCGTCACCCTGCCTCGGGCACTCGTCGCGCGATGTCCACGGCGTTCTGATGTGCCCGATGAACCACAATCCCGCATCATGCGGGCGTGTCGGCAACTCGATTGTCACCTCTCCCTCACGCAGCGCACTCCGGCCCATTGTCATTGGTCTTTTCCAATCATCACGTCGCTCGCCTTGACAACCGCATAGGCCTGTTCGCCCACCACCAGCCCCAGCTCCTCCACCGCTTCATTGGTGACAGATGACGTGACGCTAGTTCCGCCGACATCTAGGCGGACATGCGATGTAACTGCGCCTGTGACGATTTCGGTGACAGTGCCGGACAATACATTGCGGGCGCTCAGCTTCATGACAGCCTCCTGATATGCGATATGTTCATCAGGTTATATCGCAGCCGAAGGCTCCGGGGTCAATCAACAGGATCCCATATCGGGTTGTCCGCAGGCGCCGGATCGGCAATTCTGCGCGAATGAACGGGAATTCTGATACCGATTATGTGCGCTTGCGCCTGCGCCTTTATTTTGGCGATGATCTGATGCTGGGACCCGGAAAAGCGGATCTGCTGGATCTGATCGCAAGTCACGGCTCTATTGCGGCGGCAGGGCGCGAGATGAAGATGAGCTACAAGCGCGCCTGGATGCTGGTGGAGGCAATGAACAAGGCCTTCCGCGCACCGCTGGTGGACAGCACCCGCGGCGGGATCCAGGGCGGAGGCGCACGCCTGACCGAAACCGGCGAGCAGGTTCTGGCCCATTACCGCAGGTTGGAGCAGCAAGTGGCCGTCAGTGGGGCGTCTGAAATAAAGGCAATCCGCGATCTTTTAAATGTCACGTCAAAGACAGAGTAGGTGAGGGGGTTCTGCCGCAAAATATTGAGAATATGGCCTGCTCGCCAAGCTGTGACAGACGCCGCCTTTTGAAGTGGCGAGCGGGTATCTGATCGTAGCGACTGACCTCAAAGGCAGCTATTATCCCAAATCGGTCATCCTGTAGGCTGTGTTTTTCATGTCTGATAGGCGGTTCCGTGTCGTGATCTGGAGGAGATCATGGCCGAAGGGGGGCCGACATGGATTATGCTACCCAGAATTGACGGGCCGTGAAATATGCCCCGTTAATCTCGATGGAATTACACAAGCGGAAGCAGAAAACAGCTGGATCCTGGCGGATGGACGAAACTTGTATCAACTGTCAACGCCGGACCAAAAGTGCACCAGTCGCCGGAGCAATACTGCGCCACCTTGCTGGACTGGCCGGAGTAAAACAGCGCCACTTTACTTGATTTGGGTTTGTCCATGGCCCCGCACGACGGAGTGCCCCCACAGAGCAACGAAGCTGTGCGGGGCTGTGGGCAAACCTGGTTGTGGTGATTGTGCGTTAGGCTTTGCCCGATTGGCGGCTGTGTTTGAGCCTGTAGCTCTCACCGTTCATTTCAGGGATGTGGACATGGTGGGTCAGCCGGTCGAGAAGCGCGCCTGTGAGGCGCTCAGACCCGAAGGTGCTGGTCCATTCATCGAACGGCAAATTGGACGTCACGATGGTTGATCCGCGCTCGTAGCGCTGCGGAAAGACCTCAAACAGCAGTTCCGCGCCGGTTGGCGACAGCGGCACATACCCCAGTTCATCAATGATCAGCAGCCGGTAATTGGCCCACT
>JAUNVT010000179.1 GCA_030540655.1 Rhodobacterales bacterium
TTTTGATGAGAACCACTTGCGCCACGCTGCCCAAGGCAGATGCTGCGGCGTTTCGAGTGACGATAGGCCAGCCAACCCGCGACCAAAAGGTGAAAATTCCGGTTCCGCCCTCTCTATTGCGTGCCTTCGCGGTGCGCTCTATACGCGGCACATGCTGGACAATCCCAAAAACCGCCCCGACCTGCCATTCGAGATCGCGCGCCGCCGCACCTTTGCGATCATCTCGCATCCCGATGCGGGCAAGACGACACTTACGGAGAAATTCCTGCTTTTCGGCGGGGCGATCCAGATGGCGGGACAGGTGCGGGCCAAGGGCGAGGCACGGCGCACACGATCCGACTTCATGCAGATGGAAAAAGACCGAGGCATTTCCGTATCCGCCTCTGCCATGTCCTTCGATTTCAAAGACTTCCGGTTCAATTTGGTGGATACACCCGGCCACTCGGATTTCTCGGAAGACACATACCGCACCCTTACGGCCGTAGATGCGGCAGTCATGGTAATTGACGGCGCCAAAGGCGTGGAATCCCAGACGCAAAAGCTGTTCGAGGTGTGCCGCCTGCGCGATCTGCCGATAATGACCTTTTGCAACAAGATGGATCGGGAAAGCCGTGATACCTTTGACATCATAGATGAAATCCAACAAAATCTGGCCATCGACATTACCCCCGCCAGTTGGCCCATCGGCATGGGGCGCGATTTCGTCGGATGCTACGACATGCTGAACGACCGGCTGGAACTGATGGACCGCGCCGACCGGAACAAGCTGGCGACCAGTGTCAAGATCGATGGTCTGGACGATCCGGCGCTCGACGCGCACCTGCCCCCGCATCTGGTCGCTCAACTGCGCGAAGAGGTCGAGATGGCGCGCGAGCTTTTGCCCGCGCTGGACCCGCAGGCCGTGCTGGAAGGGCATTTAAGCCCGATCTGGTTCGGCTCCGCGATCAACTCCTTCGGCGTCAGGGAGTTGATGGAAGGTATCGCCGCCTACGGCCCCGCGCCCCAGCCGCAAAGCGCGCAGCCAAGACAGATCGCCCCCGAAGAGGACAAGGTGACCGGGTTCGTGTTCAAGGTGCAGGCCAATATGGACCCCAAACACCGCGATCGCGTCGCGTTCCTTCGTCTTGCCTCGGGGCATTTCCACCGTGGGATGAAGCTCACCCATGTGCGCTCGAAAAAGCCGATGACGATCACAAATCCGGTGCTGTTTCTGGCATCGGACCGAGAATTGGCCGAAGAAGCATGGGCCGGTGACATCATTGGCATCCCCAACCACGGCCAGCTGCGCATTGGCGACACCCTGACCGAAGGCGAGGCGCTGCGCGTGACGGGCATCCCCAGCTTCGCGCCCGAACTGCTTCAGGTTGCCCGCGCGGGCGATCCGTTGAAATCCAAACATCTGGAAAAGGCGCTGATGCAATTTGCCGAAGAGGGCGCCGCCAAAGTGTTCAAGCCGCTGTTCGGCAGCGGCTTCATCGTGGGCGTGGTCGGTGCCCTGCAGTTCGAGGTACTGGCCAGCCGGATCGAACTGGAATACGGCCTGCCCGTGCGGTTTGAGCAATCCCAGTTTACGTCAGCCCGCTGGGCGCAGGGCGAGCAGGCCGCGCTGGACGCGTTCATTAAGGCAAATCAGGCTCATATCGCCCATGATAATGACGATGATATCGTCTACCTGACGCGGATGCAGTGGGATATCGACCGCATTCAACGCGATTATCCCGATATCCGCCTGACGGCAACCAAGGAAATGATGGTTTAGAAAACGCGCCCGCCCAGTATCATCCGGGCGGGTGCAGGCTGTCGAAAACGCTTACGATTCTGCCGCTATTACAATGAATTCCACCAGGTATTCCGGCGTCGCCAGTTTTGATTCGCCCGAGGCACGCGCAGGCGAATGGCCCTGTGGCACCCAAGTATCCCAGACCGCATTCATTTCCGCAAAATCCTTCATGTCGGCCATCCAGATGGTGGTCTGCAGAATCCGCGTCTTGTCCGATCCCGCCTCGGCAAGCAGCCTGTCGATATTGGCAAGGCATGTCCTGGTCTGTTCGGTGACGCTGTCGCCCGGATTGCCGACCTGCCCGGCCAGGTAAATGGTGCCATTATGCCGGACCATCTGGCTCATGCGGGGGCCGGTATCGCTGCGGGTGATGTCGATCATATACTTGAACTCTCCTAGGGGCTATCGTTTGATATCAATTCAGCAAAACCGCTCTGGCGCCAAGGCGGCCAAAGTTTCGGATGGCAATGCGGGGCGCTGTCCGGTGATCAGGGCGGCGGCAGTCTGCGACAATGCCGGCGCGGTCTGCACGCCGTAACCGCCCTGTCCGGCCAGCCAGAAAAACCCTTCTAAATCGGGCGCAAACCCGACAACCGGCGTGCGGTCGGGCGCAAAAGTGCGCAGCCCCGCCCAACTGTGTTCGACGCGGGTGACCGGGACTGTCACCGCCTGTTCGTAACGGTCCAGCCCTTCGGCCAGAACCATGTCATCGACCCAGGCATCGTGGGGATCGACGGGATCCTCGTCAGCGGGGGAGACCATCAGCCTGCCGGCGTCGGGCTTGGCATACCATGTCTCGGAAGCGGTTCCGAAAAGAGGCCAGCTTTCGATGTCATGCTCAGGGTCCAGCCGCAAAAGCGCGGCCGACCGGCGCATCGGTTGCAGCCCCATACGCTGCGCCCCGGCCAGCGCCGCGACCTCATCCGCCCAGGCACCCGCCGCGTTGACGACCGTCGGCGCCACAAAGCTCGTGCCGCAAGCATCCACCCGCCACAAACTGCCCTCGCGCATGATGGAGGACACCCGCGCACCCGTCATTATTTGCCCGCCGCATGCTTTCAGAAGGCGCACATAGCCCTGCAACATACGATCGACATCTATGCTTTGAGCGCTGCCCTCGTAAATGGCGCCTGCAATGCGCTCAGGCCGCAGGATCGGCACGATGTTGACACATTCAGCGCCGCTGAGCCGGTCAAGCCCCGTCGCGCCCGCCGCATAGGCCTCCAGCGTCGGCATCTCATCCTCGGACGCGATAAGCAGTTCGCCGCGGGGCGACAGAAGACTGTGATCGCTGATCCCCTCCGGCTGTGCCAGCGTCGGTTCGGACAGCGCGTTGATGGCGCGCAAAACGGAATTACCATAATTACGGATATAGATGGCGGCCGACCGCCCCGTGGAATGGTAGCCCATCTGCGGCTCGGCCTCCAGCACCAGCACACGGGCATCCGCTGCCAGCACCGCCGCAGCTGAAATACCGGCAATTCCGCCGCCGATGACAATTATATCTGCCGTTTGAGTCATCCGCTGCGTCCCTTTGCCTCCGGTGGCAATCCGCCGGATGGTCCGGCATAGCCTTGACGGAAATTTGCGCAAAGGCCAAGGGCGCGGTGAAGGATCTTCCGCCCGCGCCTGGTTTTATTGTTCGGCCCGCGATCAGAAAAATGCCTGCAACCCTGTCTGCGCACGCCCCAGGATCAGGGCATGAACATCATGCGTACCTTCATACGTATTTACTGTCTCAAGGTTCACCATGTGGCGGATGACATGATATTCCTCGGAAATGCCGTTGCCGCCATGCATATCACGGGACATGCGCGCGATATCCAGCGCCTTGCCGCAGTTGTTGCGCTTGATCAGACTGATCATCTCGGGCGCGGCATTCGCCTCATCCATCAGACGGCCCACGCGCAGCGCAGCCTGAAGGCCCAGTGTAATTTCCGTCTGCATGTTTGCCAGCTTCAGCTGGAAAAGCTGCGTCTGTGCGATCGGCTTGCGGAACTGGTAGCGGTCGAGCCCGTATTGCAGCGCGCCCTGCCAGCAAAATTCGGCTGCGCCCATGACACCCCAGGCGATACCATAGCGCGCGCGGTTCAGGCACCCGAACGGGCCCTTCAGCCCCTCCACATTCGGCAGGAGCGCATCCTCGCCCACCTCCACGCCCTTCATCACAATCTCTCCGGTGACAGAGGCACGCAAAGATTGTTTGCCGGCAATCTTGGGGGCGCTCAGGCCGTCCATGCCTTTTTCCAGCACAAAACCCTTGATCTTGCCCTCATGCGCATCGGATTTGGCCCAGACAATGAAAACATCCGCAATGGGGCTGTTCGAGATCCACATCTTTGCGCCGGTCAGGCGATAGCCGCCATCAATCTTCTCCGCCCGGGTTTTCATTCCCGCCGGATCGCTGCCGGCATCCGGCTCGGTCAGGCCAAAGCAGCCGATCAACTGGCCGGTAGCAAGTTCAAGCAGATACTTCTGGCGTTGCTCTTCGGTGCCGTAGGCATAGATCGGATACATCACCAGGGATGACTGCACGCTCATCATTGACCGGTAGCCGCTATCGACACGCTCGATTTCGCGCGCAACCAGTCCGTAGCTGACATAGCCCGCGCCGATGCCGCCATACTCTTCGGGAATGGTGGTACCCAAAAGGCCCATCTCGCCCATTTCCGGAAACAGTTCAGGGCTGACGGCCTCATTCGCGTAATCTTTGATCACGCGGGGCTGAAGCTTTTCCTGAGCAAAGGTGCGGGCGCTGTCGGCAATCATCCGTTCTTCCTCGCTCAGCTGATCACTCAGGCGGAACGGGTCTTTCCAGTCAAAGCTGCCCAGATCGGGAGCGTCTTTTGCTTTGATTGCGGGAGAGTCGAGGCTCATGACAATACCTTTCGCTGAGTTACTCATGCGTTATCCTTGCGATATAATACTTTTAGACGCAGAACTGAATAAAGTCTTTTGCGGCGACACGTGAGGAAGCGGAATATACGGCCCTGCCCCGCAGGCTTTTACCGCCTACCGCCTGCCTGCGGGTATTGGAGGCGCTGGGCCGGCGGGGCAGCCGACCTCGGCCGCAGAGGCGCTGGCGCAAAGCGCGGTCAGCCGCCAGATTCAGGTATTGGAGGATCGATTGGGCCACGCGCGGTTTGTGCGGAACAGGCGACGTATCGCACTGACGCCGGATGCAGTGCAATACGCCGCCGAAGTGCGTGCGGCGCTCAAGCAGATCGCGCAGGCATCTTTGAAATTGACGGTCAGTCCGTCGGGGAGGGCTCGCTCAACCCAGCATCTTGCCGACATTTGGCATGCGCTCGCTGATGCCGCGCCTGGCTGATTTCGGGCGCAACCACACGGAAGTGACACTGAACCTTTTAACACGGATAAAACCGTTCAACTTTGCCATGGAGCCATTCGAGGCGACGCTCCATTTCGGAGAGGTCGATTGGCCAGACACGC
>JAUNVT010000180.1 GCA_030540655.1 Rhodobacterales bacterium
CCAGTAAAGATCGCTCATATCACCACTCCGTTTTCGCAGCCGTGAATCACGCAGCCCGTCGGAAATCAATGGATCCTGACCCTAGGCTTTCAGTTCCGTCTTCAAGTCTGACACAAATTCCCGGACCAGTTTTGAGGGGGCTGCCGGCACTGCTATATAATATTGCGAGCGCCATTTGATATCCAGCCAATCAATATGACGTAACTGGCCGCGTTGGATGAAACGGTCGGCGAAATGGATCGGAAGAAAGCCGAGAAAACAGCCACTCCTGATGAGCAGCGCCTGCGCTTCCATATACGAGGCAAAGGCCGTAGCATTGGCTTGGGGAAGATTGGCAAGTTTGGCGTGCTGCATATAGGGCCGCACTGTCATGGCGCTGCTGGCGACATCGTCAAACGTCACCGTTTCGGCGGGGCGGTCGAAAAGCGGGTGATCGCGTCCGCAGTAAAGGCCATGCTCCTCGATATAAACGGGCGTATAAGTGATGTTCTGCTGGCGGACAGGGAAAGGTCCGAGAGCAACATGAATATCGCCGATCTGAAGCGCTTTTCCCAGATGATCGGGCGTGCCGATGTCGAGCGTCAGGCGTACATCATGGCCTTTGCTGCAAAAGCGGCGGATTGCACGCGGGATTGGCAAATTTGGATCGTCAGCCACGCAATCAACAACCCCTACCCGTAACTGGCCCTTTAGCGCGCGACGGAGCGCGCCCAGATTGGCTTCGGTAATTTCCAGCGACTTGAGGAAATCCTTGGCCTCATGATAGACTGCCTTGCCCTTTTCGGTAAGGACAAAACCACTGCGCCCGCGCTGGCACAGGGTGAAGCCGAGCTTGAGTTCCAGATCCTTGATGTGGGTTGAAACCACGGACTGGCTGACGCCGAGAATCTCCTGTGCCCCGCCGAACCCGCTGTTTTCGACCACTGCGCAGAACGTCCGCAGGCTGCGGATCGAATAATCATTGACCTGCATGTACTTGGTTCTCCACTCAAAGCTTAAACATCAAAAATTCAGATGTGAACATCTCAAACTCGTAGTTTAACGATGTTAGCGCCCGCGTATATCCTGTGACTCGCAACGTAGAAGTGCATACCTTCAGTGGAGAGATCAGATGATGAAACGATTTGCCGGAACGTCCGTGATTGCTGCGGTAATTGGCCTCGGCCTTGCTGGCGGGGCCTTTGCAGAAGACTGGAAATTTGCGATCGAAGAAATACCGGGCTCGATCATGGATTCCTATGCGCAGGAGTTCAAAAAGCGTATCGAAGCTGCCACTGACGGCGACGTCACCGTTACGATCTATCCGCTCGGCTCGCTTGGCACGCCGTCGGAAGTGGCGGAACAGACCGCAGATGGGGTGGTCCAGTTCTCCAACCTGTCGGTAGGCAACCTGGGCACGATCGCGCCTGACAGCCAGTTTCTGCTGACGCCCTATCTGTTCCCGAACGATCCGGAAAAGCTCAACACTCTCTTGGCCACCAGCAAGACACTGCACGAGGACATGGCGGAGGATCTTGCGAATAAAGGCTTGCACCTTGGCGCACTCTACTCGGAAGGACAGCAGGTCTGGACCACCAAGCGCGAAGTGCGCAGCCCCGAGGATGCCGACAATTTCAAGATGCGCGTGATGGTGTCGCCGCTGCTGGTCACTGCCTATGAGGATCTTGGCTTCAGCCCGACGCCGGTGCCTTTTGGCGATGTTTATGGCGCGTTGCAGCTGGGCCAGGTCGATGGGCAGGTCAACCCGGTTCCGACGATCGAAGAGATGAAGTTCTACGAGAACACCGATTACATGATCTGGGCGGGCGGCGAAGAACTGATCACCATCGTGATGAGCGGAGAAGATTGGTATCAGGACCAGCCCGATGAGCGCAAGGCGCTGATCGATGAAACCTTTGCGGGCCTCTACGATTTCATCGCTCCCGTCGTCGCACAGTTCAACGACGAGCGGCTGGACAAGATCAAGGCCGCCAAGCCGGACATTCAGATGATCACCCTGACCGACGAGGAACGCGCCCAGTTCAGCGAGCGTGCGAAGGACACGCAGACCAAGATCGACAAGGTGATCAGCCCGCGCGGTGCTGAGTTGCTGGAATCGCTCAAAGCCGAAATGGCCCAGTGATCTCGACAGCCCGCCCCTGCAAGCGGGGGCGGGCGAACGGACAAAACTCGGGGGAGACGATGCCATGCAAGATCACAGCCGTTGGCGTCTTTTGCTTTGGCTAGATCAGGCAATTTCGATGCTGGAGGCGCTGATTGTGGGCCTTTCCGTAACAGTGATGGCCATAAATACCATCGCCAACGTGTTCGGGCGCTATGTGTTTTCGCAAAGCCTCTACTTTTCAGAGGAGGTGAACGAGATTGCAATGGTAACGATCACCTTTATCGGGCTTGGTTATGTCACCCGCAAGGGGCTGCATATTCGTATGTCCGCGCTTTATGACATGGTGCCCGACGCGCCGCGCCGCCTGCTGATGGCGCTGATCGCTTTGCTCAGCGCGGCCGCGATGTTTCTGCTGGCGTGGTACGCGTGGGAATATGTGGACAAGGTTGCGGGGCGTGGGCGCATCACTCCGGCGATGCAACTGCCGCTGTGGATCACCTATGTCGCTGTGGTCATCGGCTTTTTCCTCGCCGGTGTGCAATATGTCGCGACTGTCATCGTCAACCTGACCCGTTCGGACGAGGTCTGGATCTCGCATTGCCACACCGATGGGTACGAAGATCCGGAACTGGCAACCATGATGGAGTTGCAAAAGCTCGACGGCCCGCCTGCAAACACCCGCCCCGCAAACGCCGGCAAGGAGTGATCATATGACACTTATGATGATCAGCGTGATGTTCCTGCTGCTTCTGGCGGGATTTCCGATGATGATGCCGCTGCTGACGGCGACTATCCTTGCATTCCTGCTGTATTTTCCCAGCCTGTCGGTACAGCAGGTCGTTCAGCAGATGATCGGAGGTGTGAAGCCTTCGGCGCTGGTAGCGGTCCCTATGTTCATTCTGGCAGCCGATATCATCACGCGCGGCCACTCGGCGGATCGGCTCGTGGATCTGGTCATGCGCTTCATGGGCCATATCCGTGGCGGGTTGGCGATTTCAACCACCTCCGCCTGCGCTCTGTTCGGCGCGGTCTGCGGGTCCACTCAGGCAACCGTTGTTGCGGTCGGCGGGGCGCTCAGACCCAGAATGCTGAAGGCCGGCTACCGCGATGATTTCACCATCGGGCTGATCGTGAACGCGGCCGATCTCGCCTATCTCATCCCGCCCTCCATCGGCATGATCGTCTATGGCGTTCTGTCGGGCACTTCTATTGCCGAACTGTTCATTGCCGGTATCGGGCCGGGCCTGCTTGTCGTCGTGCTGTTTTCGGCATGGTGCTGGTTCGTCGCCTGGCGCGAGGACATCCCGGTCGAGCCTCGCGCGGGCTGGGGCGAACGTTTTACCGCCATGCGCCGCGCGCTCTGGCCGCTCGGTTTTCCGGTGGTTGTCATCGGCGGCATCTATGGCGGCATCTTTACCCCGACCGAAGCCGCGGCCATCTGTGTCCTTTACGCGGCCATTCTGGAACTGCTGATCTTCCGCTCGATCAGCATGAAGGATCTGTGGGACATAGTCCTGTCCACCGGCGTCATGACCTCCGTTATCTTCATTCTGATCGCCACCGGGGCGGCCTTTTCGTGGACCATATCCTTTGCCCAGGTGCCACAAACAATCCTTGCGGCGGTAGGTCTGGCGGATGCCAGCCCGCTCAAGGTGCTGGTCATCATCAACATAGCCTTCTTTCTCGGCTGCATGTTCGTTGACTCGATCGTCGTCATGCTGATCCTTGTGCCGATCTTTGCCCCGGTCATTGCCAATACCGGGCTCGATCCGGTTCTGGTCGGGGTGCTGGTGACGCTTCAGATTGCCATTGGCGCGGCAACCCCGCCGTTCGGATGCAATCTGTTCACTGCCATTGCCGTCTTCAAAAGGCCCTTCATCGAAGTCGTACGTGGTGTGCCGCCATTCCTCATCATGCTGCTGCTGGTGGCGGCGCTGCTGGTGGCATTTCCCTGGATTGCGCTGGGTCTGCGCGACCTTGCGTTTAGATAACTCAACCTGACATATAATGGAGAATAACATGCCGGATCAAAGCAAGGACTCTGTCGCTCACGGATATGAAACCGGACGCCTTGATTTACCCTTCGTCGGTATCGCCACCTTTGGCAAACGCCCCTATATCAGTGACTGGAGCGCGATCGACGCGGATGTCGCGATCCTGGGCGCACCGTTCGATCTTGGGACGCAGTTTCGGTCCGGTACACGCTTTGGACCGCGGGCGGTGCGCGAGGCATCAACGCTGTTCACCTTCGGCCATGCAGGCGCCTATGACCACGAAGATGACTGCACTTATTTGCCGGGCTCGGTGCGGATCGTCGACATTGGCGATGCGGATATCATTCACACCGATACTGTTTCCAGCCATGCCAACATCAGGACTGGTGTAAAAGCCATTCTGGATGCCGGTGCCCTTCCGGTGGTGATCGGCGGCGATCATTCCGTCAACATACCTTGCATCGACGCTTTCGAAGGGCAGGGCGATATTCATATTTTCCAGATCGACGCGCATCTCGATTTCGTCGATGAGCGGCACGGCGTACGCTTTGGCCATGGCAGCCCATTGCGCCGTGCATCTGAAAAATCCTATGTGACTGGCATGACGCAGGTGGGGATCCGCAACGTGTCCTCAACCGCGCGCGACGGCTATGAGGCCGCGCGCGAAATGGGATCGGACATCTTGTCGGTGCGCCAGGTGCGCGCATTGGGCGCCAAGGCGGTCATTGACCGCATTCCCGAAGGCGCGCGCGTCTATGTGACTCTGGATATAGACGGCTTCTGCCCCTCCATCGCGCCCGGCACCGGCACACCCAGCCACGGGGGTTTCCTTTATTACGAAGTGCTAGAGATGCTGCAGGCGCTGGCCGAGCGCCACGAGGTTGTTGGCATGGACCTTGTCGAGGTCGCGCCCGATTATGATCACACCGGTACGACGGCCATACTTGCAGCACAAATCCTTCTGAACTTCCTCGGTTTTGTCTTTCATGCTCGCAAGCAACAGGCGGAAACCTCATCTGCCTGAAACGCCCGATCCGTGCACTAAGGGCTGTTGCCGTTCAGGATTCCCAAATCACCTGACGTCTGATTCAAGGTTGCAAACAGAGGAGA
>JAUNVT010000014.1:0-31336 GCA_030540655.1 Rhodobacterales bacterium
CGGCCACCATGCGAAAGCTGATCGTGCTGGCCAACACGTTGCTGACGGAGGATCGGGAGTGGGTGCTGACGCCGCCCTGATGCTGATGCAAAGTCACTCGCTACACCTTGATTGAACTTGCTCAATGCGGGAACAGGGTTGCCGCTCGTGGTTCGCGACGAAATGGCTAATTTCAGCTTCGGCTCCTGCGCACGGTGCACGGCATTCACTTCCGGATGCAATTTGTCGCAAAGCTTGGAGGCAGCCGGCTAGCTATTTGGATAGTCCACCGAAAAACATTTGTTAATAACTGCTGACTCGTGCTCATCTATTTGTATTCGATATGGAAATCAGACGCCCTTGGACACCGGATCGAAAGGAAGCATGATGGCTCAGTATTTTTCTCGATTTGTTCTCGCATCAGCGGTGTTGTTCGGATCCGCTGCAAACTCAGCAACAGTCGTGCTGTATGATCAGGACTTTGAGAATCCTCAGAAGTTCGTCAATGACGGCGACGATATCAACATCTCGACTAGCGTGAACGAAAACTACGGTAACCAGCCTCCTGGCTTCAGTTTTGCACAAGCGTTCACGGTCGAGACCCTGAACATCTCTGGATCTCGGCGTGGTGGCGGCAGCGCAGCGTTCGACACGGGATATTCTGATCCAGGCGGACTTGGTGGCGACTTTGCGCTCGGCATCTGGGACGGTCAAGATGATCGGTTGGGACTTAGCTTCAACGTCGGCAACAGAAATTTTCTCAATCTCGGTATCATCTTATCTAGCATTGATCTCAGCGCGTTCTCAGGGCCGTTTCTACCATCTGAAGGTCTCGTGCCCACGCTGGGTTTCACCCTCTTCGATAACCCCGGTGGCGGCGCAAGCTTGACGGGTAACGGCAACGTGTTGTCGAAACAAACTCTGACCGGCACAGCATCGCCTCAAGCGGTATTTGACTGGACCGAGGGCGTGTTGGCATTCTCCACAAGGGGGAACAGTGACGGCAACGTTACCCTTCAGTTCGATCTTCTCGAAGGGCAATACGCCGCGTTCGACAACCTTCTCATTACAGCCTCGGATGTAGAAGGCGACCTTGGCGGAGGCAACGGTGGGGGTGAGATACCCGCACCCATTCCACTTCCCGCAAGCCTGCCGCTTCTCGCGGGAGGTTTGATGGGATTGGCGTTTCTGCGACGGCGCTCGGTCTAGATCTGGTGTCGACTGAATGAGGATGCGCATTCGGCCTTATCTCATATCCTCTGACACTCGGTGATCCGGAGGATTTCCTTCCGGATCACAACAGCAAGCGACGGTCTCTTTCAATCCGCCGGTCACTTATGACCAGCAATATGGTAACCCTTGCGCTGATATGGAAGCGGCCACCGCGAAGCGAAGCTGTTGCTACGGGCGCGAACCGACCGCTCTTGCATTTCAAGACAGATGCCCTCTTATCTTTCCTGCAGGACGTTTCGGCATGCGGGACGCCTCTCCCGGAGAACCGACGATCGAGGTATGCGGGGTGGGGACTGGGCCGTCGGCCCCCGGGCGCCTCGGAGCCGAGAAAAAGCTGGACCGGGGGCAAGCCGTTCAAGGTCGCGATCACGGCCACCATGCGGAAGCTCCTGCCTCTCGCCAACACACTACTGAAGGAGGATCGGGAGTGGTCGCCCACGCCGCCATAGAACGGCCGTTCGCTGCGCCACCTTGGAAGAGTTGCGCCACCTTGGAAGATCAGCAGTGCGGGACAAAGCGCTCATTCGCAAAAAAACGAGACAGTTACACATTACCATGCGCTCTACGGGGCAGGCATCATGAATATGGTCGGGAAATGGCAGGCACCATCCACCAATCTGGATGTGGCTGACGGCGCCGTTCAGCAGGGCCGGGCCGCATCCGCCCCTGCTTGTTGTTTCTGGCGTCAGGACAGCTCGCGCTTCTCAGCGATCAGGCCTTTAACCGTTGCCCAGCAGGCGCCCAACAAAACCAGCGTGAACGGCAATCCTGTGGACACTGCCATTGCCTGCAGGGCTGCTAAGCCGCCGCCCAGCATCAGGGCAATTGCAACCAGCCCCTCGAAGGTGCACCAGAAGATCCGCTGCGGAACAGGCGCATTGATCTTGCCTCCCGCAGCGATTGTGTCGATCACCAGCGAGCCAGAGTCGGACGAGGTCGTAAAGAACACGATGACCAGTACGATACCGACAAAACTGGTCACCGCCGTTAGCGGGATCTGCATCAGCATCTGAAACAATTGCAGCTCCAGCGCCGCATCGGTCACGCCGGTAAAGCCGTCCAGCGCCTGCGTAATGGCTGAGCCGCCGAAGGCCGTCATCCAAAGAACTGAAATCAGTGACGGCACGATTAGAACTGCAACCAGGAACTGGCGCACGGTGCGGCCCCGGCTGACGCGGGCGATGAACATGCCAACAAACGGTGACCAGCTGATCCACCAAGCCCAATAAAATGCCGTCCAACCCTGACGGAAGTTGTCGTCGTCACGTCCGAACGGGTTCGACAACGGGATCAGCTCGACCGCATAGGCGCGCAGGTTGCCGAAAAAGCCGGTCAGGATCGCGGTGGTGGATCCAAAGGCAATCACAAACAGCAGAAGAACGATCGCCAGCACCATGTTGATCTCGGACAGTCGCTTGACGCCCTTTTCAACGCCCAGGACGACCGATGCAGTTGCTATGGCCGTGATCACTAGGATCAGCACGATCTTTGTCGTCGTCGATGTGCTCCACCCAAACAGGAAGTGGAAGCCAGCGGCGGCCTGTTCGGCACCGATGCCCAGTGATGTGGCAAGCCCGAACAGCGTCGCCAGAACCGCCAGAACGTCAATGATATGTCCCGGCCAGCCCCATACACGCTCCCCGAAGATCGGATAGAACACCGAGCGCAGCGTCAGCGGCAGTCCTTTGTTATAGGCGAACAACGCCAGAGCCAGCGCAACAACGGCATAGATCGCCCATGGATGCAGACCCCAGTGAAAGATTGTCGCGGCCATCGCCAGCCTGCGGGCACCCATTTCATCACCCAGCGCACCGTCCAGCGGCGCCCAATCCGTGCGCACTCCGTTTTCTACCACTGGCCCGCCAAGCGCGGCGGTGAAATGGCCCAGAGGCTCGCTGACGCCATAGAACATCAGGCCGATGCCCATGCCTGCTGCGAACAGCATCGAGAACCAGCCCATAAGACTGAAATCAGGCGATGCCTCGGGCCCGCCAAGACGCACGGAACCCAGTGGCGACAGGATCAGGCCCAGACAGACCAGAACGAAAACATTGCCCGAGATCAGAAAGAACCAGTCGAAATTACTCGTTACGATATCGCGCAGCGCGGCGAAGAACGGCCCGAGTGTGTCAGGAAATAGCAATGTGGCGCCGGTAAATAGAACAACAACGACGGCTGATATGGCAAAGACCGGGTTATGAACGTCAAAGGCGACCGGCCTAGCGCGCTCAACGTTATCCTGCCCGATCTGATAATCGGTGCTGATGATCTCGGTCGCTCCCTCTGGCAAAGGAATTGCCTCTTCTGCGGGATCGGGGAGGTGTTGGCCCCGGAGAGCGGCTTGCTCTTTCCGGCTATCACGGGGGCGGCCCTTGTGACTTGATCGTGATGGTGTGCCGGGTCGTGGTGTTTGTGACATGCGTTCCTCTCTCCGTGTGTGTTCATTTTGGCGCCAAATGGGGACAATGGGTTCGTCACCACTGTTCTCCAGAGACGCCGCAGTGAATTCGCAAACCACGACAGGCGTATTTCAAGATCATCGCCTACCGAATACTGCACGAGGCCAGGCGCTCCGTCATTCCTTTATGCCATTCGCTCTAGGCAGCTTATATGTTTGCGACAAAACGCGCCTATGAGGCAGATAGCGTCACCGGCGGTAATCCTTGCTGTCAAAAGCGACACATCGATGAGGATAATGGACGCAGCCGCTGCTCGACATCGTCCTGTGGATGCGGTCAATGAAGAACAGCCCTGGACCGGTCCGAAACCGCGTGCTGCGCCTGCGCTAGCGATAACACGAATGACCGCAAAGGGCTCAGAGCCGCCGATCGCGGCAGTAAGGACGAACGGCAGCTCCTGCTTCGGGTCATTGTCCACTTGCATTTCAAGACAGATGCTTTCCTCCCGCCGCACGACAAGATCGTAATACACCTCGTCATTGCCAGTGTGGAACGCGACCATGACCACCGCATCTGCAGAATACTGGCAGGTCAGCTCCAAAGACGCAATTGCAGACCACATGATCCTCTGCAACCCGGGTCATGCCGCGATTGAGTACGATCTCCACCCCCATTACGGCCAGCAGGGCGGTTGGATACCGGGCAGCGCACCATGTTCCTTCAATTCCGCGCATCTCCGCCGCAGCCGAAGGATCGCGATAGCCCCCGCCATTGCAATGGTTCACTTGGCAGTACCTGTTCCGCGCCGTAAGCGGGCAAATCGCCATGGACGGAGTCAGGACATCATGACGGGGGTCGCGCCTGGTCGCGGTGTCCTGAATGATATTCTGTGTGGCTGGCTCCAAGGCGTTCTTGATCGCCGGGAGCGCCATACGACGGCACCTCGCGCGGGTCGAGCGCGCGCTGGATATAGACGTCCAGTTGCGGCTTGTAGATCTGCCACGCCATGGCAATAGCCTTGATCGGGCAGTCGTCGGTCCAGTCGCAGCGCAGATTGGCGACAGGCCAGCTGACCTTGTCGACGATCTTCATGCCCGCCGAATAGACGGGGCCCGTCTCGCCGCCCGCGGCGAGCACAAGCTAGATGGAACGGAGCGGATCTGTCACGCAGCCAGGATCCGCAGAAGGTTTCCTTGCTTGCGGCTCCTCAGGCAGGTCGATCCACGTCCGCGCGATACAGGCATCGGCGGGGCCCCGCTGACGGAAATAGTTACATTTTCGGTGCCCGGCGCAGGTGCGGCCACGTCCCACCGGCCCAGACCGCCCAGCCACCAGACAAAATCGCGCCCCCGGATAACGGCGCGCCGGGCGGTCATGCGGACCGACCGACAGGAATATCTTGCGCCCTGCGTGGCTCAGCTCGTCCGCGATCTGCGCGCCCGAGGAGCCTGCCTCCACCACCATCACCGCCCCTTCGGGAAGCTGAATTCTTGTAAAGAAAGGAATGGATCTGCGTAACAGCTTCCGTCAGGGGCGCGATGGCCGGGATCACCGGATGCCGAAACGCGCCCGTTGCCGCCATAATGCGCTGCGCCTCGATGTCGCCCTTGCTGGTCCGGACCAGAAACCCACCCTTGCCCGGCAGCCGCGCTGCTTCGAGCACTTCGACACTCTCGCGGATCGGCGCCTTGATCATGACCGCGTACTCCACAAGATACTGTGCGACCGGTCCTTGGTCACAAACTCGTCGGGACGGTTCCCTTCAAGATCAAAGTTGGGGAAACCTGTAATACCAAGGATGTTCACTTACCGCAATCCCGGCCTGACCGGCACTGACAACCAGCGCATCAATCTTTTCTGTCAAATTTATCTGTTAAAATGCGGAACTCGCAACTTCCAGAATAGTTTAGCAACCAGATGCTGCGCACTTCGCGCAAGGCACGAGCAAGGGATTGAAGAACATGGGCGGAATTATTTACCTCGTAGGCCTCGTCGTTGTGGTCATGGCTGTTTTGTCACTGATTGGTTTGAACTGACTTAACGCTTTTGAAGGATAGTATCATGAATACAACACCTACCTCGGCCTCATCCGTCGGATCTTATGTTGACTGGCCGTCGATTTTTGCGGGTACGGTCGTTGCAGTGGCGATTGGATTGCTCTTGGCGACTTTCGGCGTCGCGCTTGGCCTTTCTTCGATAACGCTGGATGGCACTGACAACTCGTCCACGTTCGAACTTGTTCTGACCGCGATCTGGATGGCGATAACCCTGATCGCCGCGTATCTCGCAGGTGGGTATATCGCCGGGCGGATGCGCCGACGGCTGGATTCCGTGAGGGCCGATGAGGTAACCACACGCGACGGCATCAATGGACTGGTTGTATGGGGGCTGGGCAGCATCATCTCGGCCTTCATGCTCGCCAATGTGGCTGGTTTTGCTGCCGACACTGCCGGAAATGTTGCGGCCGGTGCAGGTCAGGCGGCAGGAGCAGTGGCGCAGGCGGCAGGAACAGCGGTAGGCGGCGTCGCCTCTGGTGCAGCGGATGCGGCAGGTGCCCTGATCCCGGATGAGGCCAAGGATAATCCGACTGAGTACCTGTCAAATCATCTGCTGCGCCCGGCTGAAGTGGATGCTGACACAGCCGATCCTGCTCAGGTGGCCGAGCAGGCCGCCAGCATCGTTGCCAATGTCTATCGCACAGGGGAAGTCAGCGACGAAGACCGCGCCTATCTCGCCAGCGCCGTTGCTGCGCGCACTGACATGACCCAGAAAGAAGCTAGGGAGCGGGTCGATCAGGTTGTGGCTGATGCCAAGGAGGCTCGCCAGAAAGCCGCCGACGCGATCGAGGAAGCAAAGGCAAAAGCCGAGCAAGCCGCCGATGAGGCCAAAGAAGCGGCAGTAGAGGCAGCGCGGAATGCGCGGAATGCCGGCATCCTCACAGCTTTCGCGCTTTCCGCCGCAAGCCTGATTGCAGCCGTTGCGGCATTCTATGGTGGGATCCATGGTGGACGCAACCGTGACGAAGGCCGCGTGTTCTACGGCCTGCGCTACAAGGGTTGATCATCCCCACAAACTGAAGAAAGGCCCCGTCTGCAATGCAGGCGGGGCCTCTGGCATTGAAGGGCGCGTGACGGGACAGCTTCATCAGATGGCAATGGCCGCTGGGGGCGAACAGGCGGCCGCACCTTCGTCCTATATAAACTTCCCGGTGCGGCACTGGCCGGAAAAAGCTCTTCATCCTGCGCTGGCCGGGGTCGCAACCCAGTCACCGTCCAGCATATCAGATCCGGAAAATTCAGGAAATTCTGAACCTCGATGAATGGATGCCGCATCGCTCATGTCGGTTTCGCTTGAGCCGCTGGCTAAATTTGACCACATAGGGATGGGTTAGCAGATCAGGAGTTCTTGTGTCCCTATTCCTTATCGCCCTGTTGCCGTTTCTCGGAGCACTTTTGCCCGGGTTGATGAATTCCGCGGGGCGCCAAGCCTGCGCAGGGGTGACGGGAGCTGTAACCCTGGCCGCCTTCATCGGGCTGTTGACCAATGCACCCGCGATTCTTGCGGGTCAGGTCGTGACCGCCCGGATTGAATGGCTGCCTGGCATCGGGATGAACGTCAATCTCATGCTGGACCCACTCGGCTTCTTTTTTGCGTTTCTGATTTTGGGGATCGGCCTGCTGATCATCGCCTATGCGCGGTTCTACCTGTCGCGCGATGATAACATGGGCGAGTTTTTCACCTACCTGCTGCTGTTTCAGGGCGCGATGGTGGGCATCGTGCTGAGCGACAACATCCTGGTCCTGCTGGTATTCTGGGAACTGACCTCGCTCTCGTCCTTCCTGCTGATCGGCTATTGGAAACACCTGCCCGAGGGGCGGCAGGGCGCGCGCATGGCGCTGACCGTGACCGGGATGGGAGGGCTGGCGCTGATTGCCGGGATGCTGATCCTGGGCCAGATCGCGGGCAGCTATGACCTGAGCATGATACTGGAACAGCGTGCCATCATTCAGGCCTCTCCGTTATATGTTCCGGCGCTGCTGCTGATCCTCTTGGGCTGTTTCACCAAATCGGCGCAGTTTCCGTTCCATTTCTGGCTGCCACACGCGATGGCGGCGCCGACCCCGGTCAGCGCCTATCTGCATTCGGCCACGATGGTCAAAGCCGGGATTTTCCTGATGGCCCGCCTCTGGCCCGTGCTGTCCGGCACGCCTGAATGGTTCATGATCGTCACAACTGCCGGGCTGATCACGATGGTTCTGGGCGCGGTCATTGCCCTTTTCAAACACGACCTGAAGGCGCTTCTGGCCTTTTCGACCGTGAGCCATCTGGGGTTGATCACCATGCTGCTGGGCACCGGCACCGCCTTCGGCGCGATGGCGGCGATATTTCATGTCCTCAACCACGCAACGTTCAAGGCCGCGCTGTTCATGTCGGCGGGGATCATCGACCATGCGGTCCATACGCGCGATATCCGCCTTCTGGGAGGGCTACGGCGCCTGATGCCGATTACCTTTGCCATTGCCACGCTTGGTGCCCTGTCGATGGCGGGCATACCTCTGCTGAACGGCTTCCTCAGCAAGGAGATGATGCTGGAGGAGACGCTGCATACCACGCTGTTTGGCTTGCCGTGGCTGGTGCCTTCTCTGGCAGTGCTGGGCGCGCTCTTTTCCGCGGCCTATTGCTTTCGGCTGGTGGCCCATACGTTTCTGGGGAACGTGCGCGACGATTATCCGAACGCGCCGCATGATCCCGGCCCTGGCATGTGGCTGCCGCCCGCCATCCTTATCGTGCCGGTGGTAGTGATCGGCGTCGCGCCCTTTCTGGCCGAGCCGTTCATAAAACTGGTGACAAGTGCCGTTCTGGGCAACGCTGCCGAGGTTCCGGCCGCGCATTTCGCGATCTGGCACGGCCCCGTTCCAGCGATGTGGATGTCGATCCTGGCCACTGCGGGCGCGCTGACGCTGCTGTCGCTCTATGTGCCTGCGTTGAATATCTGGGACCGCGCGCCGCGCCCCGAGGCCAAGACGATCTTTGACCGGATCATCGCGGGAACTGTCGCGGCAGGGCGCACGATTATCGAGCCGCTGCACGATGGCGCCTTTACCCGATACAGTGCAATCATGGCAGTAACTGTCGCCCTTCTGGGGCTCCATGCCTGGATGACCGGGAATACAGGGGCCGCGCAGCACCAGATGCTGCCCATCGGCCCCATTTCCACCGCCGTCTGGCTGATGCTCGTGGCCGCGACGGTGGCCTTGATGGTCCTGCATCGGAACCGCCTGCTGTCGCTGATCTTTCTGGGTGTCGTGGGGCTTATGGTATCGGTCGGGTTCGTTTATTTCAGCGCCCCCGATCTCGCCCTGACGCAGTTCACGGTCGAGGTGGTCACGACCATTCTGATGCTGCTTGCGCTGAATTTCCTGCCCAACACCACCCCGGCAGAAAGCACCGCGGCGCGCCGTATCCGGGATGCAGTCGTTTCCATCGGGGCGGGTCTGGGAACGATGGGCATTGCCTATCATTACCTGCTCCGCGATCCGGTCAGCCAGTCCATCTCGGCATTTCATCTGGAAAATTCCTACAAGGGCGGTGGCGGCAGCAACGTCGTCAACGTGATTCTTGTGGATTTCCGGGGCTTCGACACCTTCGGGGAGATCATCGTTCTGGGCATCGCCGCGCTGCTGATCTATGCTCTGACCGAGGCCCTACTGAGCGGCCCGGTGCGCGCCCGCCTTCTGAACCGCAAACCCGACCAACCGCGTGCGGGAGATGTACACCCCCTGATGATGGTCGTGCTGACCCGCGTCACCATGCCGGTTGTGCTGATGATCGGGTTCTACATCTTCCTGCGGGGGCATAACGATCCGGGCGGCGGTTTCGTCGCGGGGTTGATCGTGTCGATTGCGGTGTTGATCCAATATATGGCCAGCGGTTTTTCCTGGGCCTCGGCGCGGCTGCGCTATCCTTATCATGGCGTGATTGGCACCGGCGTGCTGATCGCCGGGCTGACCGGAATCGGATCGTGGTTCTTTGGCAAGCCCTTCCTGACGTCGGATTACGCTTATGTCCGCATCCCGCCGTTCAAGGAGTTCGAGCTGGCCACTGCGGCGCTGTTTGATCTGGGCGTGTTTCTGACCGTGGTTGGCGCGGTGATGCTGTCGCTGGAGAGTTTCTCGCGCCTTGCGCGGCGCGCGCACGTGCCCGATAGCGGACATGCGATGGACATCGATCCCTCCCGCAATCCCCCCGCCGGCCCCCGGCACTCCACCCCGGCCAGGGAGCTCTGAGATGGAATTACTCGTTGCCTCCGCCATCGGCATCCTCACGGCTGCCGGTCTGTATCTGGTCCAGCGCCTGCGCACTTTTCCGGTAATCATCGGGATGTCCCTGCTGACCTATGCCGTCAACGTGTTCCTGTTCGCCTCGGGGCGTCTGACGATCGGCGGGCCGCCGGTGCTGGGCGACGCGCAGATCTATACCGACCCGCTGCCGCAGGCGCTGGTCCTGACCTCCATCGTGATTTCCTTTGGCATGACGGCCGTGGTGGTGATGATGGCGCTGGGCGCATATCTCGGCGCGGATGACGACCATGTGAATGACCCCGCGCGCCCCCGCGATACGGATCCGGAGGGCGGGGCATGATGCACTGGATCATTCTGCCCATCGTACTGCCTGCCATGGTCGCGCCCTTCATCGTTCTGGCGGCACGGCATCACATCGCTGTCCAGCGCGCATTGTCGGTCGCGGGCGCTCTGGCGCTGGTCGTCATCGCGGCGGGGCTGGCATGGCAGGCCGGTGACGGAACCGTGACGCTCTATCAGCTCAGCAGCTGGGCAGCGCCTTTTGGTATCGTTCTGATGGCGGACCGGCTGGCGACGATGATGGTTCTGCTGACAGCGGTGCTGGGGCTTCTGGTTCTGCTTTACGCCATCGGATCGAGATGGGATGAACGCGGGCGGCATTTCCATGCGCTGTTTCAGTTTCAGCTGATGGGTCTTATGGGCGCCTTCCTGACGGGGGATCTGTTCAACCTCTTCGTGTTCTTCGAGGTTCTGCTGATCGCTTCCTACGGGTTGATGATCCATTCTGGCGGAAATGTGCGGCTGCGGGCGGGGGTGCAATATGTGCTCTACAACCTGCTGGGATCGACGCTGTTCCTCTTCGCGCTGGGCGCCATCTATGCCGAGACGGGCACGCTGAACATGGCCGACCTTTCGGTGCGCATCGGGATGATCGATTTGGGGGGCAGCGTGGGCATCCGGGTGGCGGCAGTGATGCTGCTTCTGGTCTTTGCGATCAAGGCGGCGATCGTTCCGCTGCATTTCTGGCTCCCCTCCAGCTATGCCGAGGCACCGGGCCCCATTGCCGCGCTGTTTGCCGTAATGACCAAGGTCGGCGCCTATGCGATCATCCGTGTCTATACGCTGATCTTCCCTCCGGATCTGGAGGTGACGGCCGGGCTGCACGGGCTGTGGCTGGCGCCTGCCGCCCTGCTGACCATTGCGGTCGGAACGGCGGGGGTTCTTGTCGCGCGAAGACTGGACCGGCTGGCGGCATATGCGGTGATCGGATCGATGGGCATGGTGATGATCGCCATCGCGCTCTTCACCCCGGCCAGTATCGCAGCGGCGCTTTATTATGTTCCGCATTCGACACTTTCCTCGGCGGCGCTGTTCTTGATCGCGGACATGGTGCGCACCGCGCGCGGCGACGTGGACCTGCGGGCCGGACCGGCCATGGCAGGCGCGCCGCTGATCGCCGGAATGTTCTTTGTCACGGCCATCGCCATGGTCGGCCTGCCGCCGCTTTCGGGGTTTGTCGGGAAGCTGCTGATCCTGACTGCGGCCATTCAGTCACCGCTGGTGGTATGGATCTGGGCCGTGGTGCTGATCACCAGCCTTGTCAGCCTTGTCGGGTTTGGCTTGGCGGGAAGCGTTCTCTTCTGGAAGACACGCGCCCGCCCAGAGGCTGCCACGCCGCGGGATGTATCACGCCCCTCGGCGCTGTCCTTTACGGCGGTCGGCGCCCTGCTGGCGCTGGTCATCGCGCTGACGGTGCTGGCAGGGCCGGCTCACCGCTATACGACCGCCACCGCCATGCAGCTTTTCGCGCCCGGCCCCTATATCGGCACCGCGCTCGGCACACCGGGCAAGTTGAGCCCCGAACAGGAAGGAAACTGACATGACGCGCGCCTTCTATTGGCTGTTTCCGCACCCTTTGCTGACGCTGCTTCTGACGGTGGTATGGCTGCTTCTGCACAGTACGGTATCGCCGGGGATGGTCGTGTTCGGGCTGATCCTCGGGACCCTGATCCCTTGGATGACGTCGGTATGGTGGCCCGATACACCGCGCGGGTTCCGTCTGGGGCACATGCTGGTCTATGTTGTCATCGTGCTGTGGGATATTGTCATTGCCAATCTGCAGGTCGCCTGGATCGTCCTGACCAAACCGAACGCGCAGTTGCGTCCTGCCTGGGTCGTGGTTCCGCTGGACTTGCGTCAACCCGAGGCGATCACGATACTGGCAGGAAGCATCACGCTGACACCCGGCACCATATCGGCGGATCTGTCGGATGAAGGGCACAGCCTTCTGGTCCACGCCCTCCATACTGACGATCCGGATGCAGTGCGCGATGACATCAAGAACCGCTACGAGCGCCGCCTGATGGAGATCTTTCGATGAGCCTTGCCACGGATGTGATGACTGTCTCGCTCTGGATCGCTTTCGCGGTCGTGTCGGTGGCACAGGTTCTGGCGATGATCCGGCTGATCATCGGGCCCGGCATCGGGGACCGGATCCTTGCGCTGGATACGATGGTGGTTAATGCGATCGGCCTTATCGTGATGCTGGGTATCGCTCAGGGCACGCGCATCTATTTCGAGGTAACGCTGCTCATCGCGATGCTGGGATTCATCAGCACCGTCTCCTATGCGCGCTTCATATTGAGGGGGGACATCATCGAATGATGCTGGACGTCATCGCAACCTATGCCATCGCCTTCTGCCTTATTGTAGGCGCCGCCTTTTCTCTGATCGGCTCCATCGGGCTGCTCAAGTTCAACGATTCCATGACCCGCCTTCACGCCCCGACCAAGGTGGGTACGATGGGCATCGGCGGTCTACTGTTGGCATCCATGATCCATTCGATGATATTCGGGAATGGCGCGCTGCATGATCTTCTGATCATGGGGTTTCTTTTCGTCACGGCGCCGATCTCCGGCAACTTCCTGTCCAAGGTGAATATCCATAAACGCACCTGCCCGCTTCCGCCGCCCCCGGCGAGCGATGCGACATGGGCCGTTCTCGATGTCCCCGAGGAGGATATTGCGCTGGAGCCAGATGCCCGGCCCTGAGCCGCAGCTTGCGCAAAGCGCAAAATATGCGCCACATGGCCGCCGGACAGCCAGACTCTCTTGAACGATCCCCCGGCGGCTCTGACACCAACCCGGCAAAACCATGGACCCTGCATGACACCCGAACTTACCGTACTCACCCTTGCTGCGCTGCTTCAGGTCGTGCAGTTTTTCCTCATGGCCATCCCTGTCAACTTGCAATTGGGCACAGCCAAGACAATGTCGCCCCGCGATCCGGCCACCATGGGCGGCCCGATGGTTGATCAGGTCTCGCCCGAAACGGGGCGGCTTGTCCGCGCACTGAACAACCATTTTGAAGGTCTGATCCTCTTTACCATCGCCTGCACGGTTATCACCCTATCCGGCCAATCGACGGCGCTGACCGCCACCTGCGCATGGATCTACCTTGCTGCGCGCATCGCGTATGTTCCCGCCTATTACTACGGTCTGGTGCCGGGGCGGTCGCTGATCTGGGCAGTTGGCTTCGGCGCCACGACGCTCATGTTGCTGGCGGCGCTCTTTTAGGCTTCCATCTTTCTGAAAATAATTGCATGCAATGGCATGCAAGCATTCTCCATCGGTTGACGCCCTTGGCAAATCTCTGTCTGTTTGGCCAACCGTTTCTGATCCGAAGGAATTTTACCATGGCCAGTTATGATGTCATCATTATAGGTTCGGGCCCCGGCGGCTATGTCGCAGCAATCCGCTGCGCGCAGCTGGGGCTGAAAACCGCCTGCGTCGAAGGGCGCGATACCTTGGGCGGCACCTGCCTGAATATCGGCTGTATCCCGTCCAAGGCGTTGCTGCACGCCTCGCACATGCTGCACGAGGCCGAGCATAATTTTGCCGCCATGGGGTTGAAGGGCGAAGTCCCGTCGGTCGATTGGGCGCAGATGCAGGCCTACAAGCAGGACACGATCGACACCAACACCAAGGGTATCGAATTTTTGTTCAAGAAGAACAAGATCGACTGGATCAAGGGCTGGGCCACCATCCCCGGGCCTGGCAAGGTGAAGGTGGGCGATGACACGCATGAGGCTAGGAATATCATCATTGCGACCGGGTCCGAGCCGTCCGGCCTCAAGGGCGTAAAAGTGGATGAGGAAACCGTCGTCTCCTCCACCGGGGGGCTGAAGCTGGGCAAGATCCCCGGGAAGATGGTGGTGATCGGCGCGGGCGTCATCGGGCTGGAACTGGGCAGCGTCTATGCGCGCCTTGGCAGCGAAGTGACCGTGGTGGAATATCTTGACGTGATTACCCCCGGCATGGATGCCGAGGTGCAAAAGACCTTCCAGCGCATCCTGAAAAAGCAGGGGCTCAAATTCATCATGGGCGCGGCCGTGCAATCCTGCGAAGTGGCTGACGGCAAGGCGACGGTGAAATACACGCTGCGCAAGAAGGAAACCGAAGCCGAAATCGAGGCCGATACCGTGCTTCTGGCCACCGGCCGCCGCCCCTTTACCGATGGCCTGGGATTGGATTCGGTGGGTGTGGAGCTGTCCGAGCGCGGCCAGATCAAGACGGATGACCGGTGGCAGACCAATGTCAAAGGTATCTACGCCATCGGTGACGCGATCGCCGGCCCGATGCTGGCGCACAAGGCCGAGGACGAGGGCATGGCCTGCGCCGAGATTCTGGCGGGCAATCACGGCCATGTCGATTACGGCATCATCCCCAGCGTCATTTACACCAGCCCCGAGGTCGCCTCGGTCGGCGCAACCGAGCAGCAGCTGAAGGATGAGGGCCGGGCGTACAAGACCGGCAAGTTCAGCTTCATGGGCAACGCCCGCGCTAAGGCGAATTTCGCCGCCGATGGTTTTGTGAAGATCCTTGCCGACAAGGAGACGGACCGCATTCTGGGCTGTCACATCATC
Organism: Rhodobacterales bacterium; assembly: GCA_030540655.1. Taxonomy (GTDB): domain Bacteria; phylum Pseudomonadota; class Alphaproteobacteria; order Rhodobacterales; family Rhodobacteraceae; genus Roseovarius. The sequence continues at coordinate 14,838 of JAUNVT010000014.1, forward strand.
GGGCCTGCGGCGGGCGATCTGATCCACGAGGTGTGCGTTGCGATGGAGTTTGGAGCGTCGGCGCAGGATCTGGCGCTGACCTGCCACGCGCATCCCACCTATTCCGAGGCGGTGCGCGAGGCCGCTCTGGCCTGCGGCGACGGTGCCATCCACGCCTGATCCCGTCTTTTCCCGCCCGTGCTGAAACGGGCGGGATTCCTCTCAGCCGATCTCGTCCGGGCCGCCTGAGCCCGCAGTGTCGAAGCCCGCCTCGCGCATCAGCGCGTTTGATGCGTCTTCAACCTCACGCTCCAACCGCGCCATGAATTCTGCCCGGCTTTGGCCTGCCGGAATGGGCGGCAGGAATTCCACAACCGCCACCCCGGGCTTGCGCAGGATGCCGTGCCTCGGCCAGAACACGCCCACATTGGTTGCAGCCGGCACACAATCCTGCCCCAGTTCCAGATAAAGCGCGCCTGTTCCGGTTTTGTAGGGGGCTGTCGCACCAGGTGCCACGCGGGTGCCCTGGGGGTAGATGACCAATTGGCCGGGCTGCTGCGCGCCCTTGGCAACGTCGATCATCATCTTCTTGATCGCAGCGCTCCGCTTGCCCCTGTCAACCGGAATGCATCCGATCCGCAGCGCATATTGGCCCAGAACGGGCGCCCAGAGCAATTCGCGTTTCATGATGAACCTGGCGGCAGGAACGGCGCTGACAATCATGATGATGTCGAGAAAGGACTGGTGCTTGGAGGCGATCATCACCTCGCCCGTGGGCGGATTGCCCCGGATTTCTGTCCGCAGCCCCACGATCCAGTGCAGCGAAAAGCGTACCCAGTTGCAAAATGCCATGGCTGCAGCCCGGGCGCCGCGCGCGCTCAGCAATGCCCAAGGGAAGAACACGATCCCGATCACCGCCATCGCCAGATACATCTGCGCGTTGAACAGCAGCGAGCGCAGCCACTGGACGCCATACCTCATGGCAGATCCCGCAGTATCCGCTGCGCCGCGGCTCGTGTCGCAAGATACGCGATACCGGCGGATATAGCCGGAATGATCAGCGGCCACAGCCAGTGCCAGCCCTGAAACCCAAGACCGGTCAAAAACCCTCCACCCACCTCGGCGCGTGGCAAAAGCAGAACCGCGCAGCAGCCCAGCACCGTGCCAGCCGCCGCGCCCCCGAGGCTCCGCAGGGTGAACCGCCGCACGAAAGCCTGCACGATATAGCCGTCGTGCGCACCGATCAGGCGGAGCACGCCGATCACCTGGGCATTGGCCGCCAGCGCCGCCCGCGCGGCCAGCGTAATCATCGCCGCCACCGTTCCGCCGATCAGGAGCAGCGACAGCCAGCCGAGAAGGCGGATCCGCGACGCCGCGCGTACCAGCGGTTTGCGCCAGCGGCTGTGATCATCCAGCACCGCGCCCGGCACCTCGGCCTCAAGCCGCAGACGCAGCCCGGCGGCATCGTAGCCATCGCCGCGCTCGATGATCTCGATCAGCTGCGGGATCGGCAGGTTTTCGACAGGCAGGTCGGGGCCGAACCACGGCTCGAGCAGGGCGCGCTGTTCGGCCGCGTCCAGAGCGCGGGCCGATGCGATGCCGGGGGTCGTCTCCAGAATTTTCAGCGCGGCTTCGGTCTGCACCGCCATCTGCCCCTCCGCCGCGGCAATACGCAAGGTTGAGCTGCGCGCAAGCTCCTCGCTCCAGCGATCGGCCAGACGCGAGGTCGCCAGTGACAGCGCCAGCGCAAACACCGCCAGAAAGGCCAGCGCTCCGGCCGCGAACAGCGTCAGCGATGCAGTATATCCCGTCGGCGGCACCACCCGGTCCGCACCGGCATCTCTCCCGATCAGGCTGCGCAGCGGCTTCAGACCCAGCTTCACAGATCCGCCCCCGCCAGTTGCAGGCGCTTGCCCGAAATACGCAGGACGCGGGCCTGGACCTGCGTCTTGGCAGCGCGGATCAGAGCCAGATCGTGGGTGGCGATCATGACCGTCTTGCCCATGCGGTTCAGCTCGATCAAAAGGCGCATCAGCCGTTGGGACATGTCCCAATCCACGTTTCCCGTCGGCTCGTCCGCCAGGATCACATCGGGCGACATGATCACCGCCCGTGCCAGCGCGGCCCGCTGCCGCTCGCCCCCGGACAGTTGGGGCGGCAGGGCCGCCGCACGGTGCGTCAGACCGACCCATCCGATCAACTCGCGCAGATTTGCATCCTCGGCCAGCATGTCGCGCCCCGATACCAGCAGCGGCAGGGCGATGTTGTCCTCCACGGTAAGGTGATTCAGGAACTGGCAATCCTGATGCACCACTCCGATCCGCTGCCGGGCCAGTGCAATGTTATCTCGCGTCATCTCGCGCGTGTCTGCATCCATCAGGCGCACATGCCCTTCATCCGGCATCAGCGCGCCGTATAAGAGTTTGAGAAGAGTGCTTTTGCCTGCACCCGATGGCCCGGTCAGAAAATGGAAAGATCCGGGCGTCAGCCGAAGCGTGATATCGCTCAGCAGCTCCCCTCCCCCATAGGAATAGGCCACATTTTCCAGATCTATCACCGGCGGCCCCTCATGCCCTTTGCGCCCTAGATGCCCCACCGGCTGCGGCGTTGCAATCGGGCCGCGCACATCCTTTGCTCTTTTCCGCCGATCCTGTAGACCTTAGGGTGACGGCGATCAGGACGAACTCCGCCCGCCGGGGACAATGAACAGGTGTGACTATGAGGCTGAATTGCCCCAATTGCGAAGCGCAATATGAGGTTCCCGATGACGTGATCCCGCCGGAGGGACGCGACGTGCAATGCGCGGCCTGCGGGGAGACCTGGTTTCAGCCCAACCCCGGCTCGCCGGATGCAGGCGCAGAGGATGTGCCTGACGCGGCGGAGGACCCGGAGGAGAACGCGGTGGAGAACGCGGAGGAAACCGTTTCTGATGCACGTGCCGGTCGGCGCGAGCTTGATCCTGACGTGGCAAATGTTCTGAGGGAAGAGGCGGCGCGCGAAAAGCGCACCCGCGCTGCGCCGCGCGGCGGGCCGGATGTGCAGGATGCGGCCCGCGTGCCTCCCGCGCGGCCGGATCGTCCAGCGCCCGCCGCCCGTCAGGCATCAGATGCTTCGAAAATCAGCACCCCGCCGGACCGGGCGGGCACCGCATCCCCCAGACCGCGCGCCAGCGATCCATCGGCGCGGCAAGGCCTTTTTCCCGATATTGAGGAGATCAATTCCTCGCTTGCGCCCACGGGCGGCGCGGCAGAGGGCAGCGATGATGCGTCGGCGGCGCCCAGCCCCTATGGCGGGTTCCGGGGCGGCTTTCTGGTGGCGGTGCTCGTCGCGCTGGCCGCACTGCTGATCTATGTTTTTGCGGCGCAGCTGGGGGCCGCGATCCCCGGCTTGCAGGGCGCTTTGGCGGAGTATGTGGGCTGGATCGACGGGATGCGCGGTTGGCTGAATAGCCTCGTTTCGCCGTCCGTGCCGGGCTGACGCGCCGGGTGTTGTCCGGCGGACGCCTTGCGCCATCCTCGCAGATGACGCCGGTGCTGTTGACCTTCGTATCGGCGATCCTCTGGGGCCTTTGGTGGATGCCCATTCGCTGGGTCGAAACCATGGGGTTGACAGGGGCGCAGGCAGGAATCCTTTTCAATGCGGGGGCGGCGCTGGCGATCTGTGCCTGCATGATCGCAGCGCGCCAGCCTGCCAATATCGGCATGCGCGCGATGCTTGGCGCAGCGTTGATCGGTGTGGCCTTTGCGTCCTATTCTGTCGCGCTGACCCTGTCGGACGTGGTGCGCGTCATCTTGCTGTTCTATCTTGCCCCCGCCTGGAGCAAGATCATCGAATGGGCGTTTCTGGGCCAGCGCTGGCACCGGATCTCAACCCTGACCTTGCTCCTGTCGCTGGCAGGTGCCTATCTGGTTCTGGGCGGCGACCTGTCGCTGGCTTCGATAAATGCGGGCGATGCGCTGGCGCTCTTGTCGGGCATGTCCTGGGCGGTGGGGGCGGCGCTGGTCTTCACGGGAGGGAATACCTCGGCCCCGGCGCTGACGCTGGCAACCGCGATCTGGGCGATGCTTTTGTCGCTCGGCTTTGCCTGGGCAACCGGCGAGGCGCTGCCGACCGTTTCGGCCGCGCCCGCGATCGGCGCGTCGCTCGTGATCGGCGCGGTCTATCTTTTGCCTGTCATCCTCATTTCGCTCTGGAGTGCGCAGCGCCTGCCCCCTGCGCTGCTCAGCTTTCTTTTCACGTTGGAAATCGTCTCGGGCGTCGTTTCCGGCGCGCTGTTTCTGGAAGAACAGCTTGGCCTGTGGCGGCTGTCGGGCGGTCTGCTGATCGTCGGCGCCGCCCTGATCGAGGCGCTGGCGGCTCTGCGCAAGGCCACGGTCGTTTCAGAAGCGGTCCAGTAGGCGGCGCAGGTAATCCCGTTCAACCTCGGGACGCGCGCTCTCGCCCGAGCGGCGGCGGAGTTCGTCCAGGAGTTCCCGTGCGCGGCGATAGACATCCTCGCCCTGCAGCAGGTCGCCCTCGGTGCCGATACCGCCGCCTTGGCCCGCCTGCCGGCCCAGAGGATCGGATTGCGGGGTTCCCGTGCCACCTTGAGCTTGCCCCTGTCCGCCTTGGCGGGCGCCGTTTTCTTCGGCCATTGCCTCGCCCAGACCGCGCATTCCCTCGCGCAGCGCATCAATCGCTTCGGACTGGCTGTCCAGCGCGCCCGCCATGTCCTTGTCGCGCAGCGACTCCTCTGCGTCGCGCATGGCCTCGCCCGCGCGATCGAGCGCGCCGCGCGCGCCTTCGGCCGCTTCTCCGCTGCCCGGAAGCGAACCGCGCTGACGCTCCAGCTCCTCCCGCAGGGCCTGCTGCCGGTCGGCCAGAGGGCCGGTGCCTTTGCCTTTGCCTTCACCCTTTTCGCCTTGGCCCTCGCCCTCACCCGGGCTGCTTCCGGTGCCACGGTTGAATTGCTGCTGAAGATCACGAAATGCCTCGTCCGACAGGCCCTGCTGCTGTCGCAGCGTATCGGCCAATCCCTGCATCGCCTCGCCGCCGGGGCTGCCCTCGCCTTCGCCGCCCTCGCCCTGGGTGATGCGCAGGTTCTCCATCATCTGCTGAAACTGACGCAGCGCCTCTTCGGCTTCGGCCATGCGGCCCTCGCGCATCAGATCCTCGATCCGGTCCATCATGTCCTGCAGGTCCTGCTGGCTGAGCGTCGTGCCTTGCTGCTGATCGGAATCTGGTTGGTCGGCGCCATCCTCGCGCTGGGCCATCTGCGATTTCTGGCGCAGGTAGTCATCCGTCGCGTCGCGCAGCTCCTGCATCAGGCGGGCGATCTCATCCTCATCCGCGCCGTTGCGCATGGCCTCGCTCAGCCGTTCCTGCGCCTCGCGCATCCGTTCCAGCGCGTCCGCGGTATCGCCATCCTCCAGCGCCACGGCGAGATCCCACAGCGCCTGCGCCAGCTTATCGCGCGCATCGCCCGGCAGGGTGCCGTCCTTTGTCTGCGCCTCCAGCCGCCGCATGATGGTGCGCAGCTTGAGGTAATCGGCCTTGTTGCGGAAGAGCGAATCTTCCGGCTTGTAGGTGATCGCGCGCAGCACCTGCGCCACGCGCGGCGCATTTGCGGCCGACCAGAGCAGATCGCGCCGCTGTTCGATTACTGCCGCCGCAACCGGATCAAAGAAACGCCGCGCGGGCAGATCCATCGTCAGAGGATTACTGGTGCCGGTCTGGCCTGCCGCATCCTCGACCTTTATCGTCAGGCGCACCGGCAGATGCGCCCATGGGTGCTGCGACAGATTATCGACCAGAACCTCCTTGAATCTGGCCCGGTCACCGGTGATGGGCAGCGGCAGATCGAGCACGATGGGCGCGCGCGGCTCTGGTTCCGGCGCCAGGCCATAGCGCCTGTCCACATCCGCCAGCACCAGATCGAATGTCGCAGTGCCCCCTGTCACGCCGTAATCGTCCTGCGCCGCAAATGGCTGGCTCATCTGCCCGTCAACTGTGGTTCTGGCATGTTCCCCGCTCACCTCGGCGGTGGGCGGCGCGTCGGGAATGACGCGGATGTCCCATTTACGCCCGCCGGGGCCGTCAATCGCCAGAGTGCCGTTTTGCGTCACGTCAAAACTCTGCTCAGTGTCCGTTGCCGCACCGATGCCCGTCGTGCGGCCTGAAACGGTTTCGGCCAGCGCCAGCGCCCCGACCTGCCCGTAAAAGCGCAAGGTGACGCGGCTGCCGGTTGGAATATCCAGCCTTCTGTCCGGCTGATCGGCCAGATAAAGGCTGGGCAGGCCAGTATAAGCGGGCGGCTCGATCCAGCCTTCCCATGCGGGGCCACCCAAGGGCTGGGCGCGGCCTTGCGTCAGATGTACGGCAGATGTGACGCGCCACACCGACCCAAAGAGCAGCGCAACCACCAGCCCCAGAAGCGCGATATATCGCAGGCCGAACGGATCAAGCCGCGCGATGCGCAGGTTCGGACGCGGAGCGCGGGCGGCGCGGGCGGCCTGTTCCATCCGGGCGCGGTGCGCCTGCCACAGCGCCTCGGAGGCGGCATCGCCCCGGCCGACGGCCTGCGCATCGCCCAGCGCCTGCAAGGGGCGGCCCGGCAGACCCGCATCCAGCCGCGCCAATGCCTCGCCGCGCCGGGGCCAATGGAACCGCGCGATCCCGACCACCAGCAGCGCCGCAGCCCCCAGCGTGGCGGCGATCAGCACGCTGGTGGCCAGCTCGAACACCAGAATATCCTGCAAGCCCAGCATCAACGCGGCGGCCACCGCCACCAGCAGCGTCCAGAGCGGCCAGAAGGCGCGCACCAGCCGTTCGGCCAGCAGCCCCGCCCATGTCAGGGTCAGCGGCAGCCGCAAGCGCGCGTTCAGCGGGCCTGACTTGATGGGATGTTGGGCCATGCACCTCTCCGGCATCGGGCCCTGCCGCGCTAGAGCCACTCGGGTATGGTATCGCGATTCAGGATTTCGTCAAAGGTCGGCCGCGCGCGAATGATGGCAAACTCCTGCCCATTGACCAGCACTTCGGGGATGAGGGGGCGCGTATTGTATTCGCTGGCCATCACCGCGCCATAAGCGCCCGCACTGCGAAACGCCACCAGATCGCCCGGCGACAACTGCGGCATCATCCGCTGCCGCGCAAAGGTGTCGCCGCTTTCGCAGACCGGGCCGACAATATCATAGGGGCGCTGCTCGGCCCCCGGCTCGGGCTGGACCACAGGGATGATATCGTGCCATGCGTCATACATTGCAGGGCGGATCAGATCGTTCATCGCACCGTCAAGGATGAGGAAATCGCGCCCCTCGCCCGATTTGACATAGATGATCTCGCTGACCATCAGCCCGGCATTGCCGGCAATCAGGCGGCCCGGCTCGATCTCGATCTCACAGTCCAGATCGCCAAGGACCTCCCTGATCATCGCACCGTACTGGCTGGGCAGAGGCGGCGCCTCGTTGCCGCTGGTGTAGGGAATGCCAAGGCCTCCGCCCAGATCCAGCCGCCTGATATCATGCCCGTCCCTGCGCAGCACATGTGTCAGATCGGCCAGCTTCTGATAGGCCAGCCGGAATGGCTCCAGATCGGTCAGCTGGCTGCCGATATGAACGTCGATGCCGATCACCTCCAGCCCCGGCAGGCGGGCTGCATGGGCATAGACCTCGCGCGCGCGGGAGATGGGGATGCCGAACTTGTTCTCGGATTTGCCGGTGGCAATCTTGGCATGGGTTTTCGCATCCACGTCGGGGTTCACCCGCACGGTGATGGGTGCACGCAAACCCAAGGATATGGCCACCTCGCTCAAAGCCTCCATCTCGGGCTCGCTTTCGACGTTGAACTGGCGGATTCCGCCCTCGAGCGCGAGGCGCATTTCGTCCCGCGTCTTGCCGACGCCGGAAAACACGATGCGCTCGCCCGGAACGCCCGCGGCCCTGGCGCGCAGGTACTCGCCGCCCGACACCACATCCATGCCCGCGCCCAGCCGCGCCAGCGTTTTGAGGATGGCAATGTTGCTGGCCGCCTTCATCGCGTAGCAGACAAGATGCTCCATCCCCGCCAGCGCCTCGTCGAACAGGCGGTAATGCCGCTCCAGCGTGGCGGTGGAATAGACGTAAAACGGCGTACCCACCGCGGCGGCGATCTCTGCCACTGGCACATCCTCGGCATGAAGCGCGCCGCCTTGATACAGAAAATGATCCACCTGTCGTGTCCTTGATCAAACGGTCATTAGGGGGCGCGATACATGAATGCGCCCCGCATGGGCTCATGGCCCTGTGTCAGAGCGTCACCGCCATGTGCTGGCTGGTAAATCCGGTGATCCATTTGCCCGGCGCGGGTTCCGGGGTTCCCTTCCGGGTCTGCGCCGTCACGTCCTTCTTTGCGGGGCGTTCGGGCGGGCCGTCGACGCCGCAGGCACCAAGCGCGGCAACAGCCGCCAGCACGATGAGGTATTTCACGCCAGTGCCTCCTTCCAACGCACCACCTGCGCACGCACCTGCACCGGGGCGGTGCCGCCATAGCTGGTGCGGCTGGCGACCGAATTATGCACGCCCAGCACATCGAACACATCCGCGGTGATGGCGTCATGAACGCCCTGCATATCCACCAGCGTCAGATCCGGCAGATCGCACTCCCGTTCCTCGGCCAGCGCGACCAGTGAGCCGGTGACGTGATGCGCCTCGCGAAAGGGCATACCCAGCACGCGCACCAGCCAGTCGGCCAGATCGGTGGCCGTGGAAAACCCCGTGGCTGCCCCCGCCTCCAGCACATCGCGGTTGGCGCTCATGTCGCGCACCATCCCCTCCATCGCGGCAAGGGCCAGCATCAGGTTATCGGCGGCGTCGAACACCTGCTCCTTGTCTTCCTGCATGTCCTTGGAATAGGCCAGCGGCAAGCCCTTCATCACCAGAGTCAGCGCGACATTGGCGCCGAAAATGCGGCCGATCTTGGCACGGATCAGTTCGGCCGCGTCCGGGTTCTTTTTCTGCGGCATGATGCTGCTGCCGGTCGAAAACCGGTCGCTGAGCGTCACAAAACGGAACTGCGCCGAAGACCAGATCACCAGCTCTTCGGCCATGCGGCTCAGATGCACGGCGCAGATGCTGGCGGCGCCCAGAAATTCCAGCGCAAAATCGCGGTCACTCACCGCATCGAGCGAATTGGCCGACGGCCGGTCAAAGCCGAGGCTGCGGGCCGTCATGTCGCGGTCGATGGGAAAGGAGGTGCCCGCCAGCGCGGCCGCCCCCAGCGGGCATTCGTTCATCCGCGTGCGGGCGTCGCGGATGCGGGACAGATCGCGCGCGAACATCTCCACGTAGGCCATCATGTGGTGGCCCCATGTCACGGGCTGCGCCACCTGCAAATGGGTGAATCCGGGCATGACCCAATCGGCGCCCGCCTCGGCCTGTGCGACCAAAGCGCGCATGAGGGCCAGCAGTGCACCCTCGGCAGCGTCCAGCTGATCGCGCACCCACAGCTTGAAATCGGTCGCGACCTGATCGTTGCGCGAACGGCCAGTGTGCAAACGCCCTGCAGGCTCGCCGATCACCTCCTTCAGGCGCGCCTCGACATTCATGTGGATATCTTCCAGCGCGGCGGAAAACCGGAACGCGCCGCTCTCGATTTCACCCAGAACATTGTCCAGCCCTTCCTTCATCGCGGCTGCATCGCTATCTGTAATGATGCCCGTGGCCGCCAGCATGGCGGCATGGGCCTTCGAGCCGGCGATGTCCTGTGCCGCCATCCGCTTGTCGAACCCGATCGAGGCATTTATCGCCTCCATGATCGCATCGGGTCCGGCGGCGAAACGGCCACCCCACATCTGGTTCGAAGAATTGTCTGCCATGCCCGTGCCCCTCTGGAGGAAATATGCGCCTGTTCCGTCCCGCCCTGCTTTATCCCGCCCTCGGCCTTGGTGCAATCGCGGTGGGTCTGGTCCTTGCCTTTGGTGATCCGGAAGGCGCCCATGCCGAGCCTCCCGCCCGCGATTATTCCGCGCTCGCCGCCGGGCTTGAAGGCGACATGCAAAAGCTGACATTTCACAGCACCCCCAAGCAGGTGTCAGATTCCAGCTTTACCACTCAGGAGGGTGGCACCGCGACGCTGGCCGATTTCAAAGGCAAATACGTGCTGCTCAATTTCTGGGCCACCTGGTGCGCCCCCTGCCGCAAGGAAATGCCGATGCTGTCCGAGCTTCAGGCCGAATTTGGCGGCGACGATTTCGAAGTGCTGACTCTGGCCACAGGCCGCAACGCGCTGCCCGCCATCGAGGGGTTTTTCGACGAGATCGGCGTGACGAACCTGCCCACTCATCGCGATCCGGGGCAGAAGGTTGCGCGCGACATGGGGGTTCTGGGCCTGCCGATCACCGTGCTTCTGGACCCCGAAGGGCGCGAGGTTGCGCGGATGCAGGGCGATGCACATTGGAGCAGCCCCGGCGCCAAGGCACTGATCGCGGAGCTTGCTCACCCCGCCGAATAGCAGGGCAGGAAGTCACGCCCCCGTTGCCAGCCAGACATATGGGCCGCTAGGATCGCAGCGTAAACGATCAGCAGAGGCCATACATGCCCGTCATCACGAATGTCCAGGACCTGCACCGCCTGTATCGCCGCCGCGTGCCGCGCATGTTCTACGACTATACCGAGTCGGGCAGCTGGACCGAGCAGACCTTTCGCGCCAATGTGAGCGATTTTTCCGATATCCTGCTGCGCCAGCGCGTGGCGATCGACATGGCGGGCCGGTCGACCGCCAGCCAGATGATCGGGCAGGATGTGGCAATGCCCGTCGCCTTGGCCCCGGTTGGGCTGACGGGCATGCAATGCGCGGATGGCGAGATAAAGGCCGCCCGCGCCGCCGCGAAATTCGGCGTGCCCTATACGCTGTCCACAATGTCCATCTGCTCGATCGAGGATGTGGCGGAAAATACCGACAAACCCTTCTGGCTTCAGGTCTACACCCTGAAAGACAATGACTTCATGCAGCGCTTGTTTGATCGGGCGAGGGCCGCCAGATGCTCGGCAGCCGTGATCACTGTAGATCTGCAAATGCTGGGGCAGCGGCACAAGGATATCAGGAACGGCCTCTCGGCCCCGCCAAAGCTGACCGTGCGCAGCATCGCCAACATGGCGACCAAGGTGCCGTGGGGGCTGGAAATGCTGGGCACGAAACGGCGGTTCTTCGGCAACATCGTGGGCCATGCAAAGGGCGTCAGGGACCCCAGCGATCTGGCCGCCTGGACGGCTGAGGCGTTTGATGTCTCACTTGACTGGGACCGCATCCGCGAGTTTCGCCGCATGTGGGACGGCCCCCTGATCATCAAGGGCATCATCGATCCGCGCGATGCTGTCGAGGCGCTGAATGTGGGCGCCGATGCGATCATCGTCAGCAACCACGGCGGGCGGCAGCTCGACGGCGCGCTCAGCTCGATCCGCGCGCTGCCCGCTATCCTGGATGCGATCGGCGGCAGGATCGAGGTGCATCTGGACAGCGGCATCCGGTCCGGACAGGACGTTCTGAAGGCGCTGGCGATGGGTGCGACCGGTACCTATATCGGGCGCGCCTATATCTATGGTCTGGGCGCCATGGGCGAGGCAGGTGTCACGACAGCGCTTGAGGTGATCCACAAGGAACTGGACGTGTCCATGGCCCTCTGCGGGCACCGGGACATTCGCGGTGTGGACAAGAGCATCCTGATGATTCCGAAGGATTTTTCAGACCGCTGGCAGTGATGTTGCAGAAAGCGCCACCCTTTCAAAGGTGCGGGAGTCATTCGCGAATGGTCAACTTCCCAAAGAAAAAGCCGCCGAAGATTCGGCGGCTGCGCAGTTGCATGAACGTATGTTGATCTTTAAAACCACCTGCCGATTGCAGTGGCACGCACGCTGAGCGGGCCGTTATTTGTAAAAACTCCGTTGGAGAGGATCGTCATCCGGCCCGTCGTCGCGGCATCAATACCTTCGGTGTCATCAAGACAGATCCCCGCACGATAATTGGCCACAGGCAGCGCGCCGGACTTGCGTCGCAGAACAAAGTTGAGAATACGCGCACCAGAAGCAAATGCATGCGGAAAGACCCAGTCGCCGCGCAGCGTGCTGCTGTCGACATAGGCCAGATTAAACGCATCTAGAGTGCAGATCAGCGTGCCGTCCGCGAATTTGACATAGCTGCCATTCGCCGTGTTGGCTGATTCGAACAGCGCCCCCGTGACCTGCCCCCCCGCTTGTGACACGGTGCCCAGCGCATTGCCCTGGCTATAGACCGGGCGCCAGTCTTCCACCCCACCCGGCGCCATGTTCAAAGCCAGCCCTTCTTGCGTCAATTGCAGTTCGGCGCCCGCGCCCGTCGCCAGCGTGATCGCCTGCGCCGCCGGATCCATGCGCATCATTTCGGACCAGGATCCTCCGGGTGCACGCATCTTGACGGCGAACGCGTCATTGCCTGCCAGCCCCATTTCTGCCCGCCCGTCATAGCCGGTCTGAAACAGAAGCGATGCAGTATCGCCTGACGACGCCTTGTTCACCTTCAACTGGTGTCCGCTGCCCGCGTGGGTCAACAGCGTTGCGTCCGAGGCGACCGCCAGCCGGTTGACGGCATCCGCACCAGTACCGATTCCGACGCTTTCCAGGTTGTCCAGGCCGGAAATTTCAGCCTGCCATGTGTCGCCCGCAAAAACATGCGCCGTGCCGCTGGCCAGATCCCAGGCGCGCCACCCCTCACGCACCGTGATGAACTGCCATCCGATGCCATCCCATGATGCAAGACGACCGGCCTGTCCCGCCCATGCGCCTGCAGGTTCTGCCCCAATCGCATAGGCCTCCCCGGCGACAGGGCTCGCGGGCGGATTGGTCGCATCAATACCCACAAGAACCAGATGGACCAATGCATCCAGCCGGTGCAGGGCCTCGTTATGCGTGACGTGTTTCTGAGCCTGAGAGGGGGCAATATACGGAAGCCCCAGGCGGGGCGATGTATCGGACATGATCAGACTTCCTGTGCTTGGGACGTATCAGCGCAGGTTTATGACGATCAATGGTTAACGCCTTTCACCCGGAGCGCACGCCCCGAGCTCGATCAATATATCGTCCAGTCCCGCCCGCCAGTCGGGGCGCGGGATGCCGAAGGCGGCCATGGTCGCGCTGTTGTCCAGGCGCGAATTCATCGGGCGCCGGGCCGGAGTGGGATAATCCGTGCTAGGAATATCTCCTACTGCGCAGGATATGTGGGCGCGGGCAAAGATCTCGCGCGCGAAATCGGCCCAACTCACATCGGGCGCGCCCGAGAAATGATAGGTGCCCGATTTCGCGGGTTCCGCAACCAGATGGCCCGCGATTGCAATGCAGGCATCCGCGATGTCGGCGGCGCAGGTCGGGCCGCCGATCTGGTCCGCGACGATGTTCAGGCCATCTCGCTCCGCGCCAAGGCGCAGCATGGTGCGGACGAAATTGCTGCCATGCGCCGACACCACCCAGGAGGTGCGCAGTATCGCACGGGGACCGCCCGCGCTACGTACGGCGACCTCCCCGGCCAGCTTGCTGCGCCCATAGGCGCCGAGCGGCGCGGGCGTATCATCCGGCGCGAATGGCGCCTCCCCCGCCCCGTCAAATACGTAATCGGTCGAGATATGCACAATGGGTATGCCCCGCGCAGCCGCGGCGCGCGCTATGGCGCCGGGCGTTTCGGCATTCACCACGGTTGCCGCCGCCTCATCCTCCTCGGCGCGGTCAACGGCCGTATATGCGACGGCGTTGATGATGGCATTTGCATCGGTTTTGGCTACACGGGCGGCGCAGGCGGCGGGGTCGGAAAAATCCGCAGCCTCCCGTCCCAGACATTCAAGCTCCACGTCGCCCGCACGGCGCTGGATTTCCCGCGCAACCTGCCCGGTTTCGCCAAACAGCAGGATCTTCATCCCCCAGCCCCCAGACGCTGCCCCACGCCAGCGCGGGATTGCAAGGCGCGCCACCAATCCTCGTTCTCCAGATACCAGCGCACGGTCCTCTCCAGCCCTTCCTCGACGGTCACGCTGGGTCGCCAGCCAAGCTCATCACGGATGCGGCTGGGGTCGATCGCATAGCGCGCATCATGCCCCGGCCGGTCCGCGACAAAGCGGATCTGATCCGAGTAAGAGCGGCCATCCTCGCGCGGGCGCAGACGGTCCAGAATTGCACAGAGCGTTTGCACCAACTCCACATTGCTACGCTCATTCTCGCCGCCGATATTATAGGACCGCCCCAAAACGCCCTTTTGCAAGACCGTCAGCAGCGCATCGGCATGATCCTCGACATAAAGCCAGTCGCGGACGTTGGCGCCATTGCCGTAGATCGGCAGCTCCTTGCCCGCCAGTGCATTTATGATGATGACCGGCACCAGTTTTTCGGGGAAATGATAGGGTCCGTAATTGTTCGAGCAATTCGTCAGAACCACCGGCAGACCGTATGTTTCATGCCACGCGCGCACCAGATGGTCCGAACTGGCCTTGGACGCCGAATAGGGGCTGCGCGGATCGTAATTTGTATCTTCGGTAAACTGCACAGCGGGGTCCGCAGGCAGCGATCCGAACACCTCATCCGTGCTGATATGATGAAACCGGAATGTATTTGGCCTGCCCTGCCGCTCCCACAGGGCGCGGGCCGATTGCAGCATGTGATAAGTGCCCATGACATTCGTCTCGACAAAAACGCCGGGGCCGTCGATGGACCTGTCCACATGGCTTTCGGCTGCCAGATGCATGATGGCATCGGGGGCGTGGGCGGCAATGCATTCCTCCACCGCCTCCGCATCACGGATATCGACCTGCGCAAAGCTGTAGCGCGGGTTGTTTGCCACAGAGGCTACGTTATCAAGGCAGGCGGCATAGGTCAGCGCGTCCAGATTGACCACCTCATGCCCCTGCTCCACCGCCAGACGCACCACCGCAGATCCGATGAATCCTGCACCACCTGTCACCAGCAGTTTCATTGCGCGCTCTCCTCAAAGGTAAAGGGGCTGTCGAACGCATCCAGCGGCACCGCCTTTGCGTCCTTCTCGGACAAGACGGGCGCGGCGTTGTTCAGCGGCCAATCGATGCCGCAACTGTCCCAGCGCACGGCGCCATCGCATTCCGGTGCGTAATGATCGGTGCATTTATAGATGATCTCGGTATCCGGCATCAGCGTCATGAACCCGTGCAGAAACCCCGCCGGCACCCATAATTGGCGTCCGTTGTCAAAGCTGAGTTCGGCCCCTGTCCAGTGCCCGTAGGTCGGACTACCCCGCCGGATATCGACAGCCACATCGAACAGCGCCCCGCGCCCGCAACGTACCAGCTTGCCCTGCGCGTGGGGCGGCGCCTGAAAATGCAGACCGCGCACGGTGCCTTTTTCTGCCGACAGCGAATGATTGTCCTGCACGAACTCCGGCAAGTCCAGACCAGCCGCGATCAGACGCGCCCTGTTCCAGCTTTCCGAGAAAAAGCCGCGATGATCGCCGAACCGATCAGGTGTCAGGATCACCACATCTTCAAGGGCTGTCTTCTCTATCTGCACGTTCGGCGCTCCGGCTTGTCACATCATTGCGCCACTGATTAGCAACCACACCCGCACTTGTCACCCGCCATTGCCTCGGGGCTCGCAAGCCCCGCCGAATCGGCGCTGGTACAAGCTGGACGTGGTGGTGCGGGTGAAGGGACTTGAACCCCCACGCCAAAGGCGCCAGAACCTAAATCTGGTGCGTCTACCAGTTCCGCCACACCCGCATGGCTTTGCCTCATATAGCAGCAAATGATCTGATGCGAGGGCAAAATTCAAAGAACCCGAGGGGCAGCGGTTCCCTACTCTTGCTTGAATGCCCCCGCAGCCGGCAATATCGATGGGGTCATAGTCCAAGGGCGGTCAGAACGGACGGCAGCGCTTCTGGCAGATCTTCGGCGATCAGGCCGGGGCCAATATGGCGCCCACATGCTGCGTGCAGCCACACGCCGGTCTGCGCGGCCTCCATCGGCGCGAAACCGCGGGCCATGAGCCCTGCGATAAATCCGGCCAGAACATCCCCCGCCCCTGCCGTGGCAAGCCAGGGCGCCGCATGATCCCCGCGTGCTGCGTGCCGCGCGCAACTGCCGTCCGACGCGGCAATGATTGTGTCCGCCCCTTTCAGCAGGACTGTACAGCCCGCGCGGCGCGCCGCGTGGCAAACAGATTCCACACGAGCATTCGCCTCCCCTGACTCCGCGCCTGCGGACAGATCCGGGAAAAGGCGCGCAAATTCGCCCGCGTGGGGGGTCAGCACGCAATTCACGTGCAGCATGTCAAACAGAGCCGCGTCAGAGGCGAGCGCCGTCAGCGCATCTGCGTCCAGCAGTGCGGGGCGGCGCACGGGCGCATCTTCGCAAAGCGCGGGTTTCAACAGCTTTATGGCCCGGTCAACACCCATTCCCGGACCAAGGCACAGCACAGAAATACGCGCATCCCGAAAGACGGCGTCCAGCGCCGCCGCATCGCACACGCGCGTCATCATGAGCGCGGTAATCTGCGTTGAGACCTCCATCTGCGCGGCTGGCG
>JAUNVT010000014.1:31436-37966 GCA_030540655.1 Rhodobacterales bacterium
CGCGTCATCATGAGCGCGGTAATCTGCGTTGAGACCTCCATCTGCGCGGCTGGCGGCACTCCCAGCGTGACCAGTCCCGCACCGATCCTCAGCGCCCCCCGCGCCGCCAGCCGCGCGGCCCCGGTCCGTCCCGTTCCGCCCGAAAGGACCAGCAGATGCCCGTGGTCATATTTATGCGCGTCAGGTGATTTGCGCAGGGCGCTGATGCGGTCCCGCGTCATCGTGATATTCTGCGGCGTCGAGAACATGGATGCCTCCGGCGGAAAACTTTCTAGGATAAGCTGATGCGGCAAATTCTATCGTGGTAGCGGAGTGGTTGCCAGATAACTGCAATTTGCATTTCTGGTGGGCAAGGTGCCTAAATCTTGGGCAGAGGCATACAAATCGGCATGTCTGAGGACAGCCTTCTGCTCCTGCTGTATTGAGCGATGCGCGCGCCCGTGCTTAGACGGGGCGCAAGATACATCATGCAAAGGAGCCGGAGCCATGAAGAAGATCGAGGCGATCATCAAACCGTTCAAGCTGGACGAGGTAAAAGAGGCCCTTCAGGAGGCCGGTATCCAAGGACTGAGCGTGATCGAAGTCAAGGGATTCGGCCGCCAGAAAGGGCATACCGAGCTGTATCGGGGGGCAGAATACGTCGTGGATTTCCTGCCCAAGGTAAAGATTGAGGTGGTTCTGGACGACGATCAGGTCGAAGGCGCCATCGAGGCGATCATCGACGCCGCCAAGACCGACAAGATCGGCGATGGCAAGATTTTCGTCAGTACGGTCGAACAGGCCATCCGCATCCGCACCGGCGAATCCGGTTCGGACGCGCTGTAACAGATATCAATCAAGGAGAGTCATGCCATGAGCGCATCAGACCTGCTGAACACCATCAAGGAAGAGGGGGTCGAATATGTCGACATCCGTTTTACCGATCCGCGCGGCACGCTTCAGCATGTGACCATGGCGGCCCATCTGGTCGACGAGGATTTCATCGAGGAGGGGCTCATGTTCGATGGCTCCTCCATCGCCGGATGGAAATCCATCGAGGCGTCCGACATGAAGCTGATGCTGGATCCCGGTACCGCCTATATCGATCCGTTCTATGCTGAAAAGACGATCTGCGTGCATTGCACGGTGGCCGAGCCCGACACCGGCGAGCCCTATGACCGCGACCCGCGCGGCACCGCCGAAAAGGCCGAGGCCTATCTGAAGTCCTCCGGTATCGGCGATACCGCCTTCATGGGGCCTGAAGCGGAATTTTTCCTCTTCGACAACGTCCGCTATTCGAACACCATCAACAAGGTATCCTACGAGGTCGATGCACAGGATGGATCGTGGAACACGGATACGGCCTATGAGATGGGCAATATGGGCCACCGCCCCGGGCTGAAGGGCGGATATTTCCCGGTCAACCCGATCGACGATGCGCAGGACATCCGCAGCGAGATGCTGTCCACGATGAAGCGCCTTGGCATGAAGATCGACAAGCACCACCACGAGGTGGGATCGTGCCAGCATGAGTTGGGCCTGCTCTTCGGCACGCTGACCGCGCAGGCCGACGAGATGATGAAATACAAATACGTCATCCATAATGTGGCGCAGGCCTACGGAAAATCGGCCACCTTCATGCCCAAGCCGATCTATGGCGACAATGGCAGCGGCATGCATGTCAACATGTCGATCTGGAAGGATGGCAAGCCCCTCTTTGCGGGTGACCGGTATGCCGATCTGAGCCAGGAGGCGCTGTGGTTCATCGGCGGCATCCTGCGTCATGCCAAATCGCTGAACGCTTTCACCAACCCCACGACCAACAGCTACAAGCGGCTGGTGCCGGGCTTCGAGGCGCCGGTTCTGCTGGCCTATTCGGCGCGCAACCGGTCGGGCTGCGTGCGTATTCCCTGGACCGAATCGCCCAAGGCCAAGCGGGTCGAGGCACGTTTTCCCGATCCGGCCGCCAACCCCTATCTGTGTTTTTCGGCCCTGCTGATGGCTGGGCTGGACGGGATCAGGAACAAGATCGATCCGGGCGAGGCGATGGACAAGAACCTTTATGATCTGCCTGCCGAGGAACTGAAGGGCATCCCCACCGTCTGCGGCAGCCTGCGCGAGGCGATGCAGGCGCTTCAGGCCGACCACGATTATCTGTTGGCAGGCGATGTGTTCACCAAAAGCCAGATCGAGAGCTATATTGATCTGAAAATGGCGGAGGCGCTGAGATACGACCAGACACCGCATCCGGTGGAATTTCAGATGTATTACAGCTGCTGAATGTGTACAGGGCAAGGCGCAGGCATATTGCCGACGCCTTGTCCATGATATCCCCGCCGCCAGACGATCAACTTCCGGCCTTGACTGCCTGCGTATAGCTGTTTGCGGCGCCGGGCCCGCCTTGGCTTTGGACGGACCGCGCGATACACCGCGCAGATCCGCCCTGAACCAAAGGCCAAGCACATGATTCCCCGCTATTCCCGCCCCGAAATGGTCGCCATCTGGTCACCCCAGACAAAATTCCGCATCTGGTACGAAATCGAGGCGCATGCCTGCGATGCCATGGCCGATATCGGAGTCATTCCGCGCGCGAATGCCGAAGCGGTCTGGAAGGCACGGGATGTGGAATTTGACGTCGCCCGCATTGACGAGATCGAGGCGGTGACCAAACATGACGTCATCGCGTTTTTAACCCATCTGGCCGAACATGTCGGCAGCGACGAGGCCCGGTTCGTGCATCAGGGGATGACCTCCTCTGACGTGCTGGATACATGTTTCAACGTGCAACTGGTGCGTGCCAGCGACATCCTGATCGAGGATATGAAGGCGCTGCTGGCAGCCCTCAAACGCCGCGCGTTCGAGCATAAAGATACAATTCGCATCGGCCGCAGCCATGGCATCCACGCCGAACCGACAACCATGGGCCTCACCTTCGCGCGGTTCCATGCGGAGATGGACCGCAACCTGAACCGGCTGGAAAAGGCACGCCACGAGATCGCGACCGGCGCGATTTCTGGCGCTGTCGGCACTTTTGCCAATATCGACCCGGCGGTCGAGGAACATGTCTGCAAGCAACTGGGGCTGGAGCCCGAACCGATCAGCACGCAGGTGATCCCGCGCGACCGTCACGCCGCGTTCTTCGCGGCTTTGGGCGTCGTGGCCAGCAGTATCGAGAACGTCGCTATAGAGATCCGCCACATGCAGCGCACCGAAGTGCTGGAGGCCGAGGAGTTCTTCAGCGCCGGACAAAAGGGATCGTCGGCCATGCCGCACAAGCGCAACCCGGTCCTGTCCGAGAACCTGACCGGCCTCGCGCGCCTTGTACGCATGGCCGTGGTGCCCGCGATGGAAAACGTGGCCCTCTGGCACGAGCGCGATATCTCGCATTCCTCGGTTGAGCGCAATATCGGCCCCGACACCACGATCACGCTGGATTTCGCGCTGGCACGCCTGACCGGACTGGTGGACAAGCTGGTGATCTACCCGGACAACATGCTGGCGAACATGCATAAATTCCGCGGTCTGGTGATGTCGCAGCGCGTCTTGCTCGCTCTGACCCAGGCGGGCGTCAGCCGCGAGGATGCCTACAAACTGGTTCAGCGCAACGCGATGAAAGTCTGGGAAGAAGGCAAGGATTTCAAGACTGAATTGTTGGCCGACCCGGATGTACTGAAAGCACTTACGCCAGAGCAGATCGAGGACAAGTTCGATCTGGCCTACCACACCAAACATGTCGATACGATCTTTGCCCGCGTCTTTGGAAGCTGATCCGCGCAGATCAACACTCGGCCCGTCCCAGTGGCGGGCCGAACGGGACGCCAGAGGGCGATGGCACAAAAGATCGACAGCGCCCAAGGATGACATCCCAGCCTGAACAAAAATCATGACCGCCGCAGCCCCGCGCCCGCCCGCCCGTCCAAGGAAGGCGCGCATACCCTCCCTGACCTTTGCCTTGTGATCGCGTGCAGCCCGCTTTATGTCTTCCCGGATCATGACAATCCGGCGGTGGCATCCATGAGCGACAAAGAAGACCCTGAATCAGGGCGTTTTGGCGAATATCTCGTCAACGCGGGTCTGCGAGGGTTAATCGGGATCGCGGGTCTGCTGCCATATAAGTGGCGTGTACCGGCGCTTGGCTGGATGACCGCGCGCATCGTCGCGCCGCTGGCAGGATATACCACCCGCGTGCGCGACAACCTTGCCTTCGCCCGGCCCGACCTTTCCCGGCGCGAGGTGCGCCGCCTGATGCGCATTGTTCCGGACAATGCCGGGCGAAACATGATGGAGATGTATTCGGCCGCCGATTTTTCCGAACGTGCCCGCCATTCTCCCGTCAGCGGCCCCGGCATGGGTGCGATAACGCAGGCCCGCGCCGAAGGCCGTCCGGTCATTTTCGTGACCGGCCATCTGGGCAGCTTCAACGCCGCGCGTGTCGCCATGGTGCAACAGGGGTTCGAAATGGGCGTATTCTACCGCCCGATGAAAAACCGCTATTTCAACCCGCATTATACCGAGGCGATGGGATCGCTGAGCCAGCCGATGTTCGAACAGGGGCGGCGCGGCATGATACAGATGACGAGGCATCTGCGTGCCGGCGGTGTTCTGGCAATTCTCAACGATCTGAACGCCCATGGCGGCGTGCCGCTGGATTTCTTCGACAAACCTGCTCTGACATCTCTTGTCACCGCCGAACTCGCGCTCAAGTTCGATGCGCCGCTGGTTCCGGTCTGGGGCATCCGCCGTGAAAACGGTCTGGATTTCGACATTCTGGTCGAAGAGCCGATCCCCCACGGCGATCCGGTGGAGATGACGCGTGAATTCAATGCCCGGCTGGAGGCTCAGGTGCGCCAGCATATGGGGCAATGGTTCTGGATTCACCGTCGTTGGAAGGACGGAACCGGCGAGATGGCAGATCTCGGTGCCGCCCGGATCGCGGCCCAGGCCGATGGAACACCTTTACCGTAGCATCGCCGCAGCCTCGACCGCGCCAAGATGCGGGCGCTGCAGGATGATCACGACGGGCGCGTCGCCATCGGCTTGCACGCTGAGAGACAGCGGCCGTGCCGTGTCCCATGTCCCGAGATCCTGAAGATCCGTCACGATATTCGCGTAATCGTATGTCTGCCCTGCATTTTCGCCTGCGCTTATCGCGACTGTCTCAAGCGGTATGAACCGGGCGATCTGCACCATCAGCATGTGTCTGTCGCCGGTCAGCTCCCGGGCCGAAATGCGGATCTGGCCGTTCTGCCGCTGCACCTTCAGAGCAACGGTTTGCGCGGTGGCAAGATGGCGGGCGATGAGCGCATTGACATCAACTGGCCGGTTACCGACCACATCGTCGCTGCCACCGATAATCATCTGCGGGGTATAGACCATGCGCCGCCCTGCCCTGTCGGCATAACCATATTGGCGCGCCGTATGTTCTGGCTTGCCGAACGTATCGGCAAAAATATAATCCCAGTAATCCACATGCAGCGCGAGCGCGATCACGTCATCCCGCGCGGCCAGCTTGCGCAGGAGCGCATCCGCAGGCGGGCAGGATGAACATCCTTGCGATGTAAAAAGCTCGACCAGAACAGGTTGCGGCGCAGGCTCTTCGGCCCACAGACAGGCAGGCAGTATCGTTGCAAGCATGGCGAATAGGACAATGCGCATCAAAACCACTCTGGCTGCGGGTTTACCGGGATCAAACCTAGAAAGATACGCAGGCGAACACCAATCAAGGTTTTGTCACCCACTGGTGTTTCATAACCTGGTGCGCTATAGTGTGCCGTAGTATACCAATACTCCCTCCAGGCCTTGAATGCCGTTTTGAAATGGGCCAAAAGCAGGGAAACCGCCAAGCAGATCATTCTGTCCGGCCATCCGCACATTCCGCTCAGCAGAGCCACGGCAACGAATGGGAGGGTTGGCAGATTGACCCGATTTTTCCTGACCGCTCGTTCGCATGACGTCATTGACCCGAAAGGACAGCCAGATGCCAATCAATGTAGGACATGATTCCGCCAAGACACGCAGGACGCTGAAATCCGGCGACCGTTCCGTTGCCTATTATTCCATCAAGGCCGCCGAAGAGGCTGGCCTGGGTGATTTCAGCCGCCTTCCCGCCGCGCTGAAGGTGGTGCTGGAGAACATGCTCCGGTTCGAGGATGAAAAGACCGTCACGCTGGATGATATCCGCGCTTTCTCAAAATGGGCCGAAAACGGCGGCAGGAACCCGCGCGAGATCGCCTATCGCCCCGCGCGCGTATTGATGCAGGATTTCACCGGCGTGCCGGCCGTGGTCGATCTGGCCGCGATGCGCGACGGGATCGTTGCCCTCGGCGGCAAGGCCGAGCAGATCAACCCCCTCAACCCCGTCGATCTGGTCATCGACCATTCGGTGATGATCGACGAATTCGGTAATCCCCGAGCTTTCCAGATGAACGTGGATCGTGAATACGAGCGCAACATGGAGCGCTACCAGTTCCTGAAATGGGGTCAGGGCGCGTTCAACAACTTCCGCGTCGTGCCGCCCGGCACCGGCATCTGCCATCAGGTGAATCTGGAAT
>JAUNVT010000015.1:0-16988 GCA_030540655.1 Rhodobacterales bacterium
CGTCACCCTGATCGAAGCCGGAAAACTCTCGCCAAGGACGGTAGAAGGTTCGTGGTCGGACCATCGCCTCCAGTGCCACCAGCTCCGAGCAGTAGATAGTGCCGGGCACCTCCCGCACGCCCCTTCCATCGGTCTGCGCCGGAATAAGCGGCAAATTGCTTGTGGCCAGCCTTGTCCTGGGGCAGATCGCAGGGGCGCTCCGGTCGATGTCCAGAGACCAGTTGTCATAAGGGTCGAGCGGCACATGCGCCTCGCAGATCACGTAGGGCAAGGTAGCGTGCGATTGACAGTCCGGACGCTACCACGACGGGATGATAGCCTCGCTCCAGCAGGGCGGAAGTGGCAACGAAGATCTCCTCGCTCGCCTCGGCAAAGCTGAGAATATCCTGGGCCTTCTGCCGCGCGCAGGAGGCGGCAACCTCTGCTCGCAGGTCACGACCCGCCTCATCGCCCGATCCAGCGGATCAGCCAGCGTCACCCTTTCGGTGTCCAAGGCGGTCAGATGGTGGACGACACAAAATTCCCTATTTTGCAAAATGGGTTTTCATCCGGAAATCGAGAAGTTGCGTCACATCCAGCACTTTGTTGCTCACGGGCAGTGATCCGTGCTGCCGCGCGCCGCGTAATGCGGTCAGACCATATCCGGAAAGGGAAAGTCATGCGATACGTCTGTGCGCTGGCCACCGCTGCGCTGACAGCCGGGGCGAACACTGCCGACGCTGCGCAAAGGGGCTTTGCCGCCGTGGAAAACCGTGCTGCGTTCGTCCAGATCATATCGGGGCGCGATTTGCGCAGGCTCGGCATCAATGTGAGCGTCACACCCCAAGGGCAGATTTCCGGCCGCGCCTTTGGATATCCAGTAAGTGGTACGTGGCAGTGGCAGGGCAGCTATTTCTGCCGTGATCTTCATTGGGGTGCAGATCATCTTGGCTCCAACTGTCAGACGGTGCGGATCAGTGGCGACACGATCCGTTTCACCGCCGATCGTGGCACGGGCCAGTCGGCCGATCTGACGCTGCGCTAGGCTCTACGTCTGCCAAGCGTGGAAATGATGGGTCGGTCCATGCCCATGCCCGACCGACAGGCGCCCGGCCCCCGCAATGGCTCCTGTGATATAGGACTTGGCCTGCGCCACCGCGTCCGGAAGGGGAATACCGCTCCCCAGCCGCGCGGCGATGGCCGAGGACAGGGTGCAACCCGTTCCATGGGTATTCGGGCTGTCGATTCGCGCGGCGCGCAGCCATGTAGCATTGCTTTCAGTCATCAGCAGATCGGGGCTGGCGCCGCCGGGCAAATGCCCGCCCTTCATCAGAACCGCCTGCGCGCCATGGCGCATGAGCCGCTCCGCATGGTCCTGCATCGTCGCCTCATCCTCGGCCTCGGGCAGGCCCAGCAGATCGGCAGCCTCGGGCAGGTTGGGCGTGATCAGCGCCGCGCGGGGCAAGAGATGCTGGCGCAGGGCCGCGACGGCATCCGCGTGCAGCAGGCGGTCACCCCCCTTGGCCACCATCACCGGGTCCAGCACGATCGGCGCGTCCAGCCCCTCCAGCGCGCGCGCCACCGCGGCGATGATGTCGGCGTTGCCCAGCATCCCGATCTTGACCGCATCAATGCGGATATCATCGCGGAGCGCATCGATCTGCGCGGTGATCATGGCCGGATCGACAAGCTGCACCGCCTGAACGCCGCGCGTGTTCTGCACGGTCAGCCCGGTGATGACGGCCATCGCATAGCCACCATTGGCGGAAATCGCCTTGATATCGGCCTGAATGCCCGCGCCGCCCGAAGGGTCGGACCCGGCAATGGAGAGGATGTTCGGAATCATTCTGCATTCCATTCACGAATAAGGGCGCGCGCTGCGGCTTCCATGTCTGGCGCGCGGGATATGGCCGATACCACGGCAATGCCGGCCGCTCCTATGCGCCGGAGGGAGGCCGCATCGCCCCGATTTACGCCGCCGATGACAACGCAAGGCACCGGCGCGGCGGCGATGATCCGCGCCAGACCCTCCAGCCCGGGAGGCGGCGCCGCATCAGGTTTGGTCGCCGTGGCGCGCAACGGGCCGATGCCCAGATAATCGACACAGCCGGTCGGAATGGCCTCCAGTTGCGCCAAAGTCTCAACCGAAAGCCCCAGACGCATGTCCGGCCCGATCCGGGCGCGAATAGCGGCAATATCGCCATCGCCCTGGCCCACATGCAACCCGTCGGCGCCGATATCGATTGCCACCTGCACCCGGTCGTTGATCACCAGCGCCACCCCCGCCGCGCGCGTGACCGGCTGCACTTCGCGCGCCAGCGCCAGCATCTGGGCATCACTCGCCTCCTTGTCACGCAGTTGCACGATGGGCACGCCTGCGGCAACTGCGGCACGCACCTGATCGGGCACCGGGGCGGGCGCGCCGGGATCGGTGACAAAATAAACCGGGCCCAGCCTCATGCCGCCGTGATCCGTGCGCGGGCCGTTACATCCTGCGGCGTCATTAAATAAAGCGCGTCGATAAAGGCCACCTGAAAACTGCCCGGCCCCTTGGCCAGCTCGCCCGCCATTTCGCCCGCAACGGCATAGCTGGCCAGCGCCGCCACAGTTGCCTCCAGCGGCGGCTGCCCTGCCGCAAAGGCGGCAACCACCCCGGTCAGCGAACAGCCCAGCACGGTGATGCGCGGCATCAGCGCATGCCCCCCCGCAATGCGAAAGGCGGCGCTGCCATCCGTCACATAATCCACCTCGCCTGTCACGGCCACAACGCCGCCGGTCTGCCGGGCGAGCGCGCCTGCCGCCCCTTCCGCGTCGCTGACGGTATTGGCCGTATCCGCCCCCCTGCCCGCCGCCTCGGCCCCGGCGAGCGCAATGATTTCCGAAGCATTACCGCGGATGATGCCGGGCCGCAGCGCCAGCAGACGCGCGCCCGCATCCCGGCGCAGCGCGGTGGCGCCGACGGCGACCGGGTCCAGCACCCAAGGCTTGCCCTGCCCCGCCATCGCACGCGCCGCAAGTTCCATCGAAGTAACCCAATAAGGGTCGAGCGTGCCGAGATTGACGCTGAGCGCATCCGCAAGCCCTGCAAACTCGGCCACTTCCTCATGCGCATGGTTCATGGCCGGGCTGGCGCCGATGGCCAGCAGAATATTGGCCATGACATTCATTGCGACATAGTTGGTGATGTTTTGCACCAGCGGCGCGCGGGCACGCATGGCGGCCAGATACTGTCCTGCGTTTTCCATCAAATCCCCTTTGGCGGGCGGGGACGCATCGCACGGCTTGGCCTATCTTCGCCCTGCCACGCTGCAACTTCCTCCGCCGGCATGATCCGGTTCAGGTTCGAAGGGTGCATCTCAGCCCGGTCCGGGCGCCCCTGTCACGGTGGGCAGGATGGGGGCGGCGCGCGCCCGCGTCAAGGCCTCAGAAATCGATGGCGATACCTTTCTTTTCCCAATCGCCATAGCGCACTGGCTCAAGGCCGTCCCTGCGGCCGCCATATTCCTTGGGCAGATCAGGGGCCTCGGCGGCGGCGCGGCGCGCTTCGGCCTCGGCCAGAGCGCGCTGGGCTTCGGGGGGCAGATCGGGACGGTCGGTCATGGCATGGGTTCCTTTGCTCGCTGCCTCTTGATATATGCCCGCAGCATCATTCAGCAAGGATCCGCCATGCCCCCGCCCACGCCGCGCGCCGCCGCCGCCCATCTGCTGGACCAGATACTGGGGGAGCATCGGCAGATGGCCGACCTTCTGGCCACCGGCGCTCTGGGCCGGCTGGACGCGCCGGACCGCGCCCGCGCGCAGCGTCTGGCCACCCAGACCCTGCGCGGGCTGGAGCGCGCGGACCGCGTGCTGGCCAGACATCTGCGCAAGCCGCCGCCTCTGCCGGTGATGAACATTCTGCGCCTCGGGACCGTCGAGCTTTGCCTTGGTGGCGACGCGCATGGCGTGGTCAACGACTGTGTCGGGCTTGTCGCGGGCACCAAACGATTTGTCTCGCTGAAGGGTCTTGTGAACGCCGTGCTGCGCAAGGTGGCGGCAAGCGGCCCTGCCGAATGGGCGATCCTGCGCGTGCCCCATCTGCCCAAATGGCTGCGCGCGCCCCTCTGCGAGGCTTACGGTGCCAAATCCGTCGCCGGGTTCGAGGCTGCACATTTCGCGGGCGCTCCGCTGGATCTGACGCCCGAGGGGGATGCGGAGGCGGTCGCGCAGGCTGTTGGCGGCACCGTCCTGCCCACCGGCTCCGTGCGGGTGCGGGATGCCGGGCAGGTCAGCGTGCTGCCCGGGTATGAGGCCGGCGACTGGTGGGTGCAGGACGCCGCCGCCGCGCTGCCCGCGCGCCTGCTGGGCGCGCAGCCGGGCGAGGCGGTGCTGGACATGTGCGCGGCGCCGGGGGGCAAGACGCTGCAGCTGGCCGCCACGGGGGCGGATGTCACCGCGCTCGATATTTCGGACGCGCGCATGGCGCGGGTGCGCGAAAACCTTGCCCGCACGGGGCTGAGCGCCAAGCTGGTCACCGGGGATGCGCGCACTCATGAAGGCCGTTATGACGCCATCCTGCTGGACGCGCCCTGTTCGGCCACGGGCACCATCCGGCGGCACCCGGACCTGCCCCATGCGCGCGACGGATCCGAGATTGGCGATCTGATCGCGCTTCAGACGGCGATGCTGGATCATGCACTTGGCCTTCTGAAACCTGACGGGCGTCTGGTCTATTGCACCTGCTCGCTTTTGCCGGACGAGGGCGAATGCCAGGTCGAGGAGGCACTGTCCCGCCACCGCGATCTGTCCACCGACCGCGCCGCGCTGGACCTGCCCGGCATCGAGCCTGATTGGATCACCGAAGAGGGCGGGCTCCGTCTGCGGCCCGATTATTGGGCCGATCTGGGCGGCATGGATGGCTTTTACATGGCGCTGTTGCGGCACTAGCTGCCTCGTTGCATTCCAGCGGTGACTTCGCTGGCTCCACGCGTTATGGTGCCGCGCATGGCGCCCCAAAGAGCGCCCATGGGCAGAGCGAATGGACATTCCCGGCAGATATGCGGCTGTATGGACACAGTGGCGCAACCTTGCTGCCGCGCGGCGGGCAGGACGGGCACGCCCCGAATGCAAATTCGCATCCGCGCCCGAGCCACGCAGCATCGGCAGCTTCGCACGCGGATTGCAGCTTTCGGCGGGCAGGTTCATGTTTGCGGGGCACCTGCTCGACCAGCCCGATAGCGACATGTGGGACCTGACCCCACCCGATGCAGCGTTCGAGGCCGAGCGGCATGGCTTTGCCTGGCTGGATGATCTGGCCGCCGTGGGCGACGCCCCTGCCCGCGCCCGCGCCGCGAGGTGGACGTGGCAATGGATCGACCGCTACAGCGCCGGGCGCGGGCCGGGCTGGACGCCGCAACTGACCGGGCGGCGGCTGATCCGTCTGATCACCCATGCGCAGATGTTGCAGGGCGGGCAGGACAGGGCGGCATGTGACACGCTGGTGCAGACACTGGGGCAACAGGCGCTGTTTCTGAGGGATCGCTGGCAGGCCGCCGCCCCCGGCCTGCCCCGGATCGAGGCGTTAACAGGGCTTGTCCTTGCCGGGCTGGCGCTGGACGGGATGCAGGAGCAGGCAACAGCCGCCGTAAGCGCGCTGGGCCGCGAGGCCGATACGCTGATCGGGACGCAGGGGGCGCTTGAAAGCCGCAACCCGGAGGAACTGCTGGATATCTTTGCCCTGCTGACATGGACCACCGCCGCGCAGGCGGATATGGGACAGACGCCCCCCGCGCAGCTGGCCGCCGCCGTCGCGCGCATCGCTCCGACCTTGCGCCTCTTGCGCCATGCGGATGGCGCGCTCGCGCGGTTTCACGGGGGCGGCGCGGGGATGGAAGGGCGGCTGGACACTGCGCTCGCGGCCAGCGGCAGCAAGGCACGCCATGCCGGTGGGTCGGCGATGGGCTACGCCCGGCTCAGCGCAGGGCGCACATCGATTGTCATTGATGCCGCGCCGCCGCCCGGAGGAACGGGCGCGGCGCATGCCTCTACTCTCGCATTCGAGCTGACATCGGGGCGCAGGCCACTCATCGTCAACTGCGGACCCGGCGCCAGTTTCGGGGCCGACTGGCGCCGGGCGGGGCGCGCCACGCCGTCCCATTCCGCGCTGGTCATTGCAGGCGCTTCCAGCGCCCTGCTGGGAACCGGCGCCGAGGCCGGATGGCTGGCGCGCGGACCGGTGGACGTGCCCGTGCGGTTGAGCCAGGCGTCCGACGGGCAGCGGTTTGAAGGCGGTCATGACGGCTATGTGTCCCGCTTCGGACTGACCCATGCGCGCACGATCGAGATGGTATCGGGCGGGCGCGGTGTCGCGGGCGAGGATATGCTGCTGGCGCTGTCACAGGCGGACAAACGCAGGTTCGACGATACGCGGGCCGGTGCATGGCCTGCGGGCCTGCCCTACCAGATCCACTTCCATCTGCATCCCGACGTGGACGCCGTGCCGGACATGGACGCGGTATCGCTGGAGCTGCGCAGTGGCGAGGTTTGGGTCTTCCGCACCGGAGGAGCCGTTGAAATGACTCTGGAGCCCTCGGTGTATCTTGAAAATGCGCGCCCAAAGCCCCGCGCGTGCAAACAGATAGTTTTAACCGCCACCGCGCTGCGGTATGCGAGCCGTATCCGATGGTCGCTGGCCAAGACGCAGGATACCCCGATAAGCATTCGCGATCTGGCGCAGGACGCGCCCGACCCCGACCCCGACAGCGTCTGAGACGCTTTAACGCAGGATCGCCAACATGACCGATATCACCCCAATCCGCCGCGCCCTTTTGTCTGTATCGGACAAGACCGGGTTGATCGATCTGGGCCGCGCCCTGTCTCAGCGCGGCATCGAATTGCTCAGCACCGGGGGCAGCGCAAAGACACTGCGACAGGCGGGGCTGGAGGTGCGCGACGTGGCCGAGGTGACCGGCTTTCCCGAGATGATGGACGGGCGCGTGAAAACGCTGCATCCGGCCGTGCATGGCGGCCTTCTGGCGCTGCGCGACAACGAGGCGCATCTGGCGGCAATGGACACCCACGGTATCGGCGCGATCGATCTGCTGGTGGTCAATCTCTACCCGTTCGAGGCGACGGTCGCGGCGGGCGCGGATTACAATACCTGCGTCGAGAATATCGATATCGGCGGTCCGGCGATGATTCGGGCGGCGGCCAAGAATCACGGCTTTGTCAGCGTCGTCGTCGATGTCGAGGATTACGCGGCCTTGCTGGAACAGATCGAGACCCACGATGGCGGCACCGATCTGGCGTTCCGGCGCAAACTGGCAATGACCGCCTATGCGCGCACCGCGGCCTACGATTCGGCCGTCTCCACCTGGATGGCCGCAGAGCAGGAGGACGCCGCGCCGCGCCGCCGCAGCGTGGCGGGCACACTGGCGCAGGTGCTGCGCTATGGCGAGAACCCACATCAGTCGGCCAGCTTTTACCTTGACGGCAGCGCGCGCCCCGGTGTCGCTACCGCCGAGCAGCTGCAGGGCAAGGCCCTGAGCTACAACAACATCAACGATACCGACGCCGCGTTCGAACTGGCAAGCGAATTTGCCCCCCAGGATGGCCCCGCCTGCGCCATCATCAAACATGCCAACCCCTGCGGTGTTGCCCGCGCGGCCACGCTGCGGGAGGCCTATATGCGCGCCTATGACTGCGACCGCACATCGGCCTTTGGCGGGATCATCGCGCTGAACCAGCCCCTGGACGGCGCGACCGCCGAAGAGATCGCGCAGATCTTTACTGAGGTTGTCATCGCCTCCGGCGCGGACGAGGACGCGCGCCGCATCTTTGCCGCCAAGAAGAACCTGCGCCTGCTGATCACGGAAAGCATGGCCAACCCCGCCGAGGCGGCCCAGACGATCCGGCAGGTATCGGGCGGGTATCTGATTCAGGACAAGGATAACGGCCATATCACGGCCGCCGATCTGAAGGTCGTGACCAGACGCCAGCCGACCGAGGCGGAACTGTCCGATATGCTGTTTGCATGGAAGGTCGCCAAGCACGTGAAATCCAACGCCATCATCTATGTAAAGGACGGCGCGACCGTCGGCGTTGGCGCAGGCCAGATGAGCCGCGTGGACAGTTGCCGCATTGCCGCGCGCAAAAGCCGCGA
Source organism: Rhodobacterales bacterium (assembly GCA_030540655.1). Taxonomy (GTDB): domain Bacteria; phylum Pseudomonadota; class Alphaproteobacteria; order Rhodobacterales; family Rhodobacteraceae; genus Roseovarius. The sequence goes on from JAUNVT010000015.1 coordinate 8,120, forward strand.
CATGGCCGAGGCGCTGGGCCTGCCCGCGCCCCTGACGCAAGGCAGCGTCGTGGCCTCCGATGCGTTCTTCCCCTTCGCCGATGGTCTGCTTGTTGCCGCCGAGGCGGGGGCAACGGCCGTTATCCATCCGGGCGGGTCCATGCGCGACGATGACGTGATTGCAGCCGCCGATGAGGCGGGGCTGGCCATGGTCCTGACCGGAATGCGCCACTTCCGGCACTGACGGCGCCTTCGGGGGGAAATGCAATGAGAACGGTCTTCTGGACGGCCTTCTGGGTCTTTCTGCTCGATCAGGGCAGCAAATGGCTGGTGGTTCATTGGATGGATCTGCGCGGCTTGGGCAGGATCGACGTGGCACCGCCCTTTCTGGTTCTGCGCATGGCGTGGAATTATGGAGTGAATTTCGGCCTGATGGCAGGCGATTCGCACCTGACACGCTGGGCGCTGATCGCGGTCGCGCTGCTCATATCGGGCGCCGTGCTCTGGTGGACCCATCGCGAGCCCGGCGGCATTTGGCAAAAGGTTGCCGCGGGCCTTCTGGTGGGCGGTGCGTTGGGCAACGTGATCGACCGCCTGCTTTATGGAGCGGTGGCCGATTTCCTGAACATGTCCTGCTGCGGCATCGACAACCCTTTTGCGTTCAACGTGGCGGATATCGCCATCTTTGCCGGGGCGCTGGGCATGATCATCTTCACCCCCGGCAAAAAGCCCGCGTGACGCGGCGGCGAACATGCGGTAGACACGGGCGCAGATATCTATGACAGAAGGGCGACGACCATGCGCCGCGGCATCATTGCATTGACGATCCTGACCCTTGCGCTGGCCGGTTGCGGCAATGGCAAGCTGAGCCGGATCAAGAACACCAGCAACGGGCCCGACGAATTCACTGTCCTGCCCACCAATCCGCTGCAAACCCCGGACAGCTACAGGGCTCTGCCGCCCCCTACGCCGGGCGGTGCCAATCTGGTCGATACCAACCCCCGCGCCGATGGCATCATCGCGCTGGGCGGAAACCCTGCGGCTGCCGTGCCGGGAGGCGTCTCCGGCAGCAATGCCGGGCTTGTCGGCTACGCGCAGCGTCACGGCACCGATCCTGCGATCCGGCAGGAACTGGCCTATGAGGATGCCGAGGCGCGCCGCCGCCAGGGCCGGGCGAACCTCTTCAACCTTGGCCCCAATGACGATTACAACAACGCCTACAAGAAGCAGTGGCTGGACGCGCAGAGCGAACAGCAGCGCATGCAGCAAAGCGGCATCGTCACACCCTCGGCCCCGCCCGCCTGGTAGGGGCGCCTGCCCGCCGGAATATCACAGATGCGGCACTGCGGGTTGCGCTGTCCTGTGGCGGCGGTATCTATGCCTCATGCCCGTTCCAACTGGAGGCCACATATGCGTGTTGCCGTGATCGCCCTCATCGCCCTGCTCCCCTTGGCCGCCGCGGCAGAGGAGCCTGTCGGGACCGACAACGTCACCACCTACACGCTGGATAACGGTCTGGACCTTGTGGTGATCGAGGATCACCGCGCCCCGGTGGTCACCCATATGGTGTGGTATCGCGCAGGATCGGCGGATGAGCCGCCGGGCGCATCCGGCGTCGCGCATTTTCTGGAACATCTGCTCTTCAAGGGCACGGAAAAGCTGGCGCCGGGCGAATTTTCGTCCACCGTGGCGATGCAGGGCGGCGATGATAACGCCTTTACCAGCTATGACTACACCGCCTATTTCCAGCGCGTCGCGGCGGACCGGCTGGAGCTGATGATGCAGATGGAATCGGACCGGATGGTCAACCTTCAACTCGACGAGGAGAATGTTGCCACCGAACGCAATGTCATCATCGAAGAGCGCAACTCGCGCGTCGAAAACAATCCCGCTGCGCTGTTTCGCGAACAACAAAACGCGGCGCAATACCTCAACAGCCCCTACGGCGATCCGGTGATCGGCTGGAAGAACGAGATGCCACTGCTGACGCTGGAGGATGCCAGGGATTTCTACGGGATTTATTATTCGCCAAACAACGCCATTGTCGTCGTCGCGGGCGATGTGGTGCCGCAGGACGTGCTGTCGCTGGCCGAGAAATATTACGGGCCTTTGCACCCGAGCCCTGATCTGCCCGAACGGGTCCGCCCGCAGGAGCCGCGCCAACTGGCCGCGCGGCGGCTGACCATGCAGGATCCGCGCGTGGCCCAGCCCTATCTGACGCGCAGCTATCTGGCTCCCGAACGCGACAGCGGGGATCAGTCGCGCGCGGCCGCCCTTTCGGTTCTGGCCGAAATTCTGGGCGGTGGCACGACATCGGTCATGGCGGCGAAACTGCAATTCGACACCCGGATCGCGGTGCAATCGGCGGCCTGGTATGATGGCGTATCGCTGGACAAGACGACTTTTACCCTGTTGGTGGTTCCCGTTCCCGGTACAACGCTGGAGGAAGCAGAGGCGGCGATGGACGGTGTGATTGCCGGTTTTCTTCAAACCGGCGTTGATGCCGACCAGCTTGATCGGATCAAGATGCAACTGCGTGCCGCCCAGATCTATGCGCGCGATGATGTGAACGGGCTGGCCAATCGCTATGGCGCGGCGCTTGCTTCGGGGCTGACCGTGCAGGACGTGCAGGACTGGCCGGAAATCCTGCAGGCCGTCACCGCCGAGGACGTGATGCAGGCCGCGCGCGATGTGTTCGTGGCTGAAAATTCCGTTACCGGAACGCTGACCGCTCCCGAAGCTCCGGGCAAGGAGGTGTCGCAATGAGCCACTTTCGCATGATCCGCCTTGCCGCCATCTGCGTTGGCGCGCTGATGGCTCTGCCCGCCGGAGCCGAGGTCCGCGTGCAGGATCTGACCGAACCCGGCGGCGTCAACCTGTGGCTGGTCGAGGATCACACAATCCCCTTTGTCGCGCTGGAACTGCGGTTTCGTGGCGGCGCATCGCTGGACCCGGCCGACAAACGCGGCGTCACCAATCTGATGACCGGCCTTCTGGAAGAGGGCGCAGGCGACATGGACAGCCGGGAATTCGCCCGACAGGCCGAGGCGCTTGCCGCCAGTTTTTCATACGGGGTGGATGACGATCTGCTGTCCGTCTCGGCCCGTATGCTGAGCGAGAACCGTGATCAGGCGGTCGATCTGCTGCGCCTGAGCCTGGTGGCTCCTGCATTCGATCAAGAATCGATTGATCGTGTGCGCGCACAAGTCAATTCCAGCATCGAATCCAGCCTGAAGAACCCTGGCGCCATCGCCGCGCGGGCCTTTGATGCGCAGACATTCGGCGATCACCCTTACGCAACATCGCGTGACGGCACTTTGGACAGCGTCGCATCCCTGACGCGCGACAATATCATCGCGGCCCACCGCGCGGCATTGGCGCAGGACAGGCTCTATGTCGCGGCCGTGGGCGATATCACGGCGGATGAATTGACCGCGCTGGTGGAGAGGCTGACCGATGGGCTGCCCCAAACCTCGGATGTCGCGCTCCCCGGGGTGGCCGATCTGAACCTTCCCGGCGACATCACCGTGGTGGATTTTGCAACGCCGCAATCGGTTGCCATCTTCGCCCAGCCCGGCATCGACAGGGATGATCCCGATTTCTTTGCCGCCTACCTGCTGAACCACATACTGGGGGGTGGCGGGTTTGAAAGCCGCCTGATGCATCAGGTGCGCGAAAAGCGCGGGCTGACCTATGGCGTCTATTCCTATCTGGTGGACAAGGATGACGCGCAATTGTGGATGGGCCAGGTGGCCTCGGCCAATGACCGCGTGGCAGAGGCGATCGACGTCATCCGCGACGAATGGCAAAAGATGCGCGATACCGGCGTGACAGCGCAGGAGCTGGAGGATGCCAAGACCTACATGACCGGCGCCTATCCGCTGCGCTTTGACGGCAATGCGCCCATCGCCAACATCGCCGTTGACATGCAGGTCGAAGGGCTGCCGACCGACTATATCGCCACGCGCAACGATCAGATCAACGCGGTGACGCTGGACCAGATCAACCGTGTCGCGCGGGAGCTTCTGGACCCTGAAATGCTCAGCTTTGTGATCGTCGGCCAGCCCGAGGGAATCGTGCCATCAAGCGGCTCCGATACCGACTGACGCGACGGTTCGCAGCGGCGGCAGATCATTGTTGTCTTAGTGCCGCCATTGGCTATGGTGCGCCCAAGCACCAATGCTTTGTAACAGAACAGGACGTTTCAAATGACACGCGAGACAATACACAAGTTCGGAGCGCCCGAAGCGGGCGATACGACCGACATGGCCGGATGGGTCGTCACAGAAGGCAGCCCGACGATGGAAACCATCGTGCAGCACCAGACCGAAGACGGCAAGCTGGCGTCCGGGACATGGAAGGCCACGGTCGGCACCTATCATGCGACCTTCTCGAATTACGAATTCGTCCACATGATTTCAGGGCGCATCATCATCACTCCCGACGGTGGCCAGCCGGTCGAAGTGGGTCCGGGCGATGCTTATGTCGTCGAAGCCGATTTCAAGGGCACTTGGCAGATCCTTGAGGATGTGACGAAGCATTTCGTCGTCACAACCTGATAACGCCATATTGATACTGATCCCAAGCGCCGGGCGTGAAACGTCCGGCGCTTTCCTGTTCCGAGCGCATCAGACACCAAGGTAACGGGCGGCGAGACCGGGATGGTCCCTGAGCGCCTCAACCGGCATCATGCTGCTGGCGCGCCCGTTCTCGATGAACGCAACCCGGTCAGCAATTTGCAGGACCGCATCCAGACGCTGCTCGACCGCCAGAACCGCAACGCCCCTGTCCCGCATCACCAGCGTCACCTCGCGGATCGCCTCCACCATCGATGGCTGCAGCCCCTCGGTCGGCTCGTCCAGCAGCAGCACCTTGGGCCGGATACACAAGGCACGGGCGGTGGCCAGCATCTGTTGCTCGCCCCCGGACAGTGTTTGCGCCTGCTGCCGGTAGCGCTCGCGCAAGCGGGGGAAAAGATCCAGCACCTCCTCCAGCACTTCCGGCGGGCTGGCGCGGGCGCGCATCCCGATCTCCAGGTTCTGCGCGACCGACAGCCCTGCGAACAACCGCCGCCCCTGCGGCACATAGCCGATGCCGGCGCGCGCGACCTTATGCGCAGGCAGCGCGCTGACCTCGGCGCCATCCAGCAGGATGCGCCCGCCCATCAGCGGGATCAGCCCCATGATGGCGCGCATGCAGGTCGTCTTGCCCGCACCGTTGCGGCCCATCAGGCACAGGATTTCGCCCGGCCCCACATCCAGCGATACCTCGCGCAGCACCTGCGCCGCGCCATAGCCTGCGCTGATCCGCTCCAGTGACAGCATCATGGCGCTCCCAGATAGGCTGCCTGAACGCCCGGATCGGCGCGCACCTCGGCTGGGGTGCCGGTCATCAACACCTCGCCCGCGGCCAGCACGGTCACGCGGTCCGCCAGCGCCATGACGACGTCCATGTTATGTTCGATCAAAAGGATCGTCGTCTGCCTTGCCAGACCGCGCACCAGCGCCAGGAAACCGGCAATCTCGGATTCGGCCAGACCTTGCGTCGGCTCATCCAGGATCAGCAGGCGCGGCGATTGCACAAGGCCCATGGCAATCTCCAGCAGGCGCTGATGGCCATAGCTCAGATCGCCCGCCGCGCCGGTATCCGTCAGCCCCACGCGGGCCAGTGCCGCCTGAACGGCGCCCGGCACATCGGCACGCCTCATGTGACGCCGCGCGGCCAGCGCGATATTCTCGGCCACGGGCAGACGGGCAAAGACCGAGGTGATCTGAAACGTATAGGCCATCCCCAGCAGGTTGCGCCGGTGCGCAGGCAGGCGCGTGACGTCGCGCCCGGCAAATTTCACGCGGCCCGCGCTGGGCGCAATGCGTCCCGCGATCATGCCGACAAGCGTTGTCTTGCCCGCACCATTGGGACCGATCAGCGCGCGCACCTCGCCTTGAGGGATGTCCAGCGTGACGTTGTTCACAGCGCGGACGCCGCCATATTCCTTGGTCAGGCCCCGCACGGCAAGCAGGCTCATGGCAACCACCGCCAGATGCGGCGGCGCAGCTCGCCCATCATGCCCTGCGGCGCGAACAGCGTCAGCAGGACCAGCGCGGCACCCGCGATCAGCATATAGGCCGTCGTCACGCCGGAGCTGAGATCAATAAGGTAGAACATGAAGAACGTGCCGATGAGTGGCCCCAGAGCCGTGCCCGCCCCGCCCAGCAGCACCCAGAGCAGCGGCAGGATCGAATATTCGACGCCCGCAAAGCTGGCCCCCGCATAGCCGAACAGCACCGCGTAGGCCGCACCCGACGCGCCCGCGATAATGCCCGAAACCGTCATCGCCATCAGTTTCAGCCGGAAGGTGTTATAGCCCAGCATCGCAAGGCGCGGCTCGTTTTCGCGGATGGCGATAAGGCTGCGCCCGACAGGCGCGCGCACCAGCCACAGGCAGGCACCCAGCACCAGCGCAAACAGCACCCATGCGGCCAGATAGCGATAGCCGGCATCGCTGAGGTCGATCCCCCACAGGATTCGCGACGCATGCGCGATCACGAACCCCTCGTCGCCGCGCGTCCAGTCTGCGAAATATAACACGCTGAGATAGCCTGCCTGCGCGAACATCAGTGTCACGATCATGAAGGCAACCCCGGTCGTGCGCAGCGCCAGCAGCCCCAGAGCCGCCGCCAGCGCGCCGCCCGCGAAGGTTCCGATCACCAGCGCACCCCCCGCACCGATCCCCGGATGCTGCACCGCAAGCCCCATCCCGTACATGCCCGCCGCGAATAACAGTGCATGTCCAAGGCTGAGCAGGCCGGTATAGCCAAAGACGATGTTATACCCCATCGCATAGCTGGCGAGCACCATGATCCGCGCCATGTTGCCGTGATGGTAGGCGGGCAGCACGAAATGCGCGGCCAGAAGCGCCAGAAGCACCCCGCCATGCAGGGCCATGACGCGCGCCCGGTCGCTCATCCCGCGCGGCTGCCAAACAGGCCCTGCGGGCGGAACACCAGCACCAGAGCCACGAGGAGTGTCGCGAGGATCTTGGCCAGTGTGGGCGAGAAGAAGACGGATATCATCCCGTCGCTGAGGCCGATCAGGATAGCTGCAACCACCGTGCCCGGCAGGCTGCCCAACCCGCCGATGATCACCACGGTAAAGGCCAGCAGCAAGGGATCCGCCCCCATCAGGTAATGCGCCTGGCTGATCGGCACCACCAGCACCCCCGCCAGCGCCGCAAGCGCCGCCCCGATGCCGAACACCATGGCATAAACACGCTCGACCGGGATACCGAAAGCCAGCGCCATGTCTCGGTCTGCCTGCACCGCGCGCATCACCAGCCCCACCCGCGTGCGCGCCATCATCGCCCAGACACCCAGCAGCACGATCGCACCCGCACCGATCACCGCCAGTTTGTAGCTGGTCGTGCCAAGGCCCCACGGCCAATAAAGCGCAAACGCGCCATCCTTGATCTGAACCCACGGCAGGGCGAGGCGCGCGTTGAAGGGCGGCCCGACGGGGCGCGCTTCGGGGCCATAGCCCATCAGCGTCAGTTGCTGGATGATATAGAGCAGCCCGATGGTAGCGACGATGGTCCGCTCGGGGTCGTAATCCAGCCGCCGCAGGATCGCGATGTCGGCCGCTACCGCAATGGTCCCCACGATCAGCGGCGCCGCCACCAGCGCCGCGACAAATCCAAGGCCCGGGGGCCCCCCGATTACCTGCGTGATATACCATGCCAGAACCGCGCCCAGCATGAAAAATTCGCCATGCGCGATGTTGACCACCCGCATGACGCCGAACACGAGGCTCAGCCCCACCGCTGTCAGCGCCAGAACCGACGCCATCACCGCGCCCTCCAGCGTCGCCAGCAACAGATAGGGGCCGAGATCCATGCCCTACGCCTTTTCGGCCAGTTCGGTGCGATGGGCCTCCACAAGCTCGGCCAGCGAATGGAACATCAGGTCATAGCTCGGCATGTCGCTGGGCTCCATCGTGGCGCCGAACCCGTCCTTGTCATGGCGCCGGTAGATCCAGCAATTGGCCAACCCATGGCGGTTTGCGGGGGCATGATCATGGAACATGCTTTCGGCGGTATGCAGAATATCGCCCGGGGCGAGGCCCAGCCGCGCCGCCTGCACCAGCATATAGTCGAAATTGCGCGAATCCGGTTTGTAGCTGCCGATATCCTCGGCCAGATAGGTGGCGGCAAAGGGTGCGCCCAGTTTTTCATTGCTGAACGCAAAACTTGCATTATCCACGTTGGACAGCACGATCAGGGTGAAATGATCCTTGAGATAATTCAGCGCCGCTTCGCTGTCGGGAAAGGCAGGCCAATGCTCGACCGAACGGCCATAGGCCGCTGCCTCCTCCCACCTGACCGGCAGACCCCATTCCTCGGCCAGCCGCTTGTAGACCGTCGCCAGAATGTCGCGATACCCCCGGCCGGGTGTGAGGCGCTGGCACTTGCTTTCATGGTAGGCGTGAGCCTCCAGCACGGCATCGCGGGTCATGTTCAGATTATCCGTCAGCGGCTTCAGCCCCCGGATCATCCCCTCCTCCCAATCGATCAAAGTGCCGTAGACGTCAAAGCTCAACGCCTTGTAGTCGCTCAGCTTCATCGGCTGCGCCTTTCCATTTTGCCTGAAATATCCGTAATCGCGCAGCCGCCCTATAGCGGTTGCCGGGTGTAATCCACCTCGTCAGGATAGAAGGATTCCTCGATTGCGGTGGTATGGACCCGCACCAGCCGTCCGTTTTCGATGCGGCTGATATATTGCTGCCCGAACACCTGATGCGTGCGCCCGTTGAAAAGCATCGGCCCCTGCGGATAGGCGCGGCTGTGGGGCATGTCACCGATCGCCTCGACCGCCTCGATCAGTGCGGCACGGTCCTT
>JAUNVT010000015.1:17088-37659 GCA_030540655.1 Rhodobacterales bacterium
CCGAAGAGTGGCGGCGCCGAAGGGCCGAAAAATTCGCCCAACTCCTTGACGAAGGTCAGCACCGACGGGCCGACCATGACATGATAGAGCACTTCCGTCTCGCGCGGGATCTTGGGGAAATAGCGGGTAAAGGATGTCTCGCTTGGGGGGATCGCGATCTGGGCCAGAACCTCGCCGCCCTGCGCCTCGATCGCCTGGGTGAAATAATCGCGGTGATCGTGGCCAAAGGCGAAATCGGCAAAGATCATCGTTACCTTCTTGCCCAGATTTTCCGCCACAAAGGGCGCCATTGCCAGAACCTGACTTTTGACATCGGTGATGCCCGGCTGAAGCGTGTAGCGGTTAAGCATCCCGCTGGCGACGTGATGGCCTTCGGAGACAACGAAATAGGGCAGTTTCAATTCGCCCGCGCGCGGCGCGGAGCCGATGACGACATGTGAAAACAGCGTGCCATAGGCCACGTCGCACCCATACTGATTGGCAAATTTCTCGACCAGCTCGGCGCCGCGCTTGGGGTTGGTGCCGTCATCCTCGGCCACCATTTCCACCATGCGGCCATTGATGCCGCCGCCCTCGTTGATCAGCTTGACCGCAGCATTGGTTGTGCGCTCATACCAGCGCCCATAAGCCGCCCCGATGCCGGTGCGGTGGACCTGAAACCCGATCTTTATCGGCTGGGCCGTCTGCGCATGGGTATAGCGCGCCCAGAGCGGCAGCGTTGCCGCGCCCGCCGCCAATGTGCCCAGCGCGCTGCGCCGTGTGAGTGCCTTGGTCATGTCGTCGCTCCCTGCTTCGCGACGCGCACCCTGCGCAGCGATGGGGCGGTTGTCCAGTTCTTTGCGACCTGCGCGGCAATTTGCAGCTTGGAGGCGCTTATCTGGCGAAAACCCTGTTATAAAGCCAATCCGGCCAGACCCGGCTGAACCGGAAGAGATAGCTGAACAGGCGAGGAAAATGGCGCACCGTCGCGCTTTCGTCGCACATCATCTCGAAAATCTGCTGCGCCGCCTCTTCTGGGGTCATCAGGAAGGGCATGCTGAAATCGTTCTTGTCGGTCAGCCTCGTCTTGATGAAACCCGGATTGGCGATCTGGACGCGCACCCCGGTGCCGGAAAAATCGCATTGAAGGCTTTCGCCCAGCGCCATCACGCCGGCCTTGCTGGCGGAATAGCCGATCGCGCCCGGCAAGCCGCGAAACCCCGACAGCGACCCGGTCAGCACGATATGACCGGCATCGCGCGCCACCATCTGCGGCACCACCGCGCCGACCGCACGCAGGGCGCCGACGAAATTCACGTCACCCATCGCCTCGGCCTGTTCAGCGTTCCATTCCTGCGCCTTCATTGGCCAATACACGCCCGCCGTATAGACCATGCCATCAATCCGGCCCACCTGCCCGGCCGCCTGCCGGACGCTGTCCAGATCCGACACATCGACCGGCACCACGCTCACGCGCCCCGGCAGGGTGGCCGCGACCTGGTTCAGCTTGTCCTCGCTGCGCGATGACAGGACCAGCTCGACCCCTGCCGCACTGAGTTTATGCGCCAGCGCGGCGCCCAGCCCGTCACTCGCCCCGATCATCCAATAGCGTTTGCGGCTCCAGTCGGTCATGCAGCATCCTTTCGGTTAGTTTTGCATATCGGGGGCCAGATGAGCCCGGTCGGCTGCGGCTTCCCCCTCCCCGGGCAAGGGGGTGCCCGCCAGGAGGGCAATCGCCACCAGTTTCAGCACACATGGCACCACGCAGTAAAGCGCGGTAAGCAGGCGCAGCGCGGATGCATCATTGGCCGCGCCGGGGATGAACCCGCCTGCCTCCAGTGCGGGCAGCAGCAGCAAGGCAGCCAGCGCCAGCGTCAGTTTGGACACGAACGACCAGAGCCCGAACCCCTCGGACGCGCCGGGCGAGATCTGTGCCATGCGCCGGGCAAAGATGGCCGGCAGCAGCGTCATATCCGCGCCCACCGCTGCGCCCGACAGCGCGCAGACAGCAGCGAAGGCCCGGGCATCCCCCGCGCCCAAGGTTGCCGCCCAGCCAAAAGCGGCGATTGCCAGGATCATCGCCCCCAAGAGCACGTGTCTTGACCCCCAGCGCTCGGCCGCGCGGGACCATAGCGGCGCAGCCAGCGCCGCCGACAGGAAGAAGAGCAGCAACAGCGGCCCCTCCCACCCCGGCGCGGCAAGGCGGCTCTCGACGAAGAACAGGAACAGCGTCGAGCTGACTGCGACGGGCGCCGCATTGACCAGCGCGATCAGCAGCAGACGCCGCGATACGCCGTCGCGCAGCACCGGGCCGAACCCTTCGATCGGGATCGCCGCCCCGCGCCACTCTGCCCGCATCGCCCATAGCGCCGTCACTCCCAGCACCGCAAATGCCAGCGCAAAGCCGGTGAACCCACCCAGCACCATCGGCGCGACCGAGGCGGCGCAAATTCCCAGTAGCGCCCCCGTCTCGCGCCAGCGCGCCAGCCGCAGATGCCCTCCGCCCGCCGCCGCACTGGCCACGCCTTGGGAATAAAAGCAGATCGTCAGATAGCTGAAGCCCGAGAACACCACCGTCAACATCAGCGCGAACCACCAGATCGGCGCAACGGGCGGCGCGAGTGCAAACAAACCCAGCATCGCCGCCGCCATCAGCGCCCCCGCCAGCAGAACGGTCGCCGCGCGCCACGCCCGCGTGCGTGCAGCAATCCACGCCAGAAACGGGTCCTGCACAACATCGATCAGGCGCAAGCCGAACAGCACCGTGCCCAGGAGCGCGAGGGATACGCCGTATTCATCGACATAGAATTTCGGCGCGTGAATATAGATCGGCAGCCCGGCCGCCGCCAGATAGGCCGCAAAAAGTGCATAGGCAGGCAGGCGCGGAGCACGCGGAACAGGGGGGCGCAGGGAAGGCGTCACCGCGTGACCTCTTGCTCCGGCGGCTCGGGGCGGGGACGGTATCTGGCACTTTTCCACCACAGTTTCAGCGCCTGCCAGTAGATCAGCGCCAGAACCCGGCGCGATCCAAAGGGGCGGCGCAGCATGGCGCGTACGAGGCCGCGATTGGTCATCGCGCTGCGCGGCCCCACCAGCGTGGCCGTCAGACCGCCATCGCCGCCGGTCATGTCGATCCAGATCCCAATCCTGTCGCCCCGTATGTCGAACCGGAACTCATACCCGCCTTCGATCTGCTGAAAGGGCGAGACGTGAAAGATCTTGGCCGAATGCAGACGGTCGCGGGGCGCTATCACCGACCCGTCGGGCTTGTGACACAGATAGCTGTGACGATCCCCGAATGTATTCGTTACCTCGGCAATCACCTGCCTCAGCCCGCTTTGGGCATCGCGGCAGAGCCAGAAGGAGACCGGGTTGAACACGTGACCCATGACGCGCGGCTGGGCCAGAAGCTCGATCCGGGCGGGCTGGGGCAACTGATATTCGCCCAGAACCTGCCGGACCCAGAGCGCGCCCACGCCATGCCCCGGCGGGCCGCCGTGATCGCTATCATGCAGGCTGGCCAGACCCGCCCGGTTGCGGGAGAAAAGGCGCGGACGGTCCGGGGCCGGATCCTCGGCATCCAGCAGCACATAATCGATGGAATAACGGAACGCGTTGCGCACCGCCCCCTTGCGCCCGTGCCAGGTGTGGCCCGCGATATGATCCACGCGGCTCATGCCGCGGCCAAGGCTCCGCGCGCGGCGATCGCGTCCGCGATATTCATCGCGCTGGCCAACCCATCCTCGTGAAAGCCGTTCTTCATCCAGGCCCCGCAGAACCAGGTCGATCTGGTGCCGTTCATCGCGGCAATTTTTCCCTGCGCCGCCAGGGCCGCGCGATCGTAAACCGGATGGCGCAAGGTCACGCGGTCATGCACCAGATCTTCCCGGATGCGGCGCACCGAGTTCAGCGTTACAAAATGCGGATCGTCCAGCGGGATCGGTTGCAGCTTGTTCATCCAGTAGGTCAGATCGATGCGCCCATCCGTCTTGCCCACCTCCTCTGTATAGTTCCAAGAGGACCAGACAGCGCGGCGGCGCGGCATGACCGACGGGTCGGAATGCAGCACGATATCGTTGGGCTGGTAGGCAATGGCGCCCAGCAGGCGCGTCTCATCCGGGCTGGGATCGGCCAAAAGGCGCAGCGAATCGTCCGAATGAGTGGCCAGGATGACATCGTCGAAATGCTCCCAATCGCCGCCCGCCCTGACCTCGGCCCCGCCGGGGCGGCGCCGCACGGCCTGCACCGGGCAGCCGGTCCGCAGCTGCGTGCCGATGCGGCGCAGATATGCCTCGAGCCGCTGGACATATTGCACCGATCCGCCTTGCACTGTGTACCACTGATGCTGGCCCGCATAGCCCAGAAGCGCATGATTTTCAAAGAACCGCGTCATTGCTTCGGCCGGGAAATCCATGATCTTCTCGGTCGGGGTGGACCAGATCGCGCCGGACAACGGCAAAAGATAATAATCGCGGAACCACGGCCCCAAACGCAGATGCACCAGCAGATCGGCGATGGTCATGTCCCCGCCACGCGCGGCATTCACGGCCCCCGCGTTGAAGCGGAAGATATCGCGCAGCATCCGCAGGTAGGAGGGGCGCGCCACGTTGCGCCACTGGGCAAAGGCCGCCCCGGCCCCCGCCAGCCCGTATTCCAGCCGCCCGCCGTCGATGGATGCCGCAAAACTCATGTTGCTGGGCACGACCGGCACATCCAGTTGGGCAAAGAGGTCTGTCAGGCAGGGATAGTTGGCATGATTGAACACGATGAACCCGGTATCGACGGGCTGATCGCCATTTTTGCCGGCCATGATGGTGCGGGCATGACCCCCGAGGCGCGTTTCGGCCTCATAAAGGGTAACGTCATGAATTTCAGACAGCCGGTGCGCGGCTCCCATACCTGATATGCCGGCGCCGATGATCGCAATCCTGCGACGCGCGGCGGGCTGTAGCTCGAATGGCATAAGGTGATGTTTCCGCTTTTTTGTGTTTGTGCAGAGATCTACGAAACAACCTGCCCATCGGATGCAAATTATAATTGGCCCGGGCCGATGTGATCTGATTGCCCCCCCGCCCCGTAGTAATTTCATGATTTGTAAAATTGACACCGGGCGCCATTCCTTGGCATCGTTGATATGCGTGTCTAGACATGCGTTCGCAGCCGGGTGCGCCGCCCCCGGCAGAATGGTGATGCAACAGTCGGGGATGCCGCACGTGTCTGCCAACGGGCAAAGCGAGAACAGCCGCTGGAACGTCTGCATTGCGCGTATACGCGATGATGCGGATGAAGCCGCCTTCGCCGATCTGTTTGCCCATTTTGCCCCGCGTATCAAAGGCTATCTCATCAAATCGGGCGCCAGCGCGACCCTGGCCGAGGAATGCGCGCAGGATGTGATGGCGACGCTGTGGCAAAAGGCGCATCAGTTCGATCCCGCCCGCGCCAGCGCCGCGACATGGATCTTTACCATCGCGCGCAACCGCCGCATCGACGCGCTGCGAAAATCGCGCCGCCCTGAACCGCAGGACCTCGACTGGGGCCCCGAAGCCGCGCCCGATCAGGCCGACGTGCTGGCCATGGAGGAGGCGAGCGAGGATCTGACCCGCGCCATAGCGGCGCTGCCCGAAAAGCAGAAAGCACTGATCGAGGCTGCCTATTTTCACGATCTGAGCCACTCCGAAATCGCCGATCAGACGGGCCTTCCGCTCGGAACGATCAAATCCCGAATCAGGCTGGCGCTGGATCGCCTGCGCCACGCGATGAATTGAAGACAGCCATGACAGAGACCATTCAACATCACCTGACCGATGCCCTGCTGATGGCCTATTCCGCCGGAACCCTGCCCGAGGCGTTCAGTCTGACGGTCGCGACCCACATCACGATGTGCGACACCTGCCGCGCGCGACTGGGCGCGTTCGACAGTGTGGGCGGCGCGCTGCTGAGCCAGGAGGATGGCGCGCCGATGGGGGCGGGCAGTCTGGCTGCATGCCTTGCGGCGGCCAAGGCGGGGCGGCGGGCCACACCGGCGCGACCCCGTTTTGATGCGCTGCCCGCGCCGCTGATGGATTATGTCGGGGGCGGTCTGGCGGATATAAAATGGCGCTCGGTCGGCATGGGCATGCGTCAGGCGATCCTGCAAACGGATGACAGGGCGACCGCGCGCCTTCTTTATATCCCCGCCGGCGGCGCGGTGCCCGATCACGGCCATCGCGGGACGGAGCTGACGCTGGTTCTGCAAGGTGCCTTCGCGGACGATACCGCCCGCTTTGCCAAGGGCGATATCGAGATCGCGGGTGAGGATCTGGATCATACGCCGGTTGCAGATAGCGGCGCAGACTGCATCTGCCTTGCTGCCACGGATGCGCCGCTGCGGTTTCGCGGGTTGATCCCGCGCCTCGCGCAGCCCTTCCTGCGGATCTGAGCTTCGGCGCCGTCAGACGCCGGTATCGGGGCCCATGCAGGACAGCGGCTCGGCGCTGCGCTCGACCTCGTAAAGCTCGGTCAGGGTGGGATCATTGGCAAATTGCGCGACAAGGCCGCTGCCGCCTTGCCGGAAGCTCCAGCATTGCGGATCCGGTTCGAGGTCATAGACAAAGCAGATCAGGCCGGCATGCTCATACCATTCCCCCTCCAGACAGCGGCCATCCAGAAAGGACCAGCGCACGCGGCGGTTATCCTTGTATTCCTCGGCCCCGTAAGGCGTTCCCATGCTGCCATAGAAGAAAGTATGACCGCGCGTATAGGCATCGAACTCCTCGGCCGTCAGCCGATCCTGGGCCATGGCGGGGGCGGCGATCAGGCAAAGGGTCATCAGGGTGGCACGCATCGTTCCATCCTGCCACAGCCCGGGGCGCGCTGACCAGAGATGTTTGTGCCGGCCTATCGCGTCCCTTCCATATCGCGCCCAAGCGGATTAGGTCAGGGAGGGTCTGCAATCTCGGGGGCATCATGGCATTTTTCAAAAAGCTGAAGGATCGGCTGTTCACTTCCTCGTCCAAGCTGGACGAAGGGCTGGACGCCATCATGCAGGACGCGCCGCCCGAGGCTGATCCGGCTCCGGCACCGGCCGAGCGCCCGGAGGAAATCCCGCCGCCTGTATCGGAGATGCCGTCAGAGGCGCCGCCGGAAATTCCCGTCACGAGCACGGATCCGGCCCCCGCACCGACGCCGCTCGAAATTCCCATCCAGACCCCGCCCGGCAGCGAAACCGCGAAGCGATCAGGGCTGATGGGCCGCCTTCTGGGCCGCTCCGGCGCCACCGCGCCGCGCCGCGCGCTGGACGATGACATGCTGGAACAGCTGGAGGAATTGCTGATCTCCGCCGATATGGGCGTCGATACCGCGCTGCGCGTGACCGCCAACATGGCCGAAGGGCGTATGGGCAGACGCATGTCGGCCGAGGAAATAAAGCAGCTTCTGGCCGGGGAGATCACCCGCATCATGGAACCTGTCGCGCGCCCCATGCCGATCTATGCCAGGACGCCGCAGGTGGTGCTGGTGGTCGGCGTCAACGGATCGGGCAAGACGACGACCATCGGCAAGCTGGCCAGCCAGTTCAAGGCGGCGGGCAAGACGGTGGTGATCGCTGCGGGCGATACGTTCCGCGCGGCCGCGGTGGAGCAGCTTCAGATCTGGGGCGAGCGCGCGGGCGTGCCGGTGCTGACCGCCCCCGAGGGGAGCGATCCCGCCAGCCTTGCCTGGGACGCAATGGCGCAGGCCGAACGCGACGGGGTGGACCTGCTGATGATCGACACCGCCGGGCGGCTGCAGAACCGCGCCGACCTGATGGAGGAGCTGGCAAAGATCGTCCGCGTGATCCGCAAGAAGGATCCCAGCGCGCCGCATAACACGCTGCTGGTATTGGATGCGACCACCGGCCAGAACGCGCTGAGCCAGGTCGAGACATTTCGGAAACTGGCGGATGTTTCGGGCCTTGTGATGACGAAACTGGACGGCACCGCGCGCGGCGGCGTTCTGGTGGCGCTGGCGGACAAGTTCGGTCTGCCGATCCACGCCATCGGTGTGGGCGAGCAGATCGATGATCTGTTCCCCTTTGATCCTGAGGAATTTGCCGCCGCACTGACCGGGCTGGGCGCGGAATGACGCGCGCCGCGCGTCTGCCGGGCGCATGACGATATTCGCGGATAACAGGCGCATCCCGGCATGAGCAACTGGCTGATCTCGCTTGAGGGCACCCCTTCGGGGCATAATCTTGCGCTCGTGCTCGCGCTTCTGGCCGCGGTGCTGCACGCCGCGTTCGGTGCGCTGCAAAAGGGGCGGCACGATCCGTGGCTGACGCGCGGCGCGATCGATGCCAGCTATGCGGTGATGGCGGCGCCCTTTGCGCTGTTCGTCGTGCCGTGGCCCGAGCCGCATATGTGGCCGATCTTTGCCGGGGCCTGGGTGATCCATATCATCTACAAGCTGCTTCAGGCGATGGCCTATACGCGGGGGGCCTACACGGTGGTCTATCCCGTGGTGCGTGGCACGGGGCCGCTTTTTGCGGTGATCGGCGCCTATTTCATCTTTGGCGAGCAGTTCAATCTGGTCCAGTGGCTCGGCGTGGCCGTGCTGCTATCGGGTATCTTCGGGCTGGCGGGCTATAATCTGGTCTACCTGACGACCGAACGCAGCACGCTGCATGCGGCGCTGGGGCTGGCCTTTCTGACCGGGCTGCTGGTTGCGGCCTATACCACCTATGATGCCTACGGGATTCGCGCCACCGCCGACCCTTTTACCTTTCTGGCGTGGTTTTTCCTGATCGACGGGCTGGTGATGCCGGTGATCGCGCTGCGCCGCTGGCGCAAGCTGGAGGCACCCCCTGCCCCCGGCCCGCTCATGGTACGCGGGGTGATCGGCGGAGTGGTCGCCTTTTTCTCCTTCGGATCGATCATGATGGCCACGCGCCTTGACAATGTCGGCCAAGCGGCTGTTCTGCGCGAGACATCGACCGTCTTTGCCGCCCTGATCGGCTGGCTGGTGCTGGGCGAGACGGTGGGCCCGCGACGCACCGCGCTGATGGCATTGATTGCCATCGGGGCCGTGATAGTAGAAATGGGCGGATAGAGGAGACGCGCATGACCGAACGCAAGATCAATGGCGGGCTGAAAACGGCCCTCGAACTGGGGCCGGTCCTCGCTTTCTTCGTCGCCTATCTCTGGCTCAAGGACCGCACGTTCGTGATCGCGGGCACCGAATATGAGGGGTTCATCGTCGTCACCGCCGGGTTCATTCCGATCTTCCTGATCTCCATCGGGATCTTGTGGGCGCTGACGGGCCATCTGTCGAAAATGCAGGCAATGACGGCCATCATCATCACCGTTTTCGGCGGGCTCAGCATCTGGTTCAATGACCCGCAGTTCTTCAAGATGAAGCCGACCATGATCTATCTTCTCTTCGGCAGCATCCTTGGGGCGGGGCTGTTGCGGGGCCGGTCCTACCTGCAAACGGTGATGGATACGGTCATGCCACTGACGCATGAGGGATGGATGATCCTCACCCGCCGTCTGATGCTGTTCTTTTTCGGCCTAGCGCTGCTCAACGAAATTATCTGGCGCACTCAATCCGAGGAAATATGGGTCTATTTCAAGACCTTCGGGCTGACGGCAGCGATTTTTGTCTTTTTTGTCACCCAGTCCAGATTGATGAGCACCTACAGTTCGCACCCCAAGGACTGACCCTCTTATCCCTTTGTGCTGCCGTCCTGATCGGACCGCACATCCTTCATACGGTCCATGGCGGCAATCCATTCGCGGTCCCGCAGGATACGGCGAAAGGCGCGGCGCAGTTCGTCCACCGCATCCCGGCGGTACCAGCGGCCATGGGCTAGAATCAGGCGCTGGGGCTGCCACGCGATCATCGCCTCGACCGATTCGGCCAATGGTGTCCTGCGGAAGGTCAGCCGCATATCAGGCGGCATCTTGCCGTCGCTGTCGTCGATCCCGGCCAGCCAGACCAAAGGGCGCAGCCAGGCCGGCAATTTTGCCGTCTCGAAATTCTCGATCAGGTCGGTGAGGATCAGCGTGGAGGAGCGACGGTGGAAAAACACGGCCTCGCGGTGCCGCTTGCTACCTTTGACAATCATCTGGTCGATCTGTTTTTCCCAAGGCGCTTCTGCGCCCTGCTCCAATATGTGATCGAAGTTAAGCGCTTTTCCTTGTCTCGCCGCGCGCTCGCATACACCGGGCGCGGCATAGGAGACTGCTTCGGGAAAGGCCGCCTGCCAATCCGCGATATTCACATAATGCAGCCAGTTTGGCGCGATCAGATGGCGCACCGGCCCAAGCGCGTTGAGTTCCGCGCGCAGCGTATCAGCCAGAAATGTAGGAGAATGAACCCAAAGATCGCCATTTTGCAGCCGCACGATGGTGCAGCGGGTAGAAAAAGGCATTCCATAGAATTGAACGGCGGGTCCGTCGATGATCCAGATATCTTGTGCCACGGGCTTGAGCGTATTCAGCGGCTCATAGCCCGTGGTGTGTTTCGGGGCTGCCAACCCTATTCGACAACCGTGACCGCGGTCATCACATCAGGCTTGCCGATTACGGCGCCGTTGCTGCCCTCGCCGCGTTTGATGGCGTTCAGCACATCCATGCCATCTGTCACCTTGCCGACTACGGTATAGGCACCGTTCAGATGGGGCGACGGCGCGAGATTGATGAAGAACTGACTGTTGGCGCTGTCGGGGCTGTTGCTCCGCGCCATTCCGACGGTCCCGGCCTCGAAGGGACGATCCGAAAATTCGGCCTTCAGATCGGGCATTTCCGATCCGCCGGCGCCGGCCATGCTCATGTCGCCATCCTCGAGCCGCCCGTATTTCACATCGCCCGTCTGCGCCATGAAGCCATCGATCACGCGGTGAAAGACCACGCCGTCATAGGCACCCTCTTTGGCCAGAGTGGTGAGGCGTTCGACATGCGCCGGAGCGACATCATCGAAAAGCTCGATCGTGATGGTCCCGTTCGCCTCGCCCGCGACGTCGATCTTCAATTCCGTCGCCAGCGCCGGAGCGGCGGCAAGAATCATCGCGGCTGCAATAAGGTTACGCATCTGCGGCCACCTTGACGCTGATCATGCGATCGGGATTCGCGGGCGGCTCGCCCTTGGCGATGGCATCGACATGCTCCATCCCCTGAATGACGCGGCCATAGACGGTATACTGGCCGTTCAGGAAGTGGTTATCGCTGAAATTGATGAAGAACTGGCTGTTGGCACTGTCGGGGCTGGAGCTGCGCGCGGCGCCCAGCGTGCCGCGGTCATGCGGGATCTTGGAAAATTCGGCCTTGAGGTTCGGCAGGTCGCTGCCGCCGGTGCCTGCGGCACGGGGATTGTAATCCTTTTCCATGTTCGCATTTGCCACATCGCCCGTTTGCGCCATGAAGCCGTCGATCACGCGATGAAAGGCCACATTGTCATAGGCACCGCTGCGGGCCAGTTCCTTCATCCGCGCCGAATGGCCGGGAGCGACGTCGGGCAACAGCTCGATGGCGACGGTGCCGCCCTTCAGCTCGATCAGGATTGTGTTTTCAGGGTCTTTGATCTCGGCCATGTGGGCCTCCTGTTGATGGGCATTGCGTGAATATCTAGGCGCTCGGGCGGCGATTGCCAAGCGCTCCACCTTGACGCATGCGCGCCCAGACGCCAAGACATGCGCGTTAAATGGATGGCAAGGACGGGCAGATGAGCTGGAAAACCCTCGACGACATGGACCTGAAGGGCAAGCGCGTGCTGACCCGCGTCGATATCAACGTACCCGTCAAGGACGGGCGCGTGACCGATGCAACAAGGATCGAACGGATCGTGCCCACGGTTCATGACATTCTGGCCAAGGGCGGCAAGCCGATCCTGATCGCGCATTTCGGGCGGCCCAAGGGCAAGGTCGTGCTGGATCTGTCGCTGCGCATCCTGCGCCCCGCGCTGGAGGCCGCGCTGGGCCGCAGCGTCCGCCTGATCGAAACGCTGGAGGGCGCCGAGAACCTGACCGCCGAGGCCGAGGCGGCCGATGTGCTGCTGCTGGAGAACATCCGGTTCCATCCCGGCGAGGAAGCGAATGATCCCGAATTCGCCAAGCGTTTGGCGGCGCTGGGCGATGTCTACTGCAACGATGCATTTTCGGCAGCCCACCGGGCGCATGCCAGCACCGCGGGCATCGCGCAATACCTACCCTCCTGCGCGGGTCGCCTGATGCAGGCCGAATTGCAGGCGCTGGAGGCCGCTCTGGGCACCCCTGCCCGCCCTGTGGTGGCGGTTGTCGGCGGCGCAAAAGTATCGACCAAGCTGGATCTTTTGAGCAATCTGGTGGAAAAGGTGGACACGCTGGTGATCGGCGGCGGCATGGCCAATACGTTCCTTGCCGCGCAGGGGCTGAACGTGGGCAAATCGCTCTGTGAGCATGACATGGCGAAAACCGCGCGGCAGATCATGGCCAAGGCGGCCGATACCGGATGCAATATCATCCTGCCCGCCGATATTGTCGTGGCGGGTAAATTTGCCGAGAACGCGCCGCACGAGACGCTGGCCGTCCACCTGTGCCCTGAGGATGCAATGATTCTGGATGCGGGTCCGCAAAGCGTGGCGCGGATCAGGCAGGCGCTGGATACGGCACGCACGCTGGTCTGGAATGGCCCGCTCGGCGCGTTCGAGATCGCGCCCTTCGATACCGCCACCAACGCCGCCGCGCGCCATGCGGCCGACCTTACCAAAGCGGGCAGGCTGATTTCGGTTGCGGGCGGCGGCGATACCGTCGCCGCGCTGAACCGGGCGGGCGCGGCGGATGATTTCACTTACATCTCAACTGCCGGTGGCGCATTTCTGGAATGGATGGAGGGCAAGGATCTGCCCGGCGTTTCCGCGCTCAAGCGTTAGCGCGACCACAATTGCAAGCCATCCGGCCCTGCCATAGAAGCATATGGCAGACCAGAACATCAATTTGAGCGGAGCCGAAATCATGTCGCATACAGCCCAAGCAGAGAAAATTCGTGCCGGTAACGGCTTTGTCGCGGCACTGGATCAATCGGGCGGATCGACACCCAAGGCCCTGGCGCAATATGGCGTGCCGGAAAGCGCCTATTCATCCGAGGCGGAAATGTTCGACATGATCCACGCCATGCGCACGCGCATCGCGCAGGCGCCAGACTTCAGCGGTGACAAGGTGATCGGTGCGATCCTGTTCGAGATGACGATGGACCGCGAGATCGGGGGCAAACCCTCGCCCGTCTATCTCTGGGAAGAAAGAAAGGTCGTGCCCTTTCTGAAGGTAGACAAGGGGCTTGAGGAAGAGGCGGACGGCGTGCGCCTGATGAAGCCGATGCCAGATCTGGATACGCTCTGCGCCCGCGCCGCCAAGGCGGGCATTTTCGGCACCAAGATGCGGTCCGTCATCGACGCCGCCTCGCCCAGCGGCATCGAGACGATCGTGGCCCAGCAGTTCGAGGTGGGCCGCCAGATCCTGTCCCATGGGCTGATCCCGATCATCGAGCCTGAGGTGACGATTTCCATCGCGGACAAGGCCGAGGCGGAGGATCTGCTCCTGAAGGCGTTGCAGCGCCATCTGGACGCGCTTCCCGAGGGCACCGAGGTGATGCTGAAGCTGACCCTGCCCGAGACGGCCAATCTTTACAAACCTTTGGTGGATCATCCTGCCGTGATGCGGGTTGTCGCCTTGTCTGGCGGGTATTCACGCGACGAGGCGAACCGCCGCCTTGCGCAGAACACCGGCATTGTCGCCAGTTTCAGCCGTGCGCTGACCGAAGGGCTGTCGGCCGATCAGAGCGATGCCGAATTCAACGATGCCATCGGCGCCACCATCGACAGTATCCACGCCGCCTCTGTCGCCGGATAGCCTGAAGCCCGGAGAGGGACGAGTACAGGCGGTGCGGCGTGCGGCAGTCGTTGCCTGGCGCCTCGCCTGCTGCCCTGAAGTTGCTCTGTTATTTCTCACTGTCTGCGGGAATTATATTGCCGCGGTAGTGCAACATTGCAACGCTCCGCCCCCGGCGAGCGGACTTTGACAAGTTGCAATTCCGAATCCGGGGCAACTGTGACAATGTTGCGCCCGACGGCCCGGCAGAGGCCAAGGGCATGAGGCATGTGGTGAACAATCGGAAAAAACCCCCCTTTGGTGTCTTCGTCTATTTCGCCATCGCCTTTGCGCTTGGGACCTATTTCACCTTTGCCGCCGTTCAGGGTGATTTCGGATTGTTCAGCCGGGCCGAGGTCGAGGCCGGGGCCGACGCGCTTCAGGCGCAGCTGGATCACCTGAACAGCGATATCGCGATCATGGAAAACCTGACGCGGCGGCTGTCGGACACGTATCTGGACCTCGATCTGCTGGACGAACAGGCCCGGTCGGTCATCGGGATGCTGCGCAGCGACGAGATCGTCATTCGCTGACGCCGCTTGCGTTTCTTGTGCGGCGATGCCTATCCTAGATATCTGCAAGCGGTCCGAACGGCCGTGCCATCATTTGTGCCCCGCATGGTTCAGCGTTAAACCATTCTGCAAGCACAGGCCAACCAAGGGAGATTCCTGCCAATGGCTGCCCAGAAGAGTGACAGCAAATCGAACGCTTCGGCGGAAGATCTGAAAGCGTTTTACTACGACATGCTTCTGATAAGACGATTCGAGGAAAAGGCAGGGCAGTTATACGGCATGGGCCTGATCGGGGGGTTTTGTCATCTTTACATCGGGCAGGAGGCCGTCGTTGTCGGACTGGAGGCTGCAGCCGAAGAGGGCGACAAGCGCATCACCACCTATCGCGACCACGGCCACATGCTCGCCTGCGGGATGGACGCGAATGGTGTGATGGCCGAGCTGACGGGGCGTGAGGGTGGCTATAGCCGCGGCAAGGGCGGCTCGATGCACATGTTTTCCAAGGAAAAGCACTTCTATGGCGGGCACGGCATCGTCGGGGCCAATGTGCCCTTGGGTGCGGGCCTCGCGTTTTCGGACAAGTATCGCGGCAATGACCGCGTGACGTTCACCTATTTCGGCGATGGCGCGGCCAATCAGGGGCAGGTTTACGAGACGTTCAACATGGCGGCGCTCTGGCAATTGCCGGTCATTTTCGTGATTGAAAACAATAATTATGCCATGGGCACGGCGCAGAAGCGGTCAACCTCGACCCCGGATCTGTACAAGCGGGGCGAGGCCTTCGGCATCCCCGGCGAGGCAGTGGATGGCATGGATGTCCTTGCCGTCAGGGATGCGGGCCAGAAGGCCGTCGCTCATTGCCGGGCAGGCAAGGGGCCGTATATCCTGGAAGTCATGACATACCGCTATCGCGGCCATTCGATGTCGGACCCGGCCAAATACCGCACCCGCGAGGAAGTGCAGAAGATACGCGAAGAAAAGGATTGTATCGAACATGTCCGCGACCTTTTGCTGACCGGCAAACACGCGACCGAGGATGATCTGAAGGCGATTGACAAGGACATCAAGAAGATCGTCAACGCCGCCGCCGAATTTGCCAAGGACAGCCCCGAGCCGGACGCAGCCGAGTTGTGGACAGATATCTACGCCGAAACCGCGCCGCAGAACGCCTGAGGAGCCAGACAGATGCCGACAGAAATACTCATGCCCGCCCTCAGCCCGACCATGGAAGAGGGAACGCTGGCCAAATGGCTGGTCAAGGAAGGCGATACCGTCAGTTCGGGCGATATCCTTGCCGAGATTGAAACCGACAAGGCCACGATGGAGTTCGAGGCCGTGGATGAAGGCACGGTGGGCCGCATCCTGATCGAGGCCGGCACCGAAGGCGTCAAGGTCAACACTCCAATCGCCGTCCTGCTTGAAGACGGCGAAAGCGCGGACGACATCACCGCTGCCAAGGGCGCGGTTCAGGACGCGAAACCTTCGCCGACAGCGGAGACGCCGGTATCGCAACCTGCGGAGGCCAAGGCACCCCGCCCGGATCGCTCGCCCGATTGGCCCGAAGGGACCGAGACGAAAAAGCAGACCGTCCGCGAGGCGCTGAACGCTGCCATGGCCGAGGAAATGCGCGGCGACGAGACGGTGTTCATCATGGGCGAGGAGGTGGCCGAATATCAGGGCGCCTACAAGATTACCCAGAACCTGCTGGAGGAATTTGGCGCGAAGCGAGTGATCGACACGCCCATAACCGAACATGGTTTCGCCGGAATCGGCGTCGGCGCCGCTTTTGGTGGCTTGCGCCCCATCGTGGAATTCATGACGTTCAATTTTGCCATGCAGGCGATCGACCAGATCATCAACTCCGCTGCCAAGACGCTGTATATGTCGGGTGGCCAGATGGGCTGTCCTATCGTTTTCCGCGGGCCGAACGGCGCTGCTGCACGCGTGGGTGCGCAGCATAGTCAGGATTACGCCGCCTGGTATGCTCACATTCCCGGACTCAAGGTGGTGCAGCCCTATTCGGCCTCCGATGCCAAGGGGCTGTTGAAATCGGCCATTCGCGATCCGAATCCGGTGATCTTTCTTGAAAACGAAATCCTCTACGGCAAATCCTTTGACGTGCCGGTGATGGATGATTTCACCATCCCTTTCGGCAAGGCACGGATCTGGCGCGAGGGCGAGGATGTGACCATCGTCAGCTTTGGCATCGGCATGACCTATGCTCTGGCGGCGGCCGAAAAGCTGGCAGCGGATGGAATATCTGCCGAAGTGATCGACCTGCGGACCCTCCGCCCCATGGATTATGACACGGTGATTGCCTCGGTTCAGAAAACCAACCGTTGTGTCACCGTCGAAGAAGGCTGGCCGGTGGCGTCCATCGGCAACCACCTGTCGGCCGTGATCATGGAGCGCGCGTTTGACTATCTGGACGCGCCGGTGATCAACTGCCTTGGCAAGGATGTGCCCATGCCCTACGCGGCAAACCTGGAAAAGCTGGCCCTGACATCGACCCAAGAGGTATTGGACGCGGTGCACAAAGTCACCTACCGCTGAGGAGAGATAGCGATGCCGACAGAAATTCTGATGCCCGCGCTTTCTCCTACCATGGAGGAAGGTACGCTCGCCAAATGGCTGGTCAAGGAGGGCGACACCGTATCGTCGGGCGATCTGCTGGCCGAAATCGAAACCGACAAGGCGACGATGGAATTCGAGGCCGTAGACGACGGAACGATCGGCAAGATCCTGATCGCGGCCGGCACGGAAGGGGTGAAAGTGAACACTGCCATCGCCGTCCTGCTGGAAGAAGGCGAAAGCGCGGACGATATCAAGGCCGCATCATCAGAGCCTGAAAAGAAGGCCGACGCGCCAAAGAACGAAGCAAAGCCGGACGCACCCGCCACCGGCACGCCGCCTGCGCCCGAGGGCAAGGATGGCGCGCGCATCTTCGCCTCGCCCCTCGCCCGGCGAATCGCGGCGGAAAAGGGGCTGGACCTGAGCCAGATCGATGGCTCCGGCCCGCATGGGCGCATCGTCAAGGCAGATGTGGAAAACGCGCAGGCCACGCCCAAAGCTGCACAAGCGGATGCCGCGCCCGCGCCCGCACCCGTCTCCGCACCGGCCAAAACGGGACAATCCGCCGATGCCGTGGCCAGACTCTATGAAGGGCGCGCCTATACCGAGGTCAAGCTGGACGGGATGCGCAAGACAATCGCCGCCCGCCTGACCGAAGCCAAGCAGACCGTTCCCCATTTCTACCTCCGCCGCGATATCCGGCTGGACGCGCTGATGAAATTCCGCAGCGAGCTTAACAAGCAGCTGGAGGCGCGTGGTGTGAAGCTGAGCGTCAACGACTTCATCATCAAGGCCTGCGCGCTGGCGCTTCAATCGGTGCCTGCGGCCAATGCCGTCTGGGCGGGGGACCGGGTGCTGCAACTGAAACCTTCGGATGTGGCGGTGGCCGTGGCGATCGAGGGCGGGCTGTTCACTCCCGTCCTGAAAGATGCCGAGATGAAATCCCTGTCGGCCCTGTCGGCGGAAATGAAGGATCTTGCGGCCCGCGCGCGGGACCGCAAACTGGCCCCGGATGAATATCAGGGTGGCAGCTTTGCCATTTCGAACCTTGGAATGTTCGGAATCGACAATTTCGACGCTGTGATCAACCCGCCGCACGGCGCGATTCTGGCGGTTGGCGCGGGCGTGAAGAAGCCGGTCGTCGGCACGGATGGCGAACTGGCTGTGGCAACGGTCATGTCGGTGACGCTCAGCGTCGATCACCGGGTGATTGATGGCGCCATGGGGGCTGATCTGCTGAATCACATCAAGGATAATCTGGAAAACCCCATGGTCATGCTGGCCTGAGGCGGGCGCGCGGTTCGGCGTCGGCGTTGCTGGACGGGGTATCAGCGACGCCCGGTTCGTCATCTTGGGCTGATACGCGTATTTCGACTTTATTTCCCGGCATCCCTCGGCAGGCGGCTGCCCAGGGAAACAATTGCTTGAAAAATCAGGCGGAAACGTGATTCAATGCGCTCACAATAATAAAAAAACGCTGAGGTGAGCAGAATGAAGATCAAGTCAGGCAGAATATTGAGTTGCGCCCTGCTGGCCGTGCCCGGCGCAGGGCTGACGCAGGCAGTGGATGGCGCGATAACTTTGGGATACGGGCATTCGTCGGTCTCGAATGGCCGCCCCGATATGAGCAGCTATTCGGCAGATGGACAGGGCACGGTTTTATTCCAGAACGGGTTCAGTCTGGATCTGAGCGGGTCGCTTCAGCATGACAACCCCAGGCACGGCAGCAATGCGGGTGTTCTGGCAGGCGGCGCTGGTTTGAATTACACGTTTCTGTCAGGCCCGGTCGTTGGGGCATATCTTGAATATGCCAGCATGGACAGCAACGGCCTCGTGGGTCGGAACGTCAATGCGACGTCCTACGGCGTGACTGGCGGCTACGACAATGATTTGTTCCAGGCCATGCTGTTCTTTGGCGGAACAAATGCAACCGCTATCCGTGGATCCACGTCCGACTGGACAGATTACGGCGTGACTGTCGCGTATACTCCCATGCAAAGTACGACCCTCGCAGGCTACTGGATGCGAAGCGATATAACCGCACCTAGGGGCAACACAACGGCAACCAGCTTTGGTGTTGGGGGCGATTATGCGTTTTTCAACGGATTCAGCGCGTTTGGCGGTATAAACAGGTTGAATTTCGATGCGCTCAACGTCGATGCAACGTCCTTCGGCGTGGGTGTCGGATACGATCTGAGCCAGATCGCGCGCCTGCCTGCGCAGCTGTCGCTGGAACTCGCGCGCACGATAGTTGATCCCATCGGGCCGAATACGAACGTTGACACCGTGCGTGTGGGCGTCACCATTCCGCTGGGGCTGCGCGACGGGTCAGCGCCACTGAACAGTGTCGCAGCCAATGCCATATCGCCGCGCCACAATCCTGTCTCGACATTCTACGACATTATCTATTGATATCGCCCAATTGCCAAGACGGATAAAAAAGAGCGGACCGCCAAGGCCCGCTCTTTTCATGTCACGTGCTGCGCGCGAAATTTCAGCGCACGCCGAGCAACTGATCCATCCGCACGGACGGCTGATCGCAGCCCGCCTCACCCACGATACGCGCCGGCACGCCGGCAACCGTCTTGCATGGGGGCACCTCTTGCAGAACGACCGATCCCGCGGCGATGCGGCTGCAATGCCCGACCTTGATATTTCCCAATACTTTCGCGCCTGCACCGATCAGCACACCGTCGGCGATCTTGGGATGCCGGTCCTCGTCTTCCTTGCCGGTGCCGCCCAGTGTAACCGAATGCAGCATCGAGACGTTATCGCCCACAACCGCTGTCTCGCCGATCACTATGCTATGCGCATGATCTATCATTATGCCGCGGCCAATCCTGGCGGCAGGATGAATATCCACTCCGAAAACTTCGGACACACGCATCTGAAAGAAGCGCGCCATGTCGGCGCGGCCCTCGCGCCAAAGCCAATGCGAAATGCGATAGGCCTGCAGCGCCTGAAACCCTTTGAAGAACAACAGCGGCAATATATAGCGATCACAGGCAGGATCCCGGTCATAGACAGCTACAATATCGGCGCGCGCCGAGGTGCCAATATCGGGATCGCTCCGATACCCCCAATCACAGATTTCACGCAGGATCTGCTCTGGCATCTCGTTCGAAGCCAGCTTCATTGACGTACGATAAGCCAATGCTGATTCCAGCGTCTTGTGGTGCAGGATACTGGAATGAACCAGTCCTCCCAAAAGAGGCTCGTCCTTTACCGCCGCCACGGCTTCGCCTCTGATTTGGTCCCAAACCGGATCGCATTCTGTAAGCTTCGCGTGCGTCTTGCTCATGACCGGGCTCCTTTTTCTGCGGGTCAATATAGCACAGCGGCAGCGATGGCAAAACGCATTGCGGGAAAACGGTCATTTCATTTAATGATGGCGCAATTTGCGAAGTTACTATTACCGGTGCTGACCTGGCAAAGGGTGTTTTCCGGTTGCACGATGGGCGCAGTGACAGCCGGTCGCATTTCGTAAGTGATTTTCAAGAGTTCAGTTTCTTGCGCCGGTAGCACAGCAACCCAACTACATGCCCTTCTTCAAACTCCTTGGTGGTTCGACCCACCGAATAAAACGTGGTCAATGCCATAAGGGCACCTCGATTTTTGACCATTTTCGTAACCGCGCAGCGGTGCCTGTGGCGT
>JAUNVT010000181.1 GCA_030540655.1 Rhodobacterales bacterium
TTTGGTTGCGGGAGTAGGATTTGAACCTACGACCTTCAGGTTATGAGGCTATGTTATTGATTTTATTAGATTCCTTTAAAATCAAGCAGTTGCGCTGTAACCCTTTGTTATCCCGCGTCTTGTTCCCTGCATTCGGAGGCGTTCAGCGGGTTTAATCACGCCGGAAGGTCGCTCAAAGGGCGTTCTGCTGTTGAGCCAGTGTTGAGTTAAAACCGAAACCCACGAGCGTGCAGACACCCGAGTTGGAGGGCAAAAAGGGCGGGGAGCCGCCGCTCGCCGCGCCAATCACGAATGTCAGCTATCACGGGTGATCCGGATATCGCAAAACCCTGCGGCAAATCAGACCGAGACCCAATATGAGTCACCTACAAGTAACGATACCTCTGACGTTCGAAGTCTACGCGCCTAATAGATGTGCAAATTCAACGATCTCCGTCGGATCAGCGCCGGTAGAGGCGCGATTGCTAACCATCTGCCCGATCACAAATCGCAGCCGGTCGATGTCCCCGGATTTAGCGGCCTCTATACCGGCTTCGATATGTTGTTGATGCAACTCTTCATCCAAGACCATGTGCTGTTCTTCCGCCAGGTGTTGGAACAGGCCAACCAAGAAATCAGGGGTCTCGGCCAGAACCTTCATATGAATGCCTCGCATTTCATCGATTGATCGCCGGGCAGCGTCATAGTTTCGCTCTCTGATCGACCGACGAGCTGCAACCAATAGTCTGTCGTGCCTTTCGAGCTCGACTGGCTGGGCATCATCGCGAAGCTTATCAAAGGAAGTTTCAGCATCTGCGACTTCCTTATTCAGCACACGGTCCTCATTGGCCGGTGCCATCTTCGACAATGCGATATCCTGCCGAATCTTACGGGCTTCCTCATCCACAGCACGGTGCGTATCTTCGTCGATTGATGTTGACAGCGCCGCATGCAACCGCTCGATACGCTTACGAAGTCCTCCATCAGGATCAGCATTCCCTTCCAGCGTTTGATCGAGCTCATCGAGGTCGCTCTCGGCGCGCGTCAGCATTGAAGTGGCGATTTCTGCGCCGCGCTCACCAGTGTAATCGCGGGTGCCCCCCTTGAAATCATAGAAGTTGGTCGCGTCAATTACCCGCCCCAATGAAGGTAGCTCAACGGAAAAACTGAGCGTGCCATTGTCGCTCATTTTCCAGTCGATAATGACATCGTCTCCTTTTTTAACACGTTCGCCCCGCTCGAGGTCATCACGACTGTTCAGCCGAAAATTGCCGACATGCAAATTGTGCTCCGGGTTGTCGATACCATCGGCCATGTCATAAAATTCTGCTACGATGAAGTCATCTTCACCGCCAATGAGAGTCTTGGCCGCGCGAAATTTGTGCTTGCCCTCCGCCGGAAGCGCTGTCCCCCTTTTAATCAGTATCTCCAGTTTGTTACGTTCATATCCGACCACGCCATCCAAGATTTTGACAGCCAGATTATACGTCATGGGAACACTGGCTGCGCTTGCTTCAGCACGGTTGATCGTGATTTCACGAGAGGCTTGTTCTACCCTCTGCCCCATCGCATCAAATACGTTGACCTGAAATCGGTTGTTGCCACTTTTGCGAACCTGCACATTGATACTCAGTGGTCCGTCAATCGGAATTCGGCCAGTAGATGTGCCTTCTTCATCAAGGATTTCCACCTCGTGCCCTCCCGGCATGTCCGGCGATGGCCTGATGCGGACCCTGCCAGTGTCGCTAGAGACACGATCCTTGAAATCGAGCGAAAGGGAAACGGCCCCCGTTACGGTTTCCCTGCGTTTGCCGCTTTTCTGAGTGGAGCTTTCTCCGGTCCATTCGCGGCTTTCTGCAAAGATGGCTGCACCTGTCGCTACTGCTGTCATCGGGTCGAGTCCATTTTCAACTTCAATGGCAAGCTCAGTCTGGAGCATGTCGCGAATGATCGGCATCTTCGAAGGACCGCCAATCGGAATTATCTTGGAAATGTCGTCATGCTTGTAACCATTCGTCGCGATGATCCTTCGACACTGGCTTATGGTTTCTTCGATGCGATCGCGGATCAGTTCCGACATCTGATCGCGTGTGAGATCGATCGAGATGTAGATCTCCTCGCCATCCTCGTCGGTAATTCGAACTTCATCCTCGGTGGCAAAGATCGAAGCCGTGGGGGACGCGGAAAGCTGAATCTTGGCCATCTCAGCGGCGTGTTTGCATACGTCTGAGAGTTTCTTGTATTTCGGGCTTTTTTGGAAATCAGCAGGAAGGTTGAAGTTTTCGGACAGCCAGGGGCGCATGATGCTGTCAAAAATGATGCGGTCGAAATCTCGGCCCCCCATCATGTTGACGCCCTCGTGCGCGATCACATTGACTGCACCTGCCGTGCTCATCACCAAGGCCAGATCAAATGTGCCACCCCCCAGATCGTATACGAGGAATACACCATCCTTCTGCTTGCTGTTCGCGATGGCTGCCAGCGCTGCCGCAACAGGCTCCTGGAGCAAGCTAACTTTGTCCAAGCCTGCCTCACGCGCCGCGGTGATCGTTGCTTCACTCTGCATTTGGTTGAATGCCGCAGGCGTCGTGATAACAGCGCCTTCGATCTTTTGAGCACCCGTTTCAGTTGTAGACTGACCTACCAACGTCTTGATGATCTCGGTGCTGCACTGAACAGGGGTCCATTCCTGCCCGGCGAAGGAAACCTTGTTCTTTGTTCCCATGGATCGCTTGAACCCGTGCGCAACGTTCTGAGGAGCTGAGAGCAAACGATCATAAGCTGATTTACCAACAAAACGGTGACCGCGCTTGTCCAGATAAATCACACTTGGCAAGACGTCTGTCCCGTCCGAGGTCTTGAACAGCCGAAGCGCCCCGTCCAAATGACCGACGACAGCTGAGTTCGAAGTTCCAAGATCAATCCCAAGATACACTGCCTATTCCTTTCCACTGTCCACAGGTTCGACAAGGACGCGTCCCAACCTGATGATCTTCATATCCGCCATGACGGTTGGCTCCAGGGTCTTAACAACCACAAGCTTTACGTCTTCGGCATAATCCTCGGCGTTGTCTGCCGAAGCGGCCAATCCAGTATGAAATGCCTCGCCGTCAAATTCGACAAGCTTGAACCCCAGTTTGTCGACCAGCATTGATAGCTGCCGTATCGAAAAGTTCAGCTGCCCAGTCAAACGTCGGCCATCTGCATCGGGCAAGATATCAATCGCTTTGCGCATTGCTCCTGTCAGTTTCCAGTTCTCTACGCATAAATGCGCGACAACATCAGGGGGCAAGAGCTTCGTCGATATCTCTACCATGACTCGAAAATCCTTTTTCCATCGGCCTGCAATTCACGCGCCTTGCGTGTAGCCTCTTGCTGGACCGAAGTGAGTACGCCAGACCTGTAACGATAATTGGAGCACCTTGAGTTATAGTCACCAATAAGGTTGTTGAACCTGTCTATTGTGTAGTTTGTGGTTACCCTTGATCGGATCGCGTCGAGACGTTTTCCCTGAAACACGCAATACCTGACTTGTGGCCGATCGAATGTTCGGCCTTGCCCGACTGGCGGCTTTGTTTCCTGTTCTACGACTGGTGAAGTTGTGGCCGACGACCGGGTTGTCGACGTAGTCGATCTGCTGGGCGTTGTCGAAATTGACGTTGACGGTCGATATGAAGTTCTTTTCGATGGCCTGTCCATCTCTTCTGCGATTAGGAATAATCCAAAAACCGCTGCGCCCGCAGCGATCGCTCCCCATTTCAATTTTTTGAAAAATCGCTTCCTCTCGATTTTTGCCCTCAGCTTCTGTAGTTCGCTACGCTCAGCACCCTTCGCAAACCTGAGCATATCATCGATGATCCGCGACATCGCGGCCAAATTTCCGGAATTTCTCTTGAGCTCGTTGGACTTCCAGTTGCGATGCAGGACGGCCAGCTCTTCGTCAAGCTTTTCGCCAATTTCTTCAGGCGGCTGCGCATCACTCAGATCAAGCATTCCATCAATTAGCCGAAATGCGCTTTCCGGATCGTCGTGTTCATTGTTCATAAAAAGCGCCAGATCCCGCACAATTAGGAAGGCTGGAGATATGTCGCCCCCACTCGAAACCACCTTTTTGAACGACGTCACAATATCTCGGACAGGCTCGCCCGCAGAATTGGAAAAGCCATTTCTATCTAAAGCTACCCGAAAGTCCAAAATTTGTCTTTTTGCCGCCTCGCAAGCCAAGATTAGTGGCTCTACCAATCTCTGTTGGCTTTTCTGCTCCTCCAAAATCTCCAATTGCGCAACATCATCTTTCAAGGCTTCGGCAACAGATTCGAGTTCTGGAAACGTCCGCAAAAGCGCCTCCGACAATCGGAGTGCAGCGGAATACTCGTTGCGTTCATTGGCCAGTTCCAGGCAGAGACTGCGGAGCTCTTCGTAGATTTGCTTGGAGCGGGCTTCCTCATGGCCCTGGTGCTGCTCATATACCTGAACTGCCTGGTTGATGGCATCCCACTTGGTTAATAGATCAGAAACCATACTTACATGGGCATTCAGGTTTCCGTCGTCAGACTTTATTCTCTCTATGCAGTTATCGATATCCTCGCGAATGCGTGCCAGGTTTGGTTCGCTCATACGGTCATAGCTGCGAACGATCTTCTCTAACAACGAACTGGAGGGGAATCTCTCAAGTGCGGACTCGACGATTTCTTCCATTGTTGCGCCGGGATAATCTAAATTCCAAATCGCAACTGCAATCGTTTCCGCATGCCGCTTTTCCAAATTCAACAGCGCAGCATTTAACTTCGGCATCTCGATTCTTGGAATCTCGGCCCGGTCTCGAGCAGAATTCAAACTCATGAGAACACTATTTCTGTCGATTTCTTCCCAAGCTGCCAACAGATTATCGCAAAGCAGAGCGGTCACTTCACCAATGCCCGCGGCATGCGCGAGGGAGTTGGCTCTGACAATCTCTGGAAGGTGCTCGGAAGCCTGCTGAAGTCCGCATACATCGTCACTCAACAACAGATCGGTTATACTCGATATCTGGGCCTGACTAAGTTCCGGAAGCCACGACACCTCTTCTTCCAGACGCGACATGGGCCCAAGAA
>JAUNVT010000182.1 GCA_030540655.1 Rhodobacterales bacterium
GAAAGCCTCGTCTACAAGAAATTCACGCCCAAGAGCGCGCCCAGCGCCCATACATAAGTCGAGGCGGGTGCCGACGGGGCTGAATTCGCTCAAGTCATCCGGCCGCGCTGCCGGAGAGCCGGATAGACGCTGTGAGCGGATTGCCAAGAATGCCGCGCAGGCACTTGCCCATGATCGGGCGAGAGAAAATTTCTTCAACATCATCTCCAACATTGCGATGCTGTGTGCGATATCGCCAACGCAACCCGGCATGCGTGTCACTGGTGCACGATCAAGACAGCGTCCGCGCAGCCAGCGCCAATAACCAGCCCCGGCATTCCCGAAGCCGCCGGTGACGCGATGTTCGAGCCGTTCCACCACCTCGGCGCCGGCCGTGTCACTGCGGGCACCAAGCCGAACCTCGTCCCTGCACCATCGGCGAGCGGCACGGCGCGCAGATTTTCCTGTCGGACGATGCCGCCAGGTTTAAAGTAGAGGTTACATTCAAACCGAACTGCGAGTATCCGAAGCGATCATCTGCCGGGAACTCGCACCCTGCGCTGCGCCTGAAACTTAAGGAGAGCGGATGTCGATCCTGCTAATTATCCACGTCTTTCTGGTACTGTGTTTCACGACACGGATTCTGCTGCGGGACGGTCTCATGCCACCGGCACGGCTTGCATGGTTCGTCGTGTTGATCCTGCTGCCCTATGCCGGGATGGTGGCTTATTATCTGTTTGGTGAGAGTGACCCTGGCAAGGCGGCAGACAGGCGGCACACCGAGGTTTTCCGCGAGATAAACGAAAAAGCGCGGCG
Organism: Rhodobacterales bacterium; assembly: GCA_030540655.1. Lineage (GTDB taxonomy): Bacteria > Pseudomonadota > Alphaproteobacteria > Rhodobacterales > Rhodobacteraceae > Roseovarius. The sequence goes on from JAUNVT010000182.1 coordinate 796, forward strand.
CTTCATGGGCGATCCCGCCGGTGCCGCGCGGATGATCGACGTGATATATCGTCCTGCATTCCGCTATGCCGCATCGATCAACGGCTTCTATCCGGTGGGCGGAAATGCGGCCGAGCTGATGGCGGGCGCCGATGCGACGCGCGCGCGGATGATCGCGGATATCGACGCGGCAAGCGACCATGTTCACGTGCTGTATTACATCTGGCTGGACGACAATACCGGCAGGGCGCTGGCTGATGCGTTGATCCGCGCGGTAGGCAGGGGCGTGACCTGCCGGGCGATGGCGGACGGGCTTGGATCGCGCTCCCTGATCCATTCCGACCTGTGGCGGCGCATGAAGGAGGCGGGTGTTCATCTTGCCATTGCGCTGCCGTTCCGCGATGTGCTTCGCACGGTTTTGACCAGCCGTCTCGATCTGCGCAACCACCGCAAGATCACGGTTATCGACGCCGCCATCACCTATTGCGGCAGCCGGAATTCTGCCGACCCTGAATTCCTGCCCAAAAAGAAATACGCGCCTTGGGTCGATATCATGCTGCGGGTCCGTGGCCCCGTCGTCGCGCAGAACCAGTTGCTGTTTGCCAGCGACTGGATGCAGGCAACCGGCGAGAAGCTGGACAATTTCGTGCTTGCGGCGGAACCGGTCGAAGGAGGCTTTCCCGCACAGGTCATGGGCGTGGGTCCCACCGAACGACGCGGAGCAACTCCACAACTTTTCCTGGCCTTGCTCGGCTGCGCGCGGAGCGAGATGACCATTTCCACACCCTATTTCGTTCCCGACGCGTCGCTGCTGGATGCGCTCTGCGCCGCAGCCTATCGCGGCGTCACCGTCACGCTGATCTTTCCGGCCGTGAATGACAGCTGGATCGTCGCCGCAGCCAGCCGCAGCTACTACTTTCGCCTTCTGGATGCCGGGTGCATCATCCACGAATTCAATGAGGGCCTGCTACATGCCAAGACCCTCACAATCGATGGAAGAATCAGCCTGATCGGGTCATCGAACCTTGATCTGCGCAGCTTCGATCTGAACTATGAGAACAATCTGCTGTTGCAGGATGCGGCCACGACCCGGTCGATCCTTGACCGCCAGACGGAGTATATCAGCCGGTCCAGTGCTGTTGTCCTGAGCGATATCATGGCCTGGCCCTGGTACAGACGGATATGGAACAACATCATCGCCACGATCGGCCCCGTCTTGTAAGTACCGCCCTCTGCGATATGCGACGGGACCTGACAGCAGGGGCGCGACCCGCCCGCGTCAGTGTCCCGGACCGGCCACTTTGGGCGGGCGCTGGAGGATCAGGACAACCGGCAGCATTGCGAAGGCGGCAATGCCCGTCAGCCAGAAGGCATCCTGGAACGCAAGCATGCTGGCCTGCGCCTGCACCTGAGCCGCAAGCCTGACCGCTCCGGCAGCGGATTGCGGATCGAGCCCCAGTGGCGCCAGATAGGCATGAACCGCCGGATTGAACGGCGTGATACCGGCCGACAACGCGGCCCAATGAAACTGCATTCGGCGCGCAACCTGCCAGCCCACGATCGCAATGCCGATTGACGATCCGATCGAACGTGTCACGCCGTAAATGCCCGATGCCTCATCCTGCCTGTCCTGCCCGATGTCTTGAAACGCCAGCGTGGACATGGGCACAAAGAACAGCCCCATGCCAAGCCCCGAAACGGCGCCGGGCCAGGCCAGATCCCAAAAGCCTGCGGTCAGGTCGAGCCAACCCATCATCACATTTCCTGTCCCCGTCAGGATGAGGCCGATTGCCACCAGCAGGCGTTGATCCACGCGGTTCACCAGAACAGCCCCCGTGAACACCATGGAAAACCCCGCCGCGATCCCCCGCGGAATGAAAAGATAGCCCGATTCAAGAACCGGATACCCCAGCAACCCCTGCACAAAGAGCGGCAGGATCGCGATGGAGCCAAACATGGCGATACCAAAGCCCATGATGGCCACGTTGGCACCCGCAAAGCTCCGGTCGCGCAGCAGCGAGAAATCAATGATGTTATCGCGTTTGCCGACCCCGCGGACAGTAAAAGCCACACCGCACAGGACAGCCGTGATGGCTGCTATCTGGATCAGATGCGACGCGAACCAGTCACGCGTCTCGCCCAGATCCAGCATCAGTTGCAGTGCAGCGATGGCACCCACCATCAGGACAAGGCCGGTCCAGTCAACCTTGATGGATTTCACCTCTTCCTTTTTCAATTCGCCCGAGATCATGATCAGGGCGAAGGCGGCAATAGGCAGATTGACATAGAAGACTGCCCGCCACGAAAAATATTCGGTCAGGATTGCACCCAGTGTCGGCCCCAGAACGGGCGCCACGACAACCCCGAGTCCGAAAAGAGCCATCGCCTGACCGCGTCTTTCCCGCGGGAAGCTGTCGAACAGAATCGATTGTGACAAAGGGATCAGGAAGGCGCCGAAAAGCCCCTGACCGATGCGGCAAATCACGATAATTTCAATACTCCACGACAGGCCGCAGAGTGCGGAAAACGCCATGAATCCAAGGATCGCCGTCGTTATCAGCCGCCGCCGCCCGAGCCGGCGCACGAAAAACCCGGTCAACGGCATTACAACGACCGAGGCCACGATATAACTGGTCAGGATCCACACGGTCTGATCGTTGGTGATGCCGAACGCGGCCTGCATATGCGGCAGGGCAACGTTGACGATGGTGCTGTCCAGCACCTCCAGCACAGCCGTCAGAACGACCGCCAGAATGATCGTCCAGCGCACTGGAGATGTGGCCGGTGCGGTGGCCGCGGCTGTCATCTGGCAGTGTCCTGTGCTGAGGTATCCACCGTCGCGGTCACGCTCGCGCCGACGCGCAACTGCATGGCCGGGTGATCGGGTTTATTCGTCAGCTTGATCCGCACGGGAAAGCGTTGGGTTACTTTCACCCAGTTTCCAGTCGCGTTCTGGGGTGGCAGCAGCGAAAAGATCGCGCCGGAGCCCGCACCGATGCTCTCGACGGTCCCGGTCATTACCGTGCCGGGATACATGTCCACCGACAGGCTGACTGGCTGGCCGGGGCGAATGCGGTCCAGATCGGTTTCCTTGAAATTGGCGTCCACCCACCAGTCGCCATCCTCGACCAGCGAAAACAGCGGTGCGTTGGCTGCGACAACCTGACCGGGGCGGAGTCTGATATTCGCGATCCAGCCGTCCGCAGGAGCGATGATCCGGGAGTTGTCCAGATTGATCTGCGCCTGGGTCAGTGCACCTAATGCGGCGCGGACCGACGCATTTTCATCGCCCGATGTCCCGGCCTTGTTTTGTGCCGCGACGAGCGCGGCCTCGGCAGCCTTCACAGCCGCCTGAGCGCTATCCCGCTTCGCTTTTGCCTGATCCAGCGCGGCTTGCGCGACATCGCCCAGTTCCCGCAGCCTGGCGTTGCGGTCATAGCTTATCTCGGCTTCGGTCAATGCCGCACGCGCACCGACGATCCTTGCGTCTGCTGCCGATACATCGGAGTCCGACGCACCCGCATTCTGCCTGGCAATATCATATTGCGCTTGTGCTGTCGTCAGGGCCGCCTGCAATTCGTCCGGGTCGATTTGCAGCAGAAGGTCGCCAGCTTTGACATGGTCATTCTCGGCAATGGCAACCTGCGCGACACGGCCTCCGACCTGAGGCGCGATGGTCAGCACATTGGCCTGCAGATAGGCGTCGTCGGTCGAGGGGTATACCTTCTCGTGCTGCCACCACCACCAAAGACCCGCGCCTATTGCCAGCAACGCGATAATCAAAAAGAAAACCTTTAATTTTTTCATGAACTTCTGTTGCGACTTGTGAACAGGAGGCGCTCCGCGCGGCGCCCAACTTAACAGAGGTAGTTCGTCCAGAGAGGATCAGAAAGACTGCGGTACGTAAAAGAGCAAATTCAGAACGATCTGCTCACTGCGACATGGGCGAAGATCGGCTGAAGCGCAACGTCCGTGGCCATCTCTGGTATTCTTGGTGCAAAACGATGGTGACGCGAAGGTGGTAGAAATCTGAAGGTGGCGTAATCTGCGGGTGAACTCAAACCCAGCCAGCCGGCGGCAGCAACCGCCAGGGAGATCACGCGATGAAGAACGATACCGATACCGCCGCGCTTTCGCTACTGTCCGATGAAGCGGACCATGATCCGATCGAAGAGCGCCTGAGAGAGACGATCCGCGCTCCGATTGAGGCGGTTTTCGAAGAGGAACCGGAGGCGCTTCCGGGAGCGCTGCCGCCATGACCGCGGCAGCGGCAGACCGACGGGCTCCCGGCACGGTC
>JAUNVT010000183.1 GCA_030540655.1 Rhodobacterales bacterium
TCCGGTGGGACACTATCCGGGCGCTTTTGATCCTGCTCGAAAAGGCCCTGAAGCCGAAGATCAAACCCGTTGCACAGTTTGTGCCGAACCGGCGGGGCCTGGCGCTGGTAGCTCGGCGGGCTCTCATCCTTCAGATATTTCTTGATCGTGTTCCGAGATAATCCCGTCGTCCGTGCAACAGACCGCATACCGCGCGCTTCAACCAGCACCCACCGTCGGATCTTCGATATGCTTTCCATCAATGACACCTGCTCTTTCCTCCGCGCTATCCGGCGCGGAGGCTAACATGACAATACCTCTAAGAGTTATTCAACAAAGCAGGCCGTAAGCGCCGTCTGCCATAAACAGATCAACCGGACCATCGACCTGATCCAAAAGATATGGCAGCGACGTCGGATCGCCGACGTCGTCCGTGGTGAGATCAGAGCAGACGATCTCGCCGCTGACAAGATCGAGGCCGAGGTGGAGCTTACGCCAAGAGCGCTGTTTGCGGCTTGTTTTATGCTTTTCCTTCAACCATTCGCCCGCATCTAAAACCTTCAGGCCAGTACTGTCCACGACCAAATGGATTGCTGTTCGACTGTGAGCATGTGACTTTGCTTGTAATATCAGGCCGTTCTCTCGACGCGACCGGGTCGAGAAATCCGCCCTGCGATATTAACCTTCAGCAGAGCTGCAATACAGCGCATCATTTTTTGGGTTTGACACAACGGTTAGCTGAATACCACGCTCAGGGTTAGAAAAATTCAATCGCCAGATCCGTCTAGCGCGATTGCCCACCACGTATCGCTCGGCGTGGCGCCGGCCACATGCCAAGCGCATCTTCGCTGACCCAGACCGTTAGATCATCTCGCTGTCGCAGACCCTCGTTGTACTCTGACCAAACAGTCATCCGATGCCCTTGCTTCGGCGCGAGCCGGCGGGAGGAGTGACGATGACACGTTCGCCCGCCTGCCATCGTGTGCCGCTTGGCACTTGGGGTCATCGGCCATATAATTTTTGTCGAGGATCTGAATCGCATATCGCGAAAGCAAGACCTGCATCAGGAGAAGTGCCAATGTCCGATATCAAAAGCCTAATCCGCGCCGCGTTGGCGGTCATCGTCACCGCTGGGGCCGCGAACGCCGATGTCGTGGTCTCCTCCAAGATCGATACCGAGGGGGGCCTTTTGGGCAACATCATCCTCGCCGTTCTCGATGCCAACGATATCCCGACCGAAAGCCGCATCCAGCTGGGCGGAACGCCGGTGGTGCGCGAGGCAATCATCGCTGGGCAGATCGACATCTATCCCGAATACACCGGCAACGCCGCGTTCTTCTTCAACAAGGCGGACGAGCCCATCTGGAAGGACGCCGACAAGGCTTACGAAGCCGCGAAAAAGCTGGACTACGACGCCAACAAGATCGTCTGGCTTACCCCGGCCCCCGCCAACAACACCTGGGGGATTGCCGTGCGCAGCGAACTGGCGCAGGAGAACGACCTCGATACATTTTCCGACTTCGCGCAGTACATCCGCGACGGCGGCGAGGTGAAGCTGGTGGCCTCGTCGGAATTCGTCAACTCGGCGGCAGCGCTGCCGGCTTTTCAGCAGGCCTATGATTTCAAGCTGGACCCCGACCAGCTCATCACGCTTTCGGGCGGTGACACGGCGGCCACCATCGCAGCCGCCGCGCGCCAGACCAGCGGCGCCAACGCCGCGATGGTCTATGGCACCGATGGCGGCATTGCCGCCTCCGGCCTCAAGGTTCTGACCGACGACAAGGGCGTGCAGCCGGTCTATCAGCCCACGCCGATCATCCGCGAAGAGGTGCTGAAGGAATATCCTCAGATCGCCGACCTGCTGAAGCCCGTCTTCCTGAAGCTCGACCTGGAGACGCTGCAAAGGCTGAACGGTGATGTGCAGGTCGAGGGCAGACCCGCCCTCACCGTGGCGGCCGAGTTTCTCGAAGAGCAGGGCTTTCTGGAATAAGGCGGCGCCGGATGCCCAAGACCGGCGCGGCACTGGCCCCCGGACCGCCGTCACGGCGCGGCACACAGGGAGCCCGCCGGTTTGACAAGCTGGGGGCGGTCATCGCCCTCATCGCCGGCTGCGGGGTCTTCGCGCTGCCATTCGCCACCTTCCGCGCCAACCGCATCGTCCTTGGCGAGGCGCGCTCCATCGTCCAGGCCCTGCCGGCATGGGCCGCGACGCTGCTGCTGGCGCTGATCGCGGGAGCTGCGTTGATCGCGCTGCTGCGCGCGCCCGCGCTGCTGCGGCTTGCGGCGGGCGGCGGCGTACTGGTCGCGCTGGCGGCCATGATCGGCCTTGCCGCAACGCACCTGATGCCCGCCAACCAGGGCTATGCGAGGGTCTCACCGGCCTCCGGGTTCTGGCTGCTGATCTTCGCCTTCGCGCTGCTGGTGGCCGATTGCCTCGCGCGCCTGCGCCTTTCGCCAGTAATGCGGATCGCGGCCCTCGGCCTCGCCATCATGGTCGTCGGCCTGATCCTCGCCTCCGGCATCTGGGACAGCCTGTCGGTAATGAAGGAGTACGCAAACCGCGCCGATACCTTCTGGAACCTCGGCGCGCAGCACCTCGCGCTCGCCTTCGGCTCGCTGGGGGCGGCGGCGCTGGTCGGAATCCCGGTCGGAATCGCTTGTCACCGCGTCGCCATGCTGCGCGGGCCGGTGCTGAACAGCCTCAACATCGTGCAGACGATACCCTCCATCGCGCTCTTCGGCATCCTGATCGCGCCAATGGGCTGGATCGCAGCGAACGTCCCGGGTGCCGCGGCCATCGGCATCAGCGGCATCGGCGCACCGCCCGCTTTCGTGGCGCTGTTCGGCTATTCGCTGCTGCCGGTGGTCGCAAACACGGTGCTGGGTCTCGACGGGGTGCCGGCGGCGGCGGACGACGCCGCACGCGGCATGGGCATGACCGACCGGCAACGCCTGGCGCGGGTGCAGTTCCCGCTGGCCTTTCCGGTGATCCTGACGGGCGTCCGCATCGTACTGGTGCAGAATATCGGCCTCGCCACCGTCGCGGCGCTGATAGGCGGCGGGGGTTTCGGCGTCTTCGTCTTCCAGGGGATCGGCCAGACGGCGATGGACCTCGTGCTTCTGGGCGCGATCCCCACCGTGGCGCTGGCCTTTGTAGCGGCGATATTGCTGGACGCTGTAGTCGAGATGAGCAGCATTGGCCGCAGCACCGCGGAGGCCGCGGAATGATTGAGATCGACCATCTCACCAAGCGTTACCACGGGCGGGCCGTCGTTGATGACGTCTCGCTCACTGTCGAGGCGCATACGCTGACCGTGATTGTCGGCACCTCGGGCTCGGGCAAGACCACGCTGTTGCGGATGATCAACCGGCTGGTGGAGCCGAGCGACGGGGTGATCCGTATCGACGGTGAGGATAATCGCGCCCGGCCCGCGCACATGCTGCGCCGCAGCATCGGCTACGTCATCCAAGGTTATGGCCTGTTCCCGCATCGCAGGGTTGCGCAGAACATCGCCACCGTGCCGGCGCTCTGCGGCTGGTCGAAGACGCAAACGGCCGAGCGTGTGGACGAACTGCTTGGCCTGCTGCAACTCAACCCGGACGAATTCCGCGACCGCTATCCGCACGAGCTTTCGGGCGGGCAACAGCAGCGCGTCGGCGTGGCCCGTGCGCTGGCCGCCAAACCCAACATTCTGCTCATGGACGAACCCTTCGGTGCCCTCGATCCGGTCATCCGCAACAAGGCGCAGATGGACCTGGTGGCGATCCAGAAGCGGCTGGGAACGACCATCGTACTGGTCACACATGACATGGAGGAGGCCATCCACCTCGGCGACAGGATCGCCGTCATGGACGAGGGAAAGCTGCTGCAATACGCCAGCCCCGCCGAGATCCTTGCGCGGCCCGCCTCCGATTTTGTCGAGACACTTACCGGCCAAACCGACCGCCCCTTTCGCTACCTGTCGCTGAGCGGGCTCGGCGATATGGTCGAGGCGGGCGACGCCGAAGGCGCGCCGATGGCCGTGAGCGCGACGCGCCGCGACGCGCTGGCCGAACTGCTCTGGTCCGGGCGCGAGGCGTTGCCCATCACCGATGATGACGGCGCGCCACTGGGCCGGGTGACGCGAGCCGCACTGATGCGCGCCGCCCAAAGGCCGGCATCGTGATGCGCCGGACTCCGCTGGCGATCCGGCTCGCTGTTCTGGCGCTGGTCATTGCCTTCATCAGTGCGCCGCAATCCTTCGCGCCCGTGTTCCGGCCCCTGACCGAACATGGTGCGCCGCCGATCTACGATCAGGGCAGCCTGCTGGTGCTGACGCTGTTGCATCTGCGTACGGTCGCCATCGCCACCGCCGCCGCCGCATGTCTCGCCATCGGGCTGGCGATCCTGGTGACGCGCCCCAAGGGACGCGAATTCCTGCCGCTGTCACGCAGCCTCGTCAATATTGGCCAGACCTTCCCCCCGGTGGCTGTGTTGGCGCTGGCCGTGCCCGCCGTCGGCTTCGGTGAGATACCGACGCTGATCGCGCTGTTCCTCTACGGGCTGCTGCCGATCTTCGAAAACACGTTAACGGGGTTGACCACTCTGCCCCCGCCGGTGATGGAGGCCGCACGCGGCACCGGCATGACCGGATTTCAGCGCCTCACGCGCATCGAACTGCCGCTGGCCCTGCCGGCCATCCTGACGGGTCTCCGTCTGTCGGTAGTGATCAGCATGGCGACGGCAACCATCGGCTCGACAGTTGCGGCGCGAACGCTGGGCGAGGTCATCATTGCCGGTCTGCTGTCGAGCAACCTCGCCTTCGTGCTTCAGGGCGGGCTGATCGTCGGTGCACTCGCGGTGCTCATCTACGACGGGTTCATCGGACTCGAGTGGCTGACCGCGCGCCGGACGGGCCGTACGCCTGAAGACTAACCTGTGAATCGGTATGCAAAATTGACCCACTTGGGTGGGTTAGGAGCGAGTAAAATTGACCGACCTGCGACGTTGGTATTGTCACGTTAGAGCGTGTCGCGTTTAATCGGTTCTGTATCCAGCGGCCTTGAAAGAAGTTGTAGCATTC
>JAUNVT010000184.1 GCA_030540655.1 Rhodobacterales bacterium
CTGAAAAGCACTCTGACCAACAGATCTCTGACGAAGAAGAGGCGCGTATCCAGAAGATGATAGCGTCTGACCCCGACAACCCTGAGTGGACGGACGATGACTTTGCCAAAGCCAAGCCATTCTCAGAAGCTTTTTCGGAACTGGCAGAGAAAATGCGCCGGAATGTTGGTGGCCGTCCCAAGTCCGAAAACCCAAAAGTGCCGGTTTCGATCCGTTTGGATCAGGACGTTGTCGCCAAGTTCAAAGCGACAGGCCCAGGCTGGCAGACACGGATGAATGACATTCTGCGCCGTGAGGCGCAGGCTATGCCTTCTCCGAAACGATAGTGGGGGGGCACAGGCACAAACCTGCCAAAACCCTCTAAGTTTTGGCGCGTGTAACCTGTTAATTTGTCGCTGCGGTACAGAGCACTTAACAAACGAGGATTAAAAGGACGTGTGCTGGAGTTTGTATGTGAGATGATTTCGAAAATCTGCTGGCGTAGTGAGGCCGATGCCTCTTACAGATTGGAATCGGAGCGCAGGGCAGCGGGCAGCACACGCTTGATCTCGAGCGCTCGCATCGCTAGCGCAGGCAAAAAATCGCGGCCTTGTGTGGCAAAGGCGCGTAGGATCTGACCTTTTGTGCAGCCGCCTCTTTTCAGAGCCGCCAAGGCAATCTGCGCCGTCTGGCGCTGCAGCCATGCGCGATGATCGGGATAGCGGCGCAGATCTTCTGTCAGCATCCGGCGCAGCCCTGAGAAAATATCCGTTTTTGGCGTGATATCCCCCAAAAAATAGGCATTCCAGAACGGGTTGAGCCCATCTCGGACGCTCTTGGACAGCTCGGCCTCGCAATAGTCCATTGAGATCTCACGTGCTTTTTGCTTCTGAAGACTCCAATTTTTTCCCGTGATCGAGGTACCATGGACTCGATAGTCCAGAAGCACGTCACCTAGGCCGACGACATCGCCGTGTCCCAGCAGACGTATCAGAAATTCGTAATCCTGCGCGACAGGGAAATCGGGATTATACTTCGGCAGCGGCATCAATGCCCCGGTGTAACGAAACATGTAGGTTGGGTGCATCAGCGGGGGGGCAAAACGTGACAACCAGCGGCAGCATACTGCATCGCGCGGGCGGCGTGATGTTCTGATGTGGGTGCCGTCGGCATCTATCTGCCGGATGCTTGTGCCGCACAGGATAATGTCGGGATGTGCATCCATGAAACGCTTTTGCACTGCCAAACGCTCGGGATAGGCAATGTCATCCGCATCCATGATCGCCACCAGAGGCGCGCGCACCAAGTCCAGCGCCCAGTTCCGCGCGCGGGCCGGGCCGCAGTTCTGCGACAGTGTCTCCACCCTTATGCGAGGATCTTCGGCAGCCAACTGCGCCAGCACGGCAGGCGTGTCGTCCGTGCTGGCGTCATCCACTACGACGATCTCGATCTCTTTGAGGCTCTGGTCCATGATCGAGCGTAGCGCGGCCTCAAGATAGGGCCGCCCGTTGTAAACCGCCAGCAGCACCGAAACCTGCGGGTCAGGAGGCAGCGTGATGTCAAACATGGCAGGATCCCGTGTCTCTCGGCTCGTATGCTCAGGCAAGCCTTTGCAATATCTTGTAAACGTTTCAGCTTTCTTTGCCGCCTCTTAAACTACACATGAGCGGAACATAGCCGCTATCGGCGAGCCCTAACAATACAGCCGAAAAGGGCAATGCGATCAGTGGCCAGGGCCGAGAACCTTGTCCGGGTCGATGCCCTCAGGTTCGAGATCCTGAGCTTTGATCGCGATGACGCGCGCGGCGGGGAGATCAGGGCGCATCTTGCAGCGGCCGGAACACCGATAGACGCCTATATCGATAGGCGCCCATGACGTGCTGATTGCCGGTCAGGCACGAGCACGCGGTCTGACCCTGATCACGCACAACACGGGCGAATTTCAGCGCGTGCTGAGTCTCCGGATTGAGGACTGGCAGAGCTGAGGTCGCAAATATGACCGCGCCGCGGTTCTGTTTGCTGTGGGGAAAGAAAATTATGTCCGGGAGCAGTTCTTGTGGATAGGAATTTGTTCGATGATGTTCTTACTGACCTGGAAACTGGCGCAGCTGCTCAAGGCACATGAGCTGATACCTGCGCAGGACGATCCGTCATACTGATCAAGTTCATAGGCGGGCGCGGCGGCGGCGCGATCACCGCCTATTTTGTTAATGCGGGCCGCGCCGGCCGTGAAGAAGCCGCGCCGGAGGTAATGCGGGGCGACATTGAGCGGACGCGGGAGTTGAGCACCTCGCGGTAAAGCGCGATCATACTACTGGCCTTGTCCTCCCAGTTGCCGAAGGATTTCAACCGCGTTCGGGCGCCCGCACCAAGCGCTAGACGGCGCGCCGGATCCAGTGCGAGACTGCGGATGGCATCTGCTATGTCAGTGGCGAACTGTTCCGGAGTTTCCACAGCCAGACGGATACCGCTGTCATCATCAATGATGAAATCCGGCCCGCCCCGCGCCGCAGTTAGCACCGGCAATCCGTGGGCCATCGCCTCAAAGAACACGCCACCCATGGGCTCGCGATAACTGGGGAAGCAGAAGACATCGGCTCTAGTATACTCATCTTCGACCGCCTCACGCGGAATACGGCCCAGAAATGCGATGCGATCCGCCACGCCCAACTGGTGCGCCTCAGCGCGGCAGGCGGCGAGATCGGGGCCGTCACCCGCACTGGTCAACGTGACGTCAGGCAGGTCACGCAGATGCGCCATAGCTCGCACTACATCGCGCAATCCCTTCGTGCGTACCGTACGCCCCACATGCAGCAGATTGAGTTGCCCGATATTGGCTTGGCGGATGTTCTCGGGGGGAAGGGCACCATGGCCTCGCTCCAGCATCGCATGGAAGCGTTTGATTCCAAGTGTTTTCAGCCGGTCTCCGACATATGGTGCCACGCCCAAGATCAAATCTGCTTGTTGATAACTTGCCTTGAGCCAAGGGTCATGACGCAAGCGAAATCCGTCAATGGCTCGCAAACGCGTAGCCAATGATTCCGGCCCCACCTCGTCCTTGAACTTCGGCGGCGTCTCTAGCCCGCCACCCAAGGGACCAATCACATAAGGCAGCCCCATCCCACGCAACGCAAACCCATGGCGCATGGCTTGGGGCAGATACTGATGCACGATGTCAAATCGGGTGCCTGATGCAAGGGCATTGCGCACCCAATTTCGGACCTGCCGATGAAACAATATCAGGCCGGGCTTTGCCTGCGCATTGAATCGCTCGAATTTGCGGTAGAGCAGCGGTAATTCCGGCCAGGTAATTACCTTGGCCTGCGGCAATTGCTCGGCAAGCGGAACCGCGCCCTCACGCGACGAACTCAGCACTGTGACATCGGCTTTCCTGGTCAGCGCCTTAATCCCCTGAAAGGCGGAGTAGACTTCTCCCACATCGTTGCCATCCAGCGATGGAGCAATAATCAGGACCCGCAGCAGGTCATCATCGTTCTGGTCCATGAGGTCAGTCCTCCCGACCTGATAACAGCGCGTCGAAATATGTGATGGTTTTGCCCAACCCTTCGCGCAGGGGCACCTTGGGCGCCCATCCCAAATATTTCTTGGCCTTGCTGATATCCGGGCAGCGCTGTTTGGGATCATCATGCGGAAGCGGTTGGAATACCAACCTGGACGACGAGCCGGTCAACTCCAGTACCGTTTCAGCCAACTCCAGCATCGAAAATTCGCCGGGATTACCCAGGTTGATCGGCCCTGTTACATCGTCCTCGGTTGCCATCATCGCCATGACGGCAGCAATCAGATCATCCACATAACAAAACGAGCGCGTCTGTTCACCATTTCCGAAAATCGTAATCGGATCGCCTTTCAGGGCCTGTACGATGAAATTCGACACCACGCGTCCGTCCTTGGGGTGCATGCCCGGGCCGTAGGTGTTGAAAATTCGCCCCACCTTGATGCGCAGATCGTGCTGGCGGTGATAGTCAAAAAACAGCGTTTCCGCACAGCGCTTGCCCTCGTCATAGCAGGACCGGATGCCGATCGGATTGACGTTGCCCCAATACTCTTCGGTTTGAGGATCCACCGAAGGATCGCCGTAAACTTCCGAGGTAGAGGCTTGGAATATCTTGGCATTGATCCGCTTGGCCAAGCCCAGCATGTTAATCGCCCCATGCACCGAGGTCTTGGTGGTCTGGACCGGGTCATGCTGGTAATGTACCGGACTGGCCGGGCAGGCCAGATTGTAGATCTCATCTACCTCGACATAGAGTGGAAAGGTAACATCGTGGCGCATCAGCTCAAAATTGGCATGATCCAGCAGATGTGCGACATTACTCCGCCTACCCGTAAAGTAATTGTCAACGCACAGCACTTCGTTGCCCGCCTCAATAAGACGATCGCACAGATGGCTGCCAAGGAATCCTGCACCCCCGGTGACCATAACCCGCTTCACCATAGGATCGTATGAAGGAGTTACGTCTGCCATTCCCTCTAAGGGCGATTTGGCCATAAAATATCCTGACTGATTTTTTAAAGGTGCTATGCTTCGGCTTTGGTACTTAAGCGTTCAGATCGCGCAAGCTTCTCAGAACCGATCTCTGATATGCACAACAATTGATACTAGGATATAGGTAAAAATTGATACTAGAGCCATTAGAAATTATATGATTACTATCATGGGTGGTAATTATATAATTATAGCAACCCATGGATGCACCGTCACTTCACCAATATGACCATTAATTTTAATTTACGTTAAATACTTCTCATTTCCAATATACGATCAATCGACTAAGAAATGCGCAGTTCAGGCAACTTGGATTGCAAAATACTCCTGCCACTAGGGTTAACTCCGCTACTATTCCTTCCACCAAGGTAGCCATAGACGGTTTTCAGGTACTGCGGTGGCCATAAGTGACTACGCCTCCAGACTCTGCAGCGCTGAGAGTGCCTGCAGGTCAGTCCTCGCCCTCGAAACAATTTGCACGCAGCGTCAGGTAAAGTGGCGTGAGGGCCTCGGACGAGGCAGAAAACAATTGCG
>JAUNVT010000185.1 GCA_030540655.1 Rhodobacterales bacterium
GAGACGGACATGCCCCTTCACACCACAGACATTCAGGACGTGGACCACTTCGAGACGGCCGCCACCATCCTCGCCGCGCGGCCCCTGCTGCAAGCGGCCCCTGCCCTTCCATCGGAGATCTTGCAGATCGCGACCGACAACGGCGCCTTCGAGCCGCTGGAGGGCGCGGCCAAGGGCGCCCTTTGCGCGCGCATCAACGCCGCCAGCGCATACCCGTTCCGCGACGTGTCAGAGGAGGGCGCGCAATGATCCGGCAATATAACCCTCAGCGCCACATCCGCATGGAGATCGCGGGCCGCATCCGCAACGTCGGCACGGTCCCGGTCGGCACCATCCTCCTGATCCAGGGGCGCAAGGTGCAGGTCGAGGCGTGGATACCGCGCGAGTATGCCTGCGTAGAGCGCGGCAGGTTCATCACCATGAGGATCGCGGGCGGGCATCTCGCTCAGGTCCGCGACCTTGCCACCGGCAGATCCGGCACCCTATCGGACGTGTGGCTGGTCGATGTCCCGGCGATCCGCACGGACGAGCCGGACGGGCGCGCCCTTCTGTGGCGGGAGCGAAACCGCGCAGACGCCGCAATCGCGGCAGCAAGGGAGGCGGTTCAATGACCTGGAGCGTTTGCCATATCACCGTGCATCCCGCCCGCCATGTCGTTCATGCCGATACCGCGCGGCGTGGATCTCACGCGCGGCGACTGCACGCCTGCGTTCCGCGACAGCGCCAATTTCTTCGAGCTCCGCCTACTGGTATAAGCCGAGTTGATCATGGAAGCGCAGGCGAACCCGGGCAGCCTGCCGAAATGGTGCTGTCTGCGATCAGACGACCCCAATTCCACTGCGACATGATATGTGGTATGATCATGGCTCGGCGGATTCCTCGCGCTCAAGGGATCAGTTATGTATATACGGTCCTTCACGAATGTATTCGGCGCGGCATTGATGGCGTGTTGTTTCGGTGTGCCCGCCTTGGCAGAGCCGCCGGCATCCAATCCCCCAAAAGGTCAGGTTCCGGAGCCCGCGGAGATTCACTTGCCGGATGCGCTCGTCGACATCGACTTCCGCGAGCGGCGCTACAAGATCGAGGCGCTATCCTTCAAGGCACGGGACGAAACCGGGGTTGACTGGTGGGGCAGCGACGAGGTGATGGTAAAGACGACCGACGCCGAGGGCTGGAGCAATTCCGGGATCATCGGCGACGTCGATACTGGCGATGTCGTGACCTTCAGCCCTGCAAAGAGTTGCATCATCGGAGTGCAAGCGGGAACGACTGTGCTCAATCGCAGTTCCGTCTGCGACGATGCAGGGCGCGCAGCGCCGTTGTGGTTCACGGTGGAGATGTGGGAGGATGATGCTGAGGGTCCGATGGGTTCTCCCTATGGCTGCTCAACTGGGGCTAAACATGACGGCGATGAGTGCGTGCCCGGAGACGGACAGGACGATTTCATCGGCAATGCCCGCCTCGACTTCGCCGCCTGGGAACTCGAGGCCGCACTGCCGGAGGTCGGGGACGAGTATGTCGAAACAGTGGTGCTGAATCCGTGCGGCGACGCGCTCTGCGCTTCCCCTTTCCTTGCCGATTACAGTTTCACCTACCGGATCACCCGGATGCCAGACCACTTTATTGACCTGCCCGCGCTCCTGGCGACGGCCATGGAACGCAGCGGCGCACGATCAGGGTTCGAGGCGATCGTAGCTGGCCTGAACAGCCTGCCCGTCCGGCAGCCGCGCCGCATCGAGACGACGGGCCAGGGGGCTGAGCCGGCTGCCAAATAGACCTGCAAACATGTGCTGTCTGGGGTAGTTTCTTCGTGTCAGGAATTCCAAAAACGCTCATGAGAACGTACGATCCTGCACCCAGCTGGAGTCGACCCCCAAATCGATTGATCCACAACCGGATCGTTTTCCGGCTCACACTCACACCGCGTTCGGCCAGCAGGTCTTCGAGGTCGGCCGTGCTCATTGCGAAGCGATGGTAAGCCCAAACAGCGTACGCAATGAGTTCGCGAGGGGAACAGAAGCTTTTCAGACGCAGTATACCGGCTGCGATTTTCATGATGTTGAAAATAGCCCGATCATGCCAGCTGAACAACTTGGCGATGCCGGTAAAGGCACCCGAAGGGGCACCTCATTCGCTACTTTTCCCAATGTGGGACCCAATCACCTTCAAGACGCAGCGAGACGCCTGCAGCATCTTCTTCGAGCTTAACCACATGTAGCTCACCTTTGTCGCCACCGTACTTCTTACGCGCTTCCTCAAATTGCGCGCAAACCAGACGCGTTGCTGGGGCTGCAGTGCCAGCATCATCACAGGCCTCGACAATGAGGCCCAGATCTTTTTGGCATAGGTCTAGCGTGAAGGAAGGATCGTAGTGCCCGGCAAAGACCGAAGGGGCATCATGGTGCATGCACCAGCTTTCGCTGGCGCCTGTTTTCAGGGCTTCCCAAGCGCGGGACAATTCAACGCCCGATTTCACGGCCATGACCAGTGCTTCGCCCATCGCCGTGGCGTGAATGGCCCAGAGTTGGTTGCTGGCCAGTTTAGTAATGGACCCGCTACCGCTTGGTCCCATGTAATGCAGCGGTCCCATCAGTTCCATCACGGGGCGGATGTGCTTAATGGTATCCTCGCCGCCGCCTGCGAATTGCGGCATGTTGCCGGTGCGTGCACCATCAACCGCGCCTGATACTGGCGCATCGACCGCCTGGACGCCCTTGCTGGCAAGTTCTTTACCAAGCTCCCGCGCTAGACTGGGCTGGTTGGTTGTCATATCGACCCACACCTGACCTGGCCCCATCGCTGAGAGAAGTCCGTGCTGACCCCGCACCACCTGTTCGATCTGCTTGGGACCAAAAACCATGGTAAAGACGATATCGGCATCTTTGGCTGCAGTTGCCGGTGTGTCAGCCCAAGTCGCCCCAAGTTCGAGATGCTGTTTGGCGCGGTCAGGGTCCAGATCACAAACGGTCAGCTGATGACCGCCCTTGATCAAGTTCAAGGCCGCCGCTCCACCCATCGTGCCAAGTCCGATAAAACCAATGTGCATGTGCTCTTCTCCTGGTTCCGACAAGAGGCTGCTGGGGATGAAGCATGGTGCAGCGGCGAGGATTTGATCGGTCATTTGAACCGCACCAAATTCGCCATGAAGATTTGCAGGGGTCCCCGAGGGCTTTGTCAGATTGTTCTATAGCGCCGTGAGTAAGACCGGCGCCACCATCATGGGGTCATTTCAGCGGCATAGTCGACCCACAGGTAACAGGGGAAAAACTTTGGGCATTTCCGCGCTGCTTGTCGGATAGCTGTTAGCGTACTGGCTATGGGTGCGTGTTTGTCGGACGCTTGCTCTGAGGTTGGATCAGCACTGCCGGACGAGTTGCGGAAGGTAGGATACCGCTTCGGCGCCTGCGGTGCCAAATCTGGCGCCGAGATCGTCCCAAAACGCGATTCCCATCTTGTCACAGGTTTTGAGCAGCGACAGGAATGCGTCGCGGCAATCGCGACCGGCATCGCTGCGGGTAAGACCATCTCACCTTTACCTATGCCATCGGCGCTGTAAGGCTCGCCTTATGAGTCGGAAACATTTACCAACACTCCCCGCCGCACCGGGAAAGACACAAAATCCCTCCCGATCGTCTCGTGCGTATGGCACAAGCCCTCTGCTTCGCCGCGTAATGTACAAAGTCGAGCTTATGTCCGCTCTCGCGGCAATATGGCCGAACATTTCGGGCATCAAGCTTCGCCCTCGGCTTTATCCATCAACCTCTCGAGCATCTCGCCATAGGTGAACCTGCCGCCGCCAGATGGTCGGCACAATTGCTTGAATCGATCGATCGTTTCCAGCTTGGCCCGGATGGTGAACTGCCCTTCTTGGGGAGCTTCACGCCGAGACCAGCCTGTGCCGGGATTTTCCGGCCTTTTCTCGATTTCCTGTGAGGTCTGAAGGCCTCGAGGCTGAAAGTCACTGAGGCTTTCGATATCCAAACTCTTTCTGCTCATTCCGCAACCCCTTGCCATTTTCTAGGGTCAGGACTCATTCTCGTTTCATAACCAGAACATGACGGTTGCGGCGAGGGCGACGGCCGAGAGGAATACCTTCGGGCATCTGTCGTAGCGTGTTGCGACCCGCCGCCAGTCCTTCAGGCGCCCAAACATGATCTCGATCCGGTTGCGGCGTTTGTATCGGCGCTTGTCGTGCTTGATGGGCTTGCCGCGAGACTTCCGGCCCGGGATGCATGGCTTTATCCCTTTGTCTTTCAACGCATCTCTGAACCAATCAGCGTCATAACCCCGGTCGGCCAGCAGCCACTCCGCCTTTGGCAAGCTGCCCAGAAGCGCGGCCGCGCCCGTGTAATCGCTGACTTGGCCTGCCGTCATGAAGAACCGGATCGGACGGCCATCAGCATCGGTGACGGCGTGCAGCTTCGTGTTCATGCCGCCCTTGGTTCGGCCGATCAGACGGCCCCTCTGGTCGCCTGGCCCCCCTTTTTCGACCGCAGGCTGGTCGCCGTGCGGTGCGCCTTGAGATAGGTCGCGTCGATCATCACCGTCTTCGGGACGGCGGCCTCGGCGGCCAGCCCAGCCATCATCCGGGCGAAGACCCCCTTGTCACTCCACCGCTTCCACCGATTGTAGAGGGTCTTCGGCGGGCCATACTCCTTTGGCGCATCGCACCAGCGCAAGCCATTGCGATTGATGAATATTATGCCGCTCAGCACCCGCCTGTCATCGACGCGCGGCTTGCCATGGCTCTTGGGGAAGAAGGGCTGGAGCCGAGCCATCTGCGCGTCGGTCAGCCAGAAAAGGTTGCTCATCGGTCAGTCTCCTTGCGGAGGCTGAATCACGCCGAGAGCAAATGATCAATGGGTCCTGACTCTAAGTATCGCTACGATTTCGTTGGCGATAGCCGAAGCATTTGCTATCGCCTTTTCAATCCCGTTCACTTCAAGAGGATCGAGTTGTCGAAGCCCCCCCCTGTGTCAGGGAAGTTGTCCGCTGCTCTACTTTTCCTCTATTTCTCG
>JAUNVT010000186.1 GCA_030540655.1 Rhodobacterales bacterium
CGACACCGGAGACATGGCCGCGGCGGCGATCGTCACGATCATGCTGATCCCTCAGTCGCTGGCCTATGCGCTGCTGGCCGGGATGCCGCCCGAGGCGGGAATCTATGCCTCCATCGCGCCCATCGTGCTCTACGCGATCTTCGGCACCAGCCGCGCGCTGGCGGTGGGGCCGGTGGCGGTCGTGTCGCTGATGACAGCGGCGGCGGTGAGCAATATCGCGGGCAGCGGCACGGCAGGCTATGCGGCAGCGGCGCTAACCCTGGCCCTTCTGTCAGGCGCAATACTGCTGGCGCTCGGATTGTTTCGGCTGGGATTTCTGGCAAATTTCCTGTCTCATCCCGTGATTGCCGGGTTTATCACCGCCTCCGGCATTCTGATCGCAGCCAGCCAGCTGCAGCATATTCTGGGCATCAAGGCCGGGGGGCATACGCTGCTCGAGATCCTCACCAACCTCTGGGCGCATTTGAACGAAATTCACCTGATGACCGTGGTGCTGGGCGTGGCAGCGACTGCATTCCTCTTCTGGGTTCGCGGCGGACTGAAGCCGCTGCTGCGGCGCGCAGGCCTTCGCCCTCGCATCGCCGATATCGTGGCCAAGACCGGCCCGGCGCTGGCCATCGTCGGCACGACGCTGGCGGTCTGGGCTTTTGATCTGGACAGCAGGGGCGTGGCCATTGTGGGCGAAGTACCGCAGAGCCTGCCGCCGTTCACTCTGCCCCCCCTTTCACCAGAACTTCTGGCGCAGCTCTTTGTCCCAGCGCTTCTTGTTTCAATCATTGGCTTTGTCGAAAGCATCTCGGTCGCGCAGACCCTTGCGGCGAAGAAACGTCAGCGGATCGATCCGGATCAGGAGCTGATCGGGCTCGGCACCGCAAACCTCGGCGCGGCTTTGACCGGGGGGTTTCCAGTCACCGGAGGATTTTCCCGGTCGGTCGTGAACTTCGATGCTGGCGCCGAAACGCCCGCCGCCGGGGCCTTCACCGCAGCAGGGTTGGCGGTGGCAGCACTGTTTCTAACGCCGCTTATTTTCTATCTGCCAAAGGCGACGCTTGCCGCCACGATCATTGTCGCCGTGCTGAGCCTTGTGGATTTCTCGATCCTCAAACGCGCCTGGGCCTTCAGCCGTGCCGATTTCGCCGCCGTCAGCGTGACGATCCTGCTCACCCTTCTGATAGGGGTTGAAGTGGGCGTGACAGCCGGCGTGGTCACGTCGATCCTCGTACATCTTTACAAGACTTCGCGGCCACATATAGCCGTGGTGGGGCGGGTGCCGGGAACCGAGCATTTTCGAAACGTGCTGCGACATGAGGTTGAAACCCAGCGGCATGTGCTTTCGCTACGCATAGACGAAAGCCTCTATTTTCCCAACGCGCGCTATCTGGAGGATCAACTGTCGCGCTACGCTGCGGACAAACCGGGGCTGACCGACGTGGTGTTGATGTTCTCCGCTGTGAACGAGATCGATCTCTCGGCACTGGAATCACTTCAAAACATCAACACGCGGCTGAGGGATTCTGGCATTCGCCTGCATCTGAGCGAGGTAAAAGGCCCGGTCATGGACCGTCTCAAGCGCAGTCGCTTTCTGGACAAGCTGACCGGCGAGGTATTCTTGAGCCAACATGAGGCAATTTGCGACCTGACTCCCAATTGAGGTAAATTGGTACTGCCAAAGAAGCAATCTTATCTCCCTCTGCGACGCAGCGGTGATCCTCGGCAATTGTCAGAAGCAGGCCTTCATGGCAGCGACGGACAAGGAAATCCCGGCTTATATCAGGTCCGCGATCGGTGAGTTCGCCCGCAAGTCCCAGACGAATTAATGGAAGACGGGCAGTTGTCCGCGCGCTATCAGAAGCCGAAAAGCCGGGCCGGGCGCGATGCGGTTCAGACTTGACCAATAGGCAACACCGGCACCGCCGAGGGCAAGGCCAGCCACCAGGCCTAACTGGCTGGAAGCTGTGAAAGTGGCTAGAATATGAAACATTTGTGAACGCTCGGTCTGGGTTGAGCTTTCGAACGACTTGGCATTCATTTTGCTCAGGTTCTGCGAGGATGGGGAATGGCGCAGTTTGCGGGGCGCGATTAAGCGCTTTCGTTTCAAGATCAAGGATTATCGAAGCGTTGCCGCTGAAAATTGCGTTGAGGCAGCTCTCCGACTTTGCAGCATTCGGCTTTCGGACCGGGTTCAGTGAGACTGGGCGACTGTCGGCGGCGAGATCGCTGCGTATGTCGTTTCGCAAATGGGTTTGGCCGCCGGATTGCCCGCACCGCGCCCTTCGGAGCATCCAGCCCGACGGTACCGCTTGATGGCGGCAGAATAGCTTGGGGCTTTCGGGCTGGTGTATAGTGGATCTGGACCAGCGGATCGACTTTGAGGCCACAGCGGCATGATCCTTGTGTCACAAACAGGTGAAGCCGTACGTGACATCACGATGTGACAGCGCAGACTGTCACAAATAACTTCGCAGACGTATATTGTTACAGTATCAGGAGGTAAGCCATCCTAATGTGACAAATCCCTCAAGTCGCGCAGCGACAGGTGTCATTTTTCACAAATAAGTTCAGCAGGCTGTCACAGGCGGTTCAGTGAACGTCCGCAGGACGAAAGCGGCCGCTCATGCGGGACGCAGCGGAAGGCTGGTCCGAGCCCCGACTGTGGACGCAGGCGCAGCATTTCGCAGGTGCGGCATACCGGCGCCGGAAATGACGGCCCAAAGCCGACCTCCGCCGGCCACTCCGATGCCGCGCCGCAGATTCCCCAGACCGGCCACTCGTGCATCGCGCGTATTTACCAAGGGCGAGGGACGACAGTGCGGGCGAAGCAGTCATGCACTGCGGGTCATTCGAGCGGCCGCTACCATTTGAGGCGACGCATAGGTGACAGCTAAGGGAAAAGGACCAGAAACACCGTTTTCGCGAGGTCATAAGCGGCTCCAAGTCCTATCGCTGAGAACACAGCAGCCGCCACCGCCCGATGCGCGAATGCGCCCCATCTGCTGCGCTTGTAGTATTACATCGGAGGGAAAAGCCATCTGACATATTGGAAAACGAAGCGCGCAAACAACAACGTCAGCAGGAACCCATAGATGCCCAAGATGACATTGAGGAACACCGACTGCCCTTGCAGCCAACTGGTAAGCGACGTTCCCTGCTTGTAGAACAGCCATATGACTGCGGGCAGGAAAGCTAGGTAGACGAGGTAGTCATATGTTCCTGACCCGTGGATGATCGGGCGGGTCGCCTTGCGCTTTTGGAAGAACTCTTCGATCTTTTGGGTAGTCGCAATGACCCAAGCCTCGTCGCGACCCTCGACATTGATCACGCTGCGGTTGTCAGTTGGGTTCGACGGCATGGATTGGAAGTCGATCTTTAAGGACGGTTTCTCGAAACTCAGAAACACTTCCACGGTATTGAGAGGGCGTAAGTTAGCGGCCCGATCGGAGAAGGCTGCGTTCGACAAGAAGATGGTCATCAGTTCGTCTGGGAAATTGCGATCACCGGTATTGGGCACGCCAAGGCCTTGCACATAGTCGCCATTCTGCGCCTTGTAGTTATATTCGACTGGAACCACTTCATTAACGCGCTGGCGAGCCTGTTCTGGGCTATCAAAATTATTCAGGTTCAACTGTGCAAATTCCAAACTCTTGGCGCGCTCGTTTACCTCAACGACGAGTTCAGCGAATTCCTTGAGGTCGTCGGCAGAAAGAACAAGGTTGGATGGGTTCAAGTTGCGCCGATACATCGGCACCATCACGGGCTGGTTTGCCTGAACCTGCGCCCGCTGCGGCACCTGCTCCTCAATGACTTCCGGCAATTGTTCAGTATCGTCGGTCATTGCTAATCCTCACGGTGCGGCGGTCAGCATCGCCTGCCCAACCTCAAACCTGACCGCTTCAACACTGAGGCCATCCAAATCAATCACGGCCTCCAAGAACGCTATCTGCAACTGGCAGAACTGCGGATGCGACGTGTCTTCGTTGAACAACGCCTGCAATTGGTCGTCGGGCATTCCACGGTCGATCAGTATCTGGACGAGCAGGCCGTAGTCTTCCTCTGTTGGTGGCGTTGGGACGGAGGTTCCTTCTGACGCTGTCGCTCGCGCGTCCAGCAGGTTCTCGGTCATCACGATCATGTTCTGGTTCAGCAAGCCCTGTGCCGAAAGTAATTGTTCTTGCGTCATATTTCGGCCGCCCGTCATCAGTAAGTCCAAGCACAAAGCAGGTCTGTCTTCGTATTGGCGCTGCATTTCTAAGGTACTTTGCATAATCTCTTTCCACTGCTCATCGTTGAGCGCAGAAGCATAAGTGGCAAGCGACACTCGGTAGTTGACGAGTTCTTGGTTGAGGATTTGGATTCCCTGTTCAACGCTCCGAATGTCGTCTTCTTGGGCAAATATGCGCTCGATTATGTAATCCATATCGGACGGTGCTCGTTCATCGACCACGCGCCAGTAAGGCGCGAGATGGCCTTTGAGCATGATGTCCCGCATCTCGGCACGCGAGACACCCAACCCAAGTCCCGGCGATGGACCGTCCACCGCCAAACTGTAGATGCTGCCACCAATGTTCCCGATACCGATCAAAGTCATTGGGATTACGAACACCAGTGCTATCGCGCGTCCGGCAATGCCTCGTTCCTGCGGTGACATTGGAGCAGGCGGTGCATCGTCGTTCCGAAGCCAGACGAAAAAACTGACGAGAAGAGCTGACACCGAATAGGAAATGATCTGCACCATGTTTGGCAGATTTGTGATCCGGTTTGTGAACCCGTCCGTGCCATCGCCGAATGCCGAAAAACCGATCGCGACAACTCCGGTCAGCATTACCACCCAAAGCTGCTGCAATTTCTTCCCATTGGGGCCGAGGATTGCGTATCGGAAAAGCAGGCTGAACAGATAGATGCCAATGATCCCACCAAAAATCGAACCACCAACGTAATGAGATATGCGCGATTTTGGGTGATAGAGCCTGATCAAGCGGCGCGGTTTTTGGT
>JAUNVT010000016.1 GCA_030540655.1 Rhodobacterales bacterium
ATTTTCGACCCCATATCTGCCTCAGCAGAAGAGAATCACAGAAAGAAAGCCTTGGAAATCCCGAATCCGATCAGGGCCGATACGCTCTAAACAGATCGGCACACGATACATTTTTGGAAGCCACACTCAAGGTTAAGGCGCGCAACAGCTATCAGCAGGTCATCTTTCCCAACTCAATCAATGACATGCTTGAGAAAGACTTCGTGCGGCAAATGGATCCCTTACAAATCGGCGTGCGCCGTTTGCAGCGCTGACTTTCGAGGCGAATAAATCCTAAGTGTTCGTCCGATATCATCTCGCAGCAGACCATCCGAACCATCCGCAGGGCGTGTGCAGCGGCATCGCGGTTCCGTCCGGATCAATAGCCGTCCTACTCGCCCCATGAGGGCCTAGAGCTTTTTCCGGATGCGCAGTTCCAGCACGGGCCTCGCCGCAAGCGTCCTGAAGATCTTTCGGCCGCTTCCCGTATTGTTCGCGGAGGTCGAGCGGATTGGCCCGCAGGGAGTTCTTTATGCCCTACTTCGCATCCCCGCCCCAGCCTCCGATCTCCGAAAGGGGCAGACCGAAGGGCCGGCTCGCCCCGGCCACTGCCGTCTTACCCTGGTTAACCTTGACGACCGGCGCCGTCCTCCGCTTCGCCGTCCACCGTTTGATATTCTCCTCCATCGTCATACGCAGTGATACCTTCTCCTATGTCGCATAAGCAGTTTTCACGGGGTTGATACAAGTGCGCTGCACGCTCGTTTTTCCAGAGCTGCCGCGAAAAAAGCAGTTGGGCGGGCGGAAGCCCCCGTCACGCCTGAAGCTGTCAGCCGCGATGGGGGCTTCCGGGCAGGTGCGATCAAGCTTATCGGTCGGGCAGATCCGGCGTCTCGGAGCCGCCCCCACTAGGAAAGGAAAGCTCCACCCGCATCGCACGTTCCGTGACTCGTTGAGCGCCCGGAATGCGGATATCTCGTTGCTGAGTCTGGTGCGGTGCTTTCAGATGCGGCGGATATCCAATTTCATCCCGCGTCTGCCGACAAAATAGCGACTTGGAAGCGGAGCGCCGGTAGTCCGCCTGCTTGCCAAGGCAAGGAGCAGGCTTGGAATCGGGCTATGCTTCTGTGGTCAGGAAAATTTGCAGCGACCGAAAAAAGATCTCGGATATTCAAACCCGTCAGATTTCCGAGGTCCGGGATGAGAGGGCTGATGACGATATGCGAGGCAACCATTCCTCGATCGGTGAAGGCGGATTCAGTAACCGGTGAGCCCCATGTGGTCGCCCATTGCCACCATATCGGCCAGCAGTTTAGCAGCATCATCCACCGGGCCGGGCTCGTTCTTGAATGTTTCCTGCGCGCGGATCAGACGCTCATTCGCGTGGGCGACAAGCGTCTTGAAATGGTCCTGAGTCATGTCGCTGCGATGGATTGCCTGTTCGGCCAGTATCGACACGCTATCAGCGTTGATCTCCGCAAAGCCGCCAGTGACGGCGTATTCATCCTCGCCCTGGTCCGAAAGGACACGGACGATGCCGGGGCGCAGGGTGGTGATCAAAGGCGCATGATTGGCCATTGCCGTCAGATCACCCTCGGCCCCGGGAATTTGCACTTCGCGCGCCTGAACCGATGTCAGAAGGCGCTCGGGCGATACCAGATCGAATTGCACTGTTTCAGCCATGGTTGGCCTCCTTCAATTGGGCACAATGCCGGACCGAAGGCGGTCCGGCTGGGTCATCATGCGGCGTCGGATGCCATACGCTGTGCCTTGGCTTTTACCTCTTCGATGCCGCCCACCATGTAGAAGGCACCCTCAGGCAGGTGATCGTATTCACCTGCAACCACGGCCTTGAAGGACGCGATCGTTTCCTCCAGCGGCACCTGCACGCCGTCCGAGCCGGTGAACACCTTGGCCACGTCGAAGGGCTGCGACAGGAAGCGCTGTATCTTTCGGGCGCGGGCCACCGTCAGCTTGTCCTCCTCGGAAAGCTCGTCCATGCCGAGGATCGCGATGATATCCTGAAGCGATTTGTAGCGCTGCAGGATACCCTGAACATCACGCGCGACCTGATAATGCTCCTCGCCCACCACGGCCGGATCCATCAGGCGCGACGTGCTGTCCAGCGGGTCCACGGCCGGGTAGATGCCCAGTTCGGAAATTGCACGGCTCAGAACGGTTGTCGCATCCAGGTGCGCGAAGGAAGTCGCAGGCGCCGGGTCAGTCAGGTCGTCCGCGGGAACATAGACGGCCTGCACGGACGTGATCGAGCCCTTGTTTGTCGAGGTGATCCGTTCCTGCATCTGGCCCATATCGGTGGCCAGCGTCGGCTGATAGCCCACAGCGGACGGGATACGGCCCAGGAGGGCGGATACTTCGGAACCGGCCTGTGTAAAGCGGAAGATATTATCAACAAAGAACAGAACGTCCGTGCCCGACTGGTCGCGGAACTGCTCAGCCAGGGTCAGGCCGGTCAGGGCCACCCGCATACGCGCACCGGGGGGCTCGTTCATCTGTCCATAGACCAGCGCCACTTTTGAATCAGTCAGATTGTCGGGAACAATAACGCCGGATTCGATCATTTCGTGGTAAAGGTCGTTACCCTCACGCGTCCGTTCGCCTACACCCGCGAAGACCGAGAATCCCGAGTGCACCTTGGCGATGTTGTTGATCAACTCCATAATCAGAACCGTCTTGCCCACACCGGCACCGCCAAAGAGACCGATCTTGCCGCCTTTGGCGTATGGGGCCAGCAGATCGACAACCTTGATACCGGTGACCAGCACGGTCGATTCGGTCGACTGATCGGCAAAGGGGGGCGCATCAGCGTGAATCGAGCGTGTCTCGTCGCGCGCGACATCCCCGCCCTCGTCCACCGGCTCACCGACGACGTTCAGGATGCGGCCCAAAGTGGCATTGCCAACCGGCACCGTGATCGGACCATCGGTGTCGGTCACCTCCTGCCCGCGCACGAGGCCCTCGGTGGCGTCCATCGCGATGGTGCGCACGGTGTTTTCGCCCAGATGCTGCGCAACCTCCAGCACAAGACGCTTGCCGTTGTTTTCTGTTGTCAGGGCGTTCAGGATCTCCGGCAGGTGATCGCCGAACTGAACGTCAACCACGGCGCCAATCACCTGGGTGATCTTGCCTTTTGCGTTTGCCATGTATCGTCTCCGTCCCGTTTCTAGAGCGCTTCCGCGCCCGAAATGATTTCAATCAGCTCGTTCGTGATCACTGCCTGACGCGAGCGGTTGTATTCAATGGTCAACTTGTCGATCATCTCGCCTGCGTTTCGGGTGGCATTGTCCATCGCGGACATGCGCGCGCCCTGTTCGGACGCCCCGTTCTCCAGCAGGGCGGCAAAGAGCGCCGTCGCCACGCCGCGCGGCAGAAGATCGGTCAGGATCGCGGTCTCGTCCGGCTCGTAATCATAGAGCGTTTCCGCACCGCCCTCCCCGTCACCCGCGGTCTTAAAATCGGCAGGAATGATCTGCTGAGCGGTCGGAATCTGGACCACGACGTTTTCGAAAGCCGCGTAGAAAAGGGTTGCCACGTCGAATTCACCCGCATCAAAACGGTTGAGCACTTCAGTCGCAATGCCTTGAGCATCCGCATAGGAAAGCCGTTTCACGTCCGACAGATCCACATGATCCACGAAATACTGACCGTATTCACGGCGCATGGAATCGCGCCCCTTTTTGCCAATCGTGATGATCTTGACGGTCTTGCCTTCCGCCAGAAGCTTTGTCGCGCGCTGCTTGGCCAGCTTGGCGATGTTCGCGTTGAAGCCGCCGCACAAACCGCGCTCGGACGTCATGACGATCAGCAGATGGGTCTGGTCCAGTCCCGTGCCCCGCAACAGACGGGGCGCGCCCTCGGATTTGCCCACTGACGCCGCAAGGCGCCCCATCACGGCGTTGAACCGTTCGGTATAGGGACGCGCCTCTTCGGCAGCCTCCTGCGCGCGGCGAAGCTTCGCCGCGGCAACCATCTGCATGGCCTTGGTGATCTTGCGGGTCGATTTGACCGACTCGATCCTGTTCTTAAGGTCCTTGAGGCTTGGCATTGCCTTGCGTCCTTTCCCTTAATTAAGCGAAGTCGGCGGCGAATTCGTCCAGCGCTGCCCTGATCCTGGCCTCGGCGTCCCCCTTGATCTTCGGGTCCTCCTTGGTGATCATGTCCAGAACTTCAGAGTGCTTGCCTCGCAGACTCTTCAGCAGGCCCGCCTCGTAGCGACCGACATCCTTTACGGGGATCTTGTCCAGATAGCCCTTGGTGCCCGCGTAGATCACGCAGACGATCTCGGCGTTCGTCAGCGGCGAATACTGCGGCTGCTTCATCAGCTCGGTCAGGCGCGCACCACGGTTCAGAAGCTGCTGCGTCGCCGCATCAAGGTCCGAGCCGAACTGCGCAAACGCCGCCATCTCGCGATACTGCGCCAGCTCCAGCTTGACCGGGCCCGCAACGGATTTCATCGCGTTGGTCTGTGCCGACGATCCGACACGACTGACCGAAAGACCGGTGTTCACCGCAGGGCGGATGCCCTGATAGAAAAGTTCGGTTTCCAGGAAGATCTGACCGTCGGTGATCGAAATCACGTTGGTCGGAATAAAGGCAGACACGTCGCCGCCCTGCGTCTCGATGATCGGCAGTGCCGTCAGCGATCCCGAGCCGTTATCTTCGTTTAGCTTGGCAGACCGCTCCAGCAGGCGGGAGTGCAGGTAGAACACGTCGCCCGGATAGGCCTCGCGCCCGGGCGGACGACGCAGCAGAAGCGACATCTGACGATAGGCCACGGCCTGTTTTGAAAGATCGTCATAGACGATCAGCGCGTGGCGGCCATTGTCGCGAAAATGCTCGGCCATGGCGGTGGCGGAATAGGGCGCGAGGAACTGCATCGGGGCCGGGTCCGATGCGGTCGCGGCCACAACGATAGAATAGGCCATTGCGCCGGTTTCTTCCAGCTTCTTGACCAGCTGCGCCACAGTGGACCGCTTCTGGCCGATGGCGACATAGACGCAATAGAGTTTCTTGCCCTCATCGTCGCCAGCGGCATCGTTGATGGATTTCTGGTTCAGGATCGTGTCGAGCGCGAGTGCAGTCTTGCCTGTCTGGCGGTCGCCGATGATCAACTCGCGCTGGCCGCGGCCGATCGGGATCATCGCGTCAACGGATTTGATGCCGGTCGCCATCGGCTCATGCACGGATTTACGCGGTATGATGCCCGGTGCCTTCACGTCCGCCAGGCCGCGCTCGGTTGTGTTCAGCGGGCCCTTGCCATCCAGCGGATTGCCCAGACCGTCCACGACGCGCCCCAGCAACGCGTCACCGATCGGCACGTCCACGATGGATTTCGTGCGCTTGACGGTATCGCCCTCCTTGATATCGCGGTCCGAGCCGAAGATCACGATACCGACGTTATCCGCCTCGAGGTTCAGGGCCATACCCATGATTCCGCCCGGGAATTCCACCAGCTCGCCAGCCTGCACATTGTCCAGGCCATGAACGCGCGCAATCCCGTCACCGACGGACAGAACCCGGCCGATTTCGGCCACTTCGGCCTCCTGGCCGAAATTCTTGATCTGATCCTTCAGGATTGCAGAAATCTCTGCCGCTTGGATACCCATTTATCCGACCTCTTTCATTGAATTCTGGAGCGATGCAAGCCTGGAGCGGATCGACGTGTCGATCATCTTCGAGCCCACCTTTACGATAAGACCGCCGACAAGGCTTTCATCTACGGTCGCATTGATCTTGACAGTCTTACCGACATTCTCGGTCAGCGTTCTGGTCAACTTTTCGGCCTGCGTCTTGGTCAGGGTCTTCGCGCTGGTCACGTCTGCCTGCACTTCGCCCTTTTCGGTCGCGATCAGGGAACGGAGCTGCGCGATCAACTGGGGCATCGCGAACAGGCGGCGCTTCTGCGCCATCAGGCTCAGCCCGTTGGACAGCGCGGGCATCAAGGCGAGGTGTCTTGCAATTGCAGATATTGCCTTGCCCTGCTCGTCCCTCCCCAGAACAGGGCTGGAAATGACGCCGCGCAGGTCACTGCTGACGTTCAGGGCCTCTGCGAGGGCGTCAACGCCAGTCTCCAGCTCGGGCAAGCCATTGCTTTCTTGGGCTATCTCGAAAATTGCAGTCGCATAGCGTTCGGCAATACCCGAGGAGATCGAAGCTGGTTCGGACACATCCACCCTTTCGACAATCAGGCCCCTGCGACAGACGAGGAAACGTCTGAGGGGCATTGGTGAGTATCGGTTACTCTTATCACTGTAATCCGGCGTGGGTCTAGCAGAGCATTGGCCGCCTCGCAAGTTGCTTGGCAGATGCCATGCGGCGAAGATTTATATTTATATTCAGTATGTTATGAATGATTGCGTTAACGCTGTGACTTTTCTGCTTCAAAAAAACGTCAAGAGAGCCGAGCGGGTGACGATTCTGCCACCTGTCAGGCTCTTAGTGTTTGCGCTAACCACGTTTTAAGAGCATTTGCGTTCCGACACCAGCAGTTTGCCTGCCCCGTCATTCACGATCCGGTGAGTGGCGACACGTCGCGTCACGCCCGCCCCGCTACTGGCTTGGGGCGCGGACTGAGCACCTCCAGCGGGTTGCGCACCGAGGAGCGCAGACCCGGCCCGCGGGGCGCCTGCACCCGTTTTGTCGCCTCGATCATCAGGACGCCACCCGATACGACGACTGACAGGTTGCCGCCCAGCCGCTCCCACATGCCGGCCGTCTGCCGCCAGAACCTGCGGGTGCTGGGCGGCTGATAAAGCGCGGTCATATGACGTTCAGGCAGGAAGCCATGGGATTTCAGCAGAGTCTCCAACTGGGTCTGGCTGTAGGGACGTCCCGATCCGAAGGGCGTGCGGTCATTGCGCGACCAGAGCCCGGCGCGGTTGGGCACGACGAACAGCGCCGAGCCGCCCGGTCCCAGCGCACGCCAGCATTCGTTCAGAAGATCGGCCGGATGGTCGCTCGCCTCCAGCGCGTGCATGACCAGCAGCTTGTCTACGAGCCCTGTATCGATCGGCCATGATGTCTCCTCGCACAGGACGGATATGTTGGGCATGTATTGCGGCCAGGCCATCACCCCCTGCGGGCCCGGCATCAACGCGATGACCCGCCTTGCATCCTGCAAATAAGGCCGCAGGAACGGAACCGCGAAGCCAAATCCCACAACGGTCTGCCCCTTGGCTTCGGGCCAGACGCGGGCGATCTCGATACGCACGGTTTTCTGCACAGCGCGGCCCAACGTGCTGCGGTAATAGAAATTACGTAACTCCTGCACGTCGACATGCATTGCAGTGCTGCCCTTGATCCGTCAGTCTGAACCCTAGCTTAGATGTAGCGGCGCGAAAATACCCAAGCGCCCGGTTCCAACTCTGCGGAGGCGCAAGATGCCGTTCGAAATACTGACCATCCCCTGTCTTGCGGACAACTACGCCTTCCTCGCACATGACGCGGATAGCGGAAAGACGCTGTGCGTCGATGTTCCCGAGACGGCGCCGGTCCTGCAGGCGCTGGAGCAGACTGGCTGGACACTGAGCCACGTTTTGCTCACCCATCATCACGCGGATCATGTTCAGGGGCTGCGCGATCTGCTGGCAGCACATCCGGCAACGGTAATCGGCGCAGCAGCCGACGCGCATCGGCTGCCGCCACTTGATATTGCCGTCGGCGAAGGAGATACGATAGAAATAGGCCATCAGGCCGGTCATGTGATTGACGTCTCTGGCCATACCGTGGGCCATATTGCCGTTCATTTCCCAGCCAGCCACGCCGTGTTCACCGCTGACAGCCTCATGGCGCTGGGATGCGGCCGTCTCTTTGAGGGTACTGCAGATCAGATGTGGGACTCGCTTCAGAAGCTGATGCATCTGCCGCCTGATACCATTGTCTATTCCGGTCACGAATATACGAGCGCCAACGCGAAATTTGCGCTCAGCGTTGATCCGGACAATTCCGCGCTTATATCTCGTTCAAAGGCGATTGACGCGGCCCGCGAGCAGGGTCGCCCCACCGTCCCCTCAACCCTGGCCGAGGAATTGGCCACCAACCCGTTTCTGCGCGCTGAAGACCCCACGATCCGCTCCCGTCTGGCCATGCAGGACGAAACCGACGCCGCCGTCTTTGCTGAAATCCGCAAACGCAAGGACAAGTTTTGACCTCCAACGCCGAGACGTACAGGCTCCCGGACAGATATTCTGCCGCGCCGTGCGAAATAACACTTGAAGCTGTGGCTTTATCGACCAAACCTTAAGGTTATCAGGCCAGACTGGTCTCTGACCCGCGACACCAGACAAGAAGGAGCACAGACGTGCCTTCATTCTCGACCACACTGGAACAGGCTATCCACGCTGCATTGGCGCTGGCCAACGCGCGGCAACATGAATTCGCCACGCTGGAGCATCTTCTGCTGGCGCTTGTGGATGAAGCCGACGCGAATCGCGTGCTGAAGGCATGCAGCGTCGACACCGAGGATCTGCGCAGCACGCTTGTTGAATTCATCGACGACGAGCTGTCGAACCTTGTCACCGAAATCGAAGGATCGGAGGCCGTTCCGACCGCTGCGTTCCAGCGCGTCATCCAGCGGGCCGCGATCCATGTCCAGTCTTCGGGCAGGACCGAAGTGACCGGCGCAAACGTGCTGGTTGCCATCTTTGCCGAGCGCGAGAGCAATGCCGCCTATTTCCTGCAGGAGCAGGACATGACGCGCTATGACGCGGTCAATTTTATCGCTCACGGCGTTGCAAAGAACCCATCCTTTGGAGAGGCGCGCCCGGTGCAGGGTGCCGACAGCGAAAGTCAAGGCAAACGGCAGGAACCGGGAGCCGTCGAACAGGGTGAATCTGCACTTTCAAAGTACTGCGTCGATCTGAACGAAAAATCCCGCACTGGCGACATTGACCCGCTCATTGGCCGTGCCGACGAGGTGGAGCGTTGCATCCAGGTACTTTGCCGCCGCCGCAAGAACAACCCCCTTTTGGTAGGGGATCCCGGAGTGGGAAAAACTGCCATCGCTGAAGGTCTGGCCTACAAGATCGTGCGGGGTGAAACGCCAGAGATCCTGTCGAAAACCACCATTTATTCGCTCGATATGGGCGCGCTTCTGGCTGGAACCCGCTACCGCGGTGATTTCGAGGAACGGCTGAAAGCAGTGATGACAGAGATGGAGAATCACCGCGATGCGGTACTCTTCATTGATGAGATTCACACCATCATCGGCGCGGGCGCGACATCCGGCGGTGCGATGGATGCCTCCAATCTTCTGAAACCTGCGCTTCAAGGTGGCAAACTGCGCTGCATGGGTTCCACCACCTACAAGGAGTTCCGCCAGCACTTTGAAAAGGACCGCGCGCTGTCCCGCCGGTTCCAGAAAATTGACGTGGTCGAGCCGTCGGTCGAGGATTCGATCAAGATCCTTAAGGGCCTCAAGCCTTATTTCGAAGAGCATCACAGCGTCAAATATACCAATGAGGCGATCAAGACCGCCGTGGATCTGTCGGCGCGCTACATCAATGACCGCAAGCTGCCCGACAAGGCAATCGACGTGATTGATGAGGCGGGCGCAGCACAACACCTGATCGTGGCGTCCAAGCGGCGCAAAAGCATTGGCGTGAAGGAGATTGAAGCAGTCGTTGCCAAGATTGCCCGTATCCCGCCGAAGAACGTCTCGAAAGATGATGCGGCTGTGCTGCGCGATCTGGAAACCTCCCTCAAGCGGGTCGTGTTTGGTCAGGACGCCGCAATCGAGGCCCTCAGTTCAGCCATCAAACTGGCGCGCGCCGGGCTGCGTGAGCCGGAAAAGCCGATTGGCAATTACCTCTTTGCTGGGCCGACAGGCGTGGGCAAGACCGAGGTCGCCAAGCAATTGGCCGATACGCTAGGGGTCGAGTTGATCCGTTTCGACATGTCGGAATACATGGAGAAACACGCAGTATCGCGTCTGATCGGCGCGCCTCCGGGCTATGTCGGCTTCGATCAAGGCGGCATGCTGACTGACGGTGTGGACCAGCACCCACATTGTGTGCTTTTGCTGGACGAAATCGAAAAAGCGCACCCCGATGTGTTCAACATCCTGCTTCAGGTCATGGATCACGGCACGCTGACCGACCATAATGGCCGTTCCGTCGACTTCCGCAATGTCATCCTGATCATGACATCTAACGCCGGTGCCTCTGAAATGGCGAAATCCGCGATTGGCTTTGGCCGCGACCGGCGTGAGGGTGAGGATACCGCTGCGATCGAACGAACATTCACTCCGGAGTTTCGCAACCGGCTGGATGCGGTTATCTCCTTCGGCGCACTGCCCAAGGAAGTGATCATGCAGGTGGTCGAGAAGTTCGTGCTTCAGCTCGAAGCGCAATTGATGGACCGCAATGTGACCATCGAATTGACAGAGCCTGCCGCCGAATGGCTTGCCGACAAGGGCTATGATGACAAGATGGGTGCACGCCCCCTCGCCCGCGTCATCCAGGAGCATATCAAGAAGCCGCTGGCTGAAGAGCTTCTTTTTGGCAAGCTGGCGAAGGGCGGCGTCGTCAAGGTGGGAGTGAAGAACGGCAAGATAGATCTGCAAATCAACGGCCCGGATACCCCGCGCCTGAGCGGCAAGAAGCCTCCGCTTTTGACCGCAGACTGATGATGCATCATGGCGCTAGCCCCTGTGGCTGGCGCAGAAGCACCTTTTAACTTGACCGCGCATCTTTCCCGGCCGGAAAGCGGGCCCTCGATCGTACTATCCTACCCATCTCTCCCGTCGATTACGGGCTAAAAATTGTGCCGGGAGCCTTCTGTATCATCACTTTGTCATGCACCCCCCCCCTCAGCGATCTTGGCCGAGGCTGCTGAAGGGGGGGGCACGGTGTGTTAGCCTTGTAAAGTTCGTTTGGTCTGTGTTGTGCCGGCACCCTCTCCCTTCAGCGTCCGGAGCAGTTGAATGTGGCCGACAACGGCCCCGGAGCGGAAGGAGGAGTATGGCTACGCTACCGCACGATTGGCTCATCGGCATAACTTGAATGAATTATGCGCGTTATGCGTGCAATCCTATCTTTCGGTAAATTTCAGTTCAATCCGGCGATTCTGTGCGCGGGCCTCGGGCGTGGTCCCGGGCGCGATCGGTTGGTACTGGCCAAATCCATTTGCCGCCAACCGGTTCGGCGGCACGCCGAGGAACTCTATCATATAACGGACGACAGAGAGCGCGCGTGCTTGGCTTAGCTCCCAGTTATCAGCAAACTCCGCAGTGGAGATCAAGGGCGCATTATCGGTATGGCCGTCGACCCGGATGATCCAATCGATTTCGTCAGGTATGTCATCAACTACTTTTCTCAGGATCTCCGCGACCTGAGCGATGTCATTTTTGCCCGAGTCCGACAAAGTTGCTCGCCCCGGCGGGAAAAGAACCTCGGATGAGAAGACAAAGCGATCACCCTCGATCCGCACACCTTTCTGCGCGCCTAAGACATCCCTCAACCGGCCAAAGAATTCCGAGCGGTATTTCTCCAGATCCTGCTTTTCCGCCTCCAGAAGCTCATTCTTTTCCTGCTCGATCTCCCGGCGGCGCTTTTCCTCGGCCGCGACGTTGGCAAGTGCGGTGTTCAGATCCTGGCCGAGGCTATCGATCCTGACATCCTGCGCCGCCTCGCGCTCTCGCGAATCGTCCAGCAGGGCTTGCAGCTGACCCAATTGGTTGCGCAGGGCGGCTACCTGTTGATTCAGCAACTCGCGTGCCCTTAGCCCTTCCTCGCTCTGCGCCTTCTGCGTGGACAAGCTCCTGCGCGCCTCGCTGAGCAACGCCGCGCGTTCTTCGGCAGCGCTCATCTGCTCCTGCGCCTCTGCCTCGGCAGCCAGTTGCGCGGCCAATGCAGCAGCCAGTCGCTCTCGGACCTGCTCGAGAGATAGCTTCTGCTCCTCCTTCAGCGCGGCCAGCTCTGCCTTCATCGCCAGAAACTCGTCGTTCTGTTCTGCTTCAACTGCAAGCGCATCGGCGAGTTTCGCTTCCAGATCAGCGCCGCTGTCGCGCGCGGCCGCCAAAAGCGTCAGCGTTTCCTCCGCCCGGCGGCGCTGCTCCTCGAGTGCGAGAGTCATGGCGGTCAACTCAGTTTGCGAATTGGTCAATCTTTCGCGCAGGGCCTCCGCCGCACCGGCCTCGGCTTCGACCTCGTCGCGCAGCTCCGCCATGGCCTGTTCCAACGCGTCCTTGTCCAGAGCGAGGCGGTCGCGCGTGTCTTCAAGATCGGCAATCCGCGCCTCCGCCGCGGCCTTGCCTGAGGTCAGCGATGTGATCAGGGCGGTCTGTTCCTGCTGACGCTTTCGCGCATCCCCTAATGTAGCCGTCAGCGCGCCCACCCGGTCCGCCAGGCTGGCGCTGCGGTCCTGTTCCAGCCCCAGCGCACGCGAAAGCTCGGCGATTTCTGACGAAAGCGTGTCCAACTCGCTCTCTTGTCCCGTAATTGTCTCGCGCAGGGCGAACTGTACGACCATGAAAATGGTCAGCACGAACATCAGAACCAAGAGCAGCCCCGTCATCGCGTCTACGAAGCCCGGCCAGATCGAGGCTTGAAAACGATGCCCGCTGCGGCGCGATAGAGCCATGTTCAGCCCTCACCCTCGGGAATATCACGCCTCGCGCCGGGCACCCGATAGCTGCGACGGGGGCCGCGCGCCGTGTGGATTGCTGCCTTGAGCCCGGCCAGATCAGTGCGAAGCTCCGACATGGTTTCCTGCCGTCCCGCGCTGATCTCCTCAAGGATACGCAGCATCTGCACATCGATCGAGCGCAAGCGCATCCGGCTTTCAGCATCCAGCACAGCGCCATCGTGCACCTCCCGCGCGGCCAGCATCTCGATCAGCCGGTCCTGCCCGTCCGCCACCCGCTCCAATGTGGCGGAGTGGTCGCTCTCTTTTACGCTCTCGGCCAGCCGCTCCACCGCACGGGCCAGGACCGCGATCTGAGCGTCGACGGCAGCTTGGCCGCGATCTGACCGCACCAGCATCCGGTGCAGCGCATCCATCTGATCGCTCATCTGGTCCACGATGCCGGTCAGCATCGCCTGTTCGGGACTGCCATCCTCGGCGCCGGCGAATCCGACGCGGGTGATGGTGGTCATCCATTCCTCAAGTTCTCGGTAAAACCGGTTCTGGCCATGACCCGCGAACAGCTCCAGAAGGCCAACGATCAGCGACCCTGCAAGCCCCAGGAGCGACGAGGCAAAGGCCACCCCCATACCGCCCAGTTGCGACTGCAGGCCCGCCATCAGACGCGTGAACACTTCCACCCCGCCTTCACCTTCCTGCGGGGCAAGGCCTCGAATCGTTTCGACCAATGCAGGGACGGTGGTGGCCAAACCGTAAAATGTGCCCAGAAGGCCAAGGAAAATCAGCAGGTTGACGATGTACCGCGTGACCTCCCTTGCCTCGTCGATGCGCTGCGCCACCATGTCCTGCATCGAACGGGCAGAGGATTGCGAAATCTGCCTCCTCTTGCTGCGCTGGCGCAGCAGTGCGGCAAGTGGCGCCAGCAACAGCGGCGGCTTGGCCATCTCGTGCCCCTTGCTGTCGCTGGCAAAGCCTTCGATCCAGCGGGCCGAACCGATCAGTTGAAAGACCTGCCAGAAACAGGCAACCACCCCGATCAGGAAAACGAAAAAGATGAAACCGTTGAGGTAGGGATTCGCCTCGAACACCGGCAGCACGCTGGGCAGCGCCATGAAAGCACCCGCCCCTGCCAATGCCAGAACAAGCACCATGATGACGATCTGGCGCCACGGCTGTGAAAAATGCGGCTCGACCCTGCGGTCCGGCTGGTCCATCTGGACGCTCCCGACACTTGTTTCTGCTGCGCGCAGCCTACGCGGATCACTCCGCCGCGCCAACCCGTTAAGCGCAGAGCCCCCGGACCCGCCAGGCCAGCCATTCCAGATCGTTATCCGCTATCCCGAGATCGGTCAGATGCGAGGCAGTGTTGTAGAGATAATCCGTATTCGTGCCGCGGTCACCCACGGCGCGGGCGATGATGCGGGCCTGCTCCTCCAGCGGCAATGCACCACAATATTGGACATGATGCGCATCGATCACATAAGTCACCGCCTCGACCCGGCGGCCATCCAGCAGGGTAATATCCAGCATCCGCTCCAGATAGGCCGAGGAAATCAACTCGCGGGCACGAAGATATTCCAGCGTCGCGGCCTCCTGCCCCTCGGCCACCGCCATGGCGACACCCTGACACCGCGCCCCGCGGCTTTCGTCCAAGGCAAGCACCAGCCCCGGCACATCCTCGGTTCCACGATGGTGAATCGAGCGCATGCAGAAACTGCGTGCATAATCGGGCAATGTCGCAATCTGCTGCTGTACCACGTTAAAACCGGGGTTCCATACCAGTGATCCGTACCCGAAAACCCACATCGTCATTGCCAAGCCTCTCTTGCCGTTTAGGTCTATAAACACGATCAGGCGAAAACGCAAAAGGGGCGAAACATGCGGATAGTGCTGGCGATAGCAATCGCATTGGCGATGGCATGGTCCGGATATTGGTTTATCGGATCGTCCGCCCTGCGCTCAGAGGTTGTGGACTGGTTCGAAACCGCGCGCTCTGAGGGGTGGATGGCAGAATACGGCGATCTGTCGGTACGGGGTTTCCCCAGCCGTTTTGATGCCACGTTGACGGACGTGTCACTCGCCGATCCAAAATCGGGGCTGGGATGGCAGGCGCCGTTTTTCCAGCTCCTGACGCTCAGCTATACGCCGAACCACGTGATCGGGGTCTGGCCGCACCGGCAACAGGTGCAGACGCCGCACGATAGCTATACCCTCGACACCGGGGACATGCGCGCATCCGTGATCCTTGACGCGAGCACGGCAATCTCGCCCCGGCGCATCACCCTGACTGCCAAGGGCATCACTCTGTCGCCTGAGAGCAGGGAGGGTGCCGTCTCGGCCGCATCCCTGCGGCTGGCCACGCAGCGTCTGGAGGATGTCGTGGGGACCGAAAATGCACGCTATCATCTGGGACTGGCGGCCAAGGATGTGGCGCCCCCGGCATCCCTCATGGTGCAGATCGACGAAGCAGGCACGGTACCGCGCGTGATCGAGACGCTGATGGCGGATGTCCTCGTGGATTTCGATGTCCCTTGGGACCGCCGCGCGGTCGAGGAGGCACGCCCTCAGCCCACGCGCATCGCCATAAAGAACGCCGATATCGAATGGGGCACCATGTCGCTGGGGGCCTCGGGCGTGCTCTCGGTCGATCTGGGCGGGCGGCCGAACGGGACGTTGACTGTGAAGGTGCGGCACTGGCACCAGTTGCTGGAGGTTGCAACGCGCGCCAAATGGCTGGAGCCGGACGTCGCCGCAACTTTCGAAAAGGCTCTGTCGGCCCTTGCCGGGATGCAGGACAATGCCAGATCGCTCGAGGTCTCCTTGCGAATGACGGGCGGACTGATCTGGATTGGCCCGCTCCCCGTTGGGCCCGCACCGGTCTTGCATCTGCGCTAGCGGCAATAACTGCCGCTGTTGCGGCTGGCAGTATCGAAATGGAAATGGTCGCGGTGGAACCTGTCTGATTCGGGGCCGAGAACCGTTGCAAATGGCCCGCAGGCGGACCTGTGCATCCGGCTCAGAATGCGCCCCTTCTTTCCACCACCCCAATCGTCCAGTACCGAAATGGTTCGTCCATCGCGCAGTTGAAAGCCTGCAATATCAATGGCGTGCCCTTTGCCGTGTTCGGATACCTTGCCGCCGACCTGATTATTTCGGGTGCGACAGGAATAATGTGCGGCCACCCGCAATTGTGCCACGCCGCCGCCATAGCCAGATATCGCGGGCGCCATTCCCTGCCGCATCCACGCCTTGATCGTGCGGGCGGTCCGGCAGTCCATCAGCGCATGCTGGCTGAGCGCAACGCCACTGATGCTGCGCACTTTGACTGCGTCCTCGATGCCGCATTCGTCCAACTTGCCCGGCACGACCCCCACTTCCTCGCCCTGAATGGCCGCATCTCCGCAGAGAGCACCGCGCGTCAAGGTCTGTTCGCGCTCCTGTGTATTGCGGCCAATGCCGGACGGGCGCAGCGGGGGCCTGAGCAACGCCATCAGCCCGGCACGTTCCGGGTTTTGTTCTATCAACGGCAAACTGAAATCCAACGCGACGCCGGGCTGAACGGGCGCTATCGGGATTGGATACGGCATGGAGGCGCGGCTGAGCGCCTCGGCGTTCTGCGCGTTTTCGGGCCGCGCCACGGGTCGCAGCGGTTCATAAAGCAGGCGAGCGGGAGCGACCTCTGGTTGCAAATGCGCAGGCCGGGCGACAGGGCGCAGGGATGTCTGGAGTCCGTCTGCGGATGCGGCGCCTGTCGCTGCGATCAACGCAAGAAGGGCCGCTATACGTCTCATCCACTGCGAGCCCGACCAAAATCGGGCGCATCGGTATCCTGCCCCGCCTCAATGATACCCCGGCGGATGGCACGGGTGCGGGTGAAATAGGCGTGCAAATGATCACCGTCACCCTTGCGGATCGCGCGTTGGAGCGCGAACAATTCTTCGGTGAAGCGACCCAGAATTTCCAGCGTCGCCTCCCGGTTATTCAGGAACACATCCCGCCACATGGTCGGATCGCTGGCGGCAATGCGAGTGAAATCCCGAAAACCGGCGGCGGAATATTTGATCACCTCGCTATCGGTCACGCGGCGCAGATCATCGGCGACGCCGACCATTGTGTAGGCAATCAGGTGCGGCGTGTGACTGGTTACTGCCAGCACCAGATCATGATGATCGGCCTCCATCTCGTCGGTTTGCGCGCCGATGCCGCGCCACAGCGCCTCCAGCCTATCCACGGCGGCGCGGTCCGCGCCCTCCTGCGGTACAATCAGGCACCAGCGATTATCGAACAGTGTCGCAAAGCCCGAGCGCGGTCCGGAATGTTCCGTCCCCGCCAGGGGATGCGCCGGGACAAAATGGACGTTTTCTGGCAGATGGGGCGCAACCGCGTCAATCACCGCCCGCTTGACCGAGCCCACATCGCTGACAGTCGCGCCCGGCTTCAGATTCGGCGCGATTTCTACCGCGACATCGCCCATCACGCCAACGGGAACGCACAGCACCACCAGATCGGCGCCCTCGACGGCGGCGGCGGCAGTATCCTCGATCCGGTCGCACAGACCGATCTCGCGCGCGGTGGCGCGCGTCGCATGTGACCGGGCATAGCCGACCACTTCGCCCGCCAGACCGCCGCGGCGTATCGCCAGCGACATGGATCCGGCGATCAGGCCAAGACCGATCAGCGCGATCCGGTCATAAATCACGCTCATCGCGCGGTGGCCATGAACTGCCCCACGGCATGTGCCACGCGGCGGCAGCTGGATTCGTCGCCCACCGTGATGCGCAAGGCATTGGGCAGGTTGTATCCCGCCACCCGGCGCACGATCAGTCCTTGCGATTGCAAATGCTCGTCACAGGCCTCGGCCTCGGCTTGGCTTGCGAAACGCGCCAGAATGAAATTGCCATGCGATATGTCTGACGGAACCCCATGTTCGCCCAGCGCCTCGGCCAGCCATGATCGCCAGCGGGCGTTCATCTCGCGGCATTTATCGGCCCATGCAATGTCGCGCACCGCAGCCTCGGCGGCGGCAAGCGCGGCGGAAGATACATTGAACGGACCGCGCACCCGCGACAGCACGGCGATGACGTGATCGGGCCCATAGGCCCAGCCGACCCGCAAACCCCCAAGGCCGTAAAGCTTGGAAAAGGTCCGGGTCATCACGACGTTCGGGCGCGCCTCGACGAGGGACGCGCCCCCGTCGTAGCCTTCGACATATTCGGCATAGGCGCCGTCAATCACCAGCAACACGTGGTCCGGCAAGCCATCTGCCAGCCGCGCCATCTCGGACGCGCCGATCATCGTGCCGGTGGGGTTGTTGGGGTTGGCGAGGAAGACCAGCCGCGTTGCGTCGGTGCAGGCGGCCAGAATGGCGTCGACATCTGTGAGACGCTCGCGCTCGGGCACCTCGACGGGGGTGGCGCCATTGGCGAGCGCGCTGATGCGATACATCGCAAAGCCGTGCTCGGTATGGATCACCTCATCCCCCGGCCCCGCATAGGACTGGCAAAGCAGCGAGATGATCTCGTCACTGCCCGACCCGCAGATGATCCGCCCGGCGTCCAGCCCGTACACGTCGGCAATGGCCTCGCGCAGTTCCGCATGATCCGAGGACGGATAGCGATGCATATCGTGGGCGGTCCTGCGAAACGCCTCCTTTGCGGCCTCGCTCGGACCCAACGGGTTTTCGTTCGAGCTGAGCTTGACGGTATTGGCAATCCCCGGCAGGTGCGACACCCCGCCCTGATAGGGTGCGATGTCCAGAATACCCGGCTGCGGTGTGATATTGCTCATGAGGCCCCTCCAACAGCGCCCGTTTTAGCCACCGTGCCCGGCCTTGACCAGCACCAAACATGAAGGGCCGCGCCCGTTTCCCGGCGCGGCCCCCATCCTGTGGCATATGCGCAGATGACTTAGTTCTGCGCGTAGAATTCGATGACCAGATTGGGCTCCATCACGACCGCATAGGGCACATCCGTCAGGCCCGGCGTGCGAATGAACGTCGCCTTCATCTTGGAATGGTCAGCCTCGATATAATCGGGCACATCACGCTCGGCCAGCTGCGTGGCTTCCAGAAGGACGGCCATCTGCTTGGACTGCTCCCGCACCTCGATCACGTCGCCTTCCTTGACACGGTAGGACGGGATATTGACGCGGTTGCCGTTCACGGTGACATGGCCGTGATTCACGAACTGGCGGGCGGCAAAGACGGTCGGCACGAACTTGGCGCGGTAGACGACCGCGTCCAGACGGCGTTCCAGCAGGCCGATCAGGTTCTCGCCGGTGTCACCCTTGACGCGGGCAGCCTCGACATAGACACGCTTGAACTGCTTTTCCGTCAGATCGCCGTAATAGCCCTTGAGCTTCTGCTTGGCGCGCAGCTGCAGACCGAAATCGGAAATCTTGGCCTTGCGGCGCTGGCCGTGCTGGCCGGGGCCATATTCGCGGCGGTTCACGGGGGATTTGGGACGGCCCCAGATGTTTTCGCCCATGCGGCGGTCGAGCTTGTACTTGGCAGACGTGCGTTTTGTCACGGCTGATCTCCTTCTTTATCTGCGAAGGGCGTTGTCCTTTGGATCTCTCCCGACAGGCATCCCCTTGCGAGGGCCACCAACACCAATGAAGCCGCGCTTATATCGCGCATCGGAGCAGAGTCAACGCCCGCCCGGTTGTTATTTCAGGCAACAAGAAATCCTATGCTCGCCGCCTTTGGCTGGACTTGGTCGCGGCACGTGATTAGATCGCCCCCATGGCAAAATCGGATCAGAACAAGAACTACAAGGTGATCGCCGAAAACCGGCGTGCGCGCTATGACTATGCGATCGAGAATGATATCGAATGCGGTATCATCCTTGAGGGGTCCGAGGTGAAATCGCTGCGGACAGGCGGCGCGAATATCGCCGAAAGCTATGCCGCTGTAGAGGATGGCGAGTTGTTTCTGGTGAACAGCTATATTGCGCCCTACAAGCAGGCCAAGACCTTCGGCCACGAGGAAAAGCGCCGGCGCAAGCTGCTGGTCTCGCGCCGCGAAATGGCGCGCCTGTGGTCGGACACGCAGCGCAAAGGCATGACGCTGGTGCCGCTGGTGCTCTATTTCAACCATCGCGGACTGGCCAAGCTGAAGATTGGCATCGCGAAGGGCAAGAAGAATCATGACAAGCGCGAAACCGAGGCCAAGCGCGACTGGGGCCGCCAAAAACAACGTCTGCTGAAGGACCACCGGTGATGGAATTGCTGGTCGCCATGATGTCGGGAGCGATTGGCGGAGCCGTACTGCGGGGTCGGATGCCGCTGATGCTGGCGACGGGTCTGGGTATCGCGGCGGGGGCTGCGGCCTGGTATCTGCTGGTGCTGGCCGGGCCGGGACCGCAAGCGGGGCCAATACTCATTGTTCACGCCATTGCCGGGGCGGCACTCGGCGCAGCGGCAATGGCGGGCACCGGGCTGGCAAGGCGGCGTCTGGGGGGGTGACATGCCTGGCTTGGGCGCGGGCTTGCCTTGAACGCGGGGCGGCGATAGGCAGGACAGAGTGAACGTGGGGAAATATCATGGCTGATGACGATCCGGGCACACTTGTATCGACCGCGTGGCTGGCGGCGCATCTGAAGGATCCCGATCT
Organism: Rhodobacterales bacterium; assembly: GCA_030540655.1. Lineage (GTDB taxonomy): Bacteria > Pseudomonadota > Alphaproteobacteria > Rhodobacterales > Rhodobacteraceae > Roseovarius. The sequence continues at coordinate 20,195 of JAUNVT010000016.1, forward strand.
GCGGATCCTCGATGCCACCATGTTCATGCCCGGCACGGATCGCGACGCCGAGGCTGAATACGAGGACGCCCACATCCCCGGCGCGCGCTTTTTCGATATCAACAGTATCAGCGATCAGCGCTCGGATCTGCCGCATATGGCGCCGCCAAACGAAAAATTCATGTCGCGCCTGCGGGCAATGGGTGTGGGGGACGGCCATCAGGTGGTGGTCTATGACACGCATGGACTCTTTTCGGCGGCGCGCGTCTGGTGGCTCTTTCGCCTGATGGGCCATGACGATATTGCGGTACTGGATGGCGGCCTGCCCAAATGGCTGGCCGAGGAGCGCGAAGTCGAGGATATGCCCCCCGTCGTGCGCGACCGTCACATGACGGTGCGCCGCCAGAACCAGATGGTCAAGGATGTCACGCAGGTGGCCGCCGCCGCCAAGCTGGGCGACCACACCATACTGGACGCGCGCGCCGCCGAACGGTTTCGCGGCGATGCGCCGGAGCCGCGCGAGGGGTTGCGCAAGGGGCACATTCCCGGCTCGCGCAACGTGCCCTATACCGATCTGCTGAACCCCGATGGCACGATGAAGGATCAGGACGCGCTGCGCGCCGTATTCGACGCGGCTGGCGCTGATTTGTCCAAACCCGTCATCACCACCTGCGGGTCAGGCACCACGGCTGCGATCATAAACCTCGCGCTTGAGCGGATCGGCGTGTTCGATCACGCGCTCTATGACGGCTCCTGGGTCGAGTGGGGCGCCTTTCCCACTGTGCCCGTCGCAACCGGCGACGCCTGACGCACTTGCGCTGCCGCGCCGCATCGCGTTAATTGCCGGGCATGTCAGATATACGCATCACCCCGCTCATCCGGTCGCTGCCCAACGCAGTCCCCTTTGTTGGCCCGGAGACATTGGAGCGGGTTCGCGGCGCGCCCTTTGATGCGCGGCTGGGCGCCAATGAAAGCATCTTCGGCCCCTCGCCCCGCGCAATTCAGGCAATGCGCGACGCGGCGGTCGAGATCTGGAAATACCCCGATTCCACCAGCCACGATCTGCGCCACGCGCTGGCCGCGCAGAATGGCATTGCGCCGGAAAATATCGTGGTGGGTGAAGGCATAGACGGGCTGCTGGGCTATCTCGTGCGGCTGATGATCGCGCCGGGCGATACGGTGGTCACCTCCGATGGAGCCTATCCGACTTTCAATTATCACGTCACCGGCTATGGCGGCGTGCTGCACAAGGTGCCCTACCGCGACGATCATGAGGACCCCGCCGCCCTGATGGTTCGCGCGGCCGAGGTAGGGGCCAGGCTGGTCTATCTGGCGAACCCCGACAATCCGATGGGAACATGGCATGATGGCGCCGCCCTGACAGCGGCGCTGGATGCGTTGCCCGACGGCGCGATGTTGGTCTTGGATGAGGCTTATGTAGAATTTGCCCCTGCCGCCGCCCCTGTCCACATTGACGATCCGCGCGTCATCCGGATGCGGACCTTCTCCAAGGCCTATGGAATGGCGGGCGCACGGGTCGGTTATGCGATGGGTCCTGCCGCGCTGATTGCCGAGTTTGAAAAGGTCCGCAACCATTTCGGCATGAACCGCATGGCGCAGGTCGGGGCGCTGGCCGCGCTGGAGGATGCAGGCTGGCTGGCCCATGTCCTGGCCGAGGTCGCTGCCGCGCGCGATACGATCGCGCGGATTGCGACGGAGAACGGGCTGCGCTCCATCCCTTCCGCAACCAATTTTGTCAGCATCGACTGCGGCGGCGATGGTGCCCTTGCCCGCGCCGTGGTGGACGGGCTGGCAGAGCGGGGCGTCTTTGTGCGGATGCCTTTTGCCGCGCCGCAGAACCGCTGTATCCGCGTCAGCTGCGGCGCACCCGCCGATCTGGAGATATTTCAGGCCGCGCTGCCCGGTGCACTGGCCGGTGCACGCGGCTTGCCTTGAGAGGCGCCGGGGGCTAGACCCCGGTATTCCTGAGGCAGCCGCGAGGTTCACATGATCCCTTTCAAACGACTGGTCGCCTGGGAGCGGGATCTGCGCCAATCCTACAATACGGACCTGTCCACCCCCGAAAACCGGCGGCGCGCAAACATCTATAACCTGTGGTTTGATCACGCCATCCTGCGCGGGATCTGGACCAATGAATATCAGGTGGCGCCCGGCGTCTGGCGGTCCAACCACCCCACGCACAAGCGGTTCGCCCGCATGAAGGATATGGGGGTGAAAACCATCCTCAACCTGCGCGGAGCGGCGGGCGCCGCGCATTATCTGACCGAAAAGGAAAGCTGCGCCAAGCTCGGCCTGAAGCTGGTCGATGTGACGCTGCACGCCCGCTATGCTGCCCCGCGCGAGGATATTCAGGCCGTCATCGACGCCTTTCGCAGCATTGAAAGACCGTTTGTCATGCATTGCAAATCAGGCGCCGACCGGGCTGGTTTCGCGTCGGCGATCTACCTGATGGTGATCGAAGGGCGCAGCGTGGCCGAGGCGCGCCCGATGCTGGGATTGCGGTTCCTGCATATGCGCCGTTCGCGGACCGGTGTGCTGGACTATATTCTGGATCTCTACGAGGCGCGCCACTGCGAGACCGGCATCGGGTTTGAGGACTGGGTGCAGAGCGAATACGATAATGAAGCGGTTCAGGCCGATTTCGATTCCCGCTTCAGACCCTGGTTCTGAGCCCGGCACCGATGCGCAGCGCCATGTCCAGCATCCGGCAGGAAAACCCCCATTCATTATCATACCAGCCAAACACCCGGCAAAGCCCGCCCTCGGACACCGACGTCTCGCGCCCGCACATGATGATGGATTCAGGACGGGCGTGCAGATCGGACGACACCAGCGGCCGTCCGGTCCAGCCAAAAACCCCCGCATAGGGACCGGATTCCGCCGCATCGCGCAGCACATCGTTCACCATGGCCACGGTCACAGCGCGCTCTGTCTGCACCACCAGATCTATGCAGGATACGCTCGCCGTGGGCACCCGTATCGCGCGTGTTTCGATCCGGCGCGCCAGTGCGGGCAGAACCCGCTCCATCTGGCCGCGCGCACTGGTCGTGGTGGGAACCATCGACAGGGCGGCGGCGCGGCTGCGCTCCAGTGCGCCGCGCGGTTTGTCCACAGTGGGCTGGCTGCCGGTATAGCAATGCACGGTGGTCATCTGGCCCGAAACGATCCCGAACGCCTCGTCCAGAAGCCGCGCCAGCGGCGCCAGCGCATTCGTCGTGCAGGAGGCATTCGAAATCACGTCCTGGCCTGCCAGTGTCTCCTCATTCGCGCCGAGAACCAGCGTGACATCCGCCTCGGCTGCCGGGCCGGACACAAGAACCGCGCCTGCGCCCGCCTCGATCCCCCGGGCGGCCATGGCGCGTTTCCCGGCCATGCCGGTGCATTCCAGCACCAGATCGACTCTGCTCAGATCCAGTTGGCGCAGATCCGGCACCGAATGAAAGGCAATCCGTCGCCCCGCCACAATCAGCGCGCCCGGCGCGGTTTCAATGAGGCCTGGAAATACGCCATAGACGCTGTCATATTCAAACAGATAGGCGCAGGTCTCCAGCGGTTCGATCTCGTTGATCAACACCAGTTCGATATCCTTGCGCCCTTGCAGGATGATCCGCAGGATCGCGCGCCCGATCCGGCCAAATCCGTTGATGGCGATCCTGACAGGTGGCTGGGACATGGCATCGGCTCCGGTTTGCTTCGTAACGCAATCGTTAGCGCGCCAGAACCGCGCCCGCCACCCCCGATTGCGCGTCGGCGATTGCTGCCGGTTGCAGCCCCGTGCTATGTCCGGCAAAAAGCGCAGGGCAGACCATTTGATGACCGCACTCAGCGAATATGAAAAGCTCGAAGCGCAGGGTCTCTGGCAGGCCGCACCCGGCGATCAGCGCCGTGAGGTGGTGGTATCGATGGGCAATGCCACCCTTGTCATCGCCGATATGGACGATCGGGCGCTGACCCACTGGTCCATTCCGGCGGTCGTGCGCGCCAATCCCGGCCAGATGCCCGCCATCTATCATCCCGATGGCGATAGCGGCGAGACGCTGGAATTGGCTGCGACCGAAAATTACATGATCGACGCAATCGAAAAACTGCGCCGGGGCGTTGCGAAGCTGCGGCCCCGGCCGAAACGTCTGCGGCTGGGCGTCGTGCTGGGAGCAATAATCGTGTTGGCGGCGCTGGCCGTATTCTGGCTGCCGGGGCTGGTCCGCGATCACGCGTTGCGCGTCGTGCCCGCAGTAAAACGCGCTCAGATCGGCGCCGCGCTGGAGGAACAGATGCAGGCTGCCACAGGTCCGCCCTGCCGCGCGCCCGCCGGCGCTGCCGCGTTGCTGCGCCTTGCCGAACGCCTGCCCGCGCGGCGCGGAACCGGCACGTTACGCGTGGTGCGCACAGGCGTGGACAGCACCGCCATGCTGCCCGGTGGCACGATCCTGATCAACCGCTCGCTGGTCGAGGATTTCGAGGAGCCCGACGTGGTTGCCGGCTTCATCGTGGCCGAACGGATGCGCGCACGTGCCTATGATCCGTTGGAAAGGTTGCTGGATCACGCGGGGCCGATCGCGGCGTTCCGGCTGTTGACGACGGGCGATCCGGGCCCCGCCGCGCTGCGCCGGTACGCCCGGTACCTGCTGGCGGATGCACCGCTGGAGCCAGTGGCGGATGCTGCTCTGCTGGAGGGGTTCGCCGCGTGGTCGGTCCGCAGTTCGCCCTATGCTTTCGCGCGCGACAGCAGCGGGAAGTCTGTGCTGAACCTGATCGAGGCCGATCCCTTTGCCACGACAGCCCCGCCGCCGCTGCTGAGAGATGCAGACTGGCTGCGCCTTCAGGGCATATGCGGCGGCTGAAACGCGGCCCTATTTCGTGCCGAACATCCTGTCGCCAGCATCGCCAAGCCCCGGTAGGATATACCCTTTCTCGTCCAGTGCATCGTCAAGCGCCGCCGTGACGACAGGCACATCGGGATGGGCCTCTTTCATCCGCGCAACCCCTTCGGGCGCGGCCAGAAGACACAGGAAACGGATATCCGTGGCGCCCGCGTCCTTCAGCAGGTCAATGGCCGCAACCGATGAATTGCCGGTTGCCAGCATCGGATCGACAACGATCACCAGCCTCTTGTCCAGCTGGTCCGGCACCTTGAAATAATATTGCACGGGTTTCAGCGTCGACTCGTCGCGATAGAGGCCCACGAACCCCACCCGCGCCGAGGGAATCAGCTCCAGCATTCCATCCAGAAGGCCATTGCCCGCCCGCAGGATCGAGATCAGCGCCAGTTTACGCCCTGCCAGAACAGGTGCATCCATCTGCTGCATCGGCGTGTCGATCAGGCGCGTCGTCATCGGCAGCTCATACGTAACCTCATAGGCCAGAAGCTGCGAAATTTCGCGCAGAAGCTGCCGGAACACTGCGGTCGAGGCATCCTTCTCGCGCATCAATGTCAGCTTGTGCTGCACCAGCGGGTGTTTGACGATGTTCAGATGCTCTTGCATGATCTGTCCTTATTGGGCGTACCGCCCTCTTTTATCCGGATGGCGCGGCCAAGGGCAATGGCCGTGCCCCCGGCGCTCGTTTACGCTGGTGCCCGTCACAGGCGCAGCGGCCGTCGGCGCCGAGAGCATATTATGCCGCGGGTGCGGGCAACCCTTGCCGCGCACCCTGCCCGCGCCTTAGAAAGGATCAAGCAAACAGGGAGGCCGCCATGGGCTACGCCGAAATATACCAGAGCTGGAAATCAGACCCCGAAGCCTATTGGCTGAAACAGGCCGAAGCGATCGACTGGGTCCAGCCGCCGACCAAAGCCCTGTTCGATCGCGGCAACGACATGTACGAATGGTTCGCTGATGCCAAGGTGAACACCTGCTACAACGCCGTCGACCGCCATGTCGAGGCGGGGCGCGGCGCACAGGCTGCCATCATCTATGATAGCCCCGTCACTGGTATCAAACAGCGCATCACCTATGCGGACCTGCAGGCGCGCGTCTCCAGCCTTGCCGGTGCCCTGCGCGCCAAGGGTGTGGAAAAGGGCGACCGGGTCATCATTTACATGCCCATGGTTCCCGAGGCGCTGGAGGCGATGTTGGCCTGCGCGCGTATCGGCGCAATCCACTCCGTCGTGTTCGGCGGTTTCTCCGCCAGCGAACTGGCGGTGCGTATCGATGACTGCACGCCCAAGGCGATCATCGCCGCCTCCTGCGGGATCGAACCGGGCCGGGTGGTCCATTACAAACCTTTGCTTGACGGGGCTATCGACCAAGCGACGCACAAGCCTGATTTCTGCGTCATCTTCCAGCGTGAGCAAGAGGTCGCCAAACTGGTGGAGGGGCGCGATCTCAGCTGGTACGCTTTTCAGTATGGCGTCGAGCCTGCCGAATGTGTGCCGGTCGAGGGCAATCATCCGGCCTATATCCTCTACACTTCGGGCACGACCGGTGCGCCGAAAGGGGTGATCCGGGCCACGGCGGGGCATCTGGTATCGCTGAACTGGACGATGAAGAACATCTACAACGTCGATCCGGGGGAGGTCTTCTGGGCGGCATCGGACGTGGGGTGGGTCGTGGGGCACAGCTATATCTGCTACGCGCCGCTGATCCATGGCAACACTACCGTCGTGTTCGAGGGCAAGCCCGTGGGCAACCCCGATGCCGGCACATTCTGGCGCGTCATATCAGAACATAACGTGCGCAGTTTCTTTACCGCCCCCACCGCCATCCGGGCGGTCAAGCGCGAGGATCCCAACGGCGAACTTTTGAAGAAATACGATCTGTCGGGGCTGCGCGCGCTTTATCTGGCGGGCGAACGAGCCGATCCCGATACGATCCTCTGGGCGCAGAAGGTGCTGGACAAACCGGTCTATGACCATTGGTGGCAAACGGAAACCGGCTTTGCCATTGCCGCCAACCCTGCGGGGATCGAGGCGCTGCCGGTCAAGATCGGATCGCCCACGCTGCCGATGCCGGGCTACGATATCCAGATATTGGGCGATGACGGCCACCCGAAGGCAACCGGCGAGCTTGGCTCCATCGCGATCAAGCTGCCGCTGCCCCCCGGCACCCTGCCGACGCTCTGGAACGCTGAAGCGCGGTTCCGCAAATCCTATCTCGATACCTTTCGCGGTTATTACGAAACCGGCGACGCGGGCATCATAGACGAGGACGGGTATCTCTATATCATGGCGCGCACCGATGACGTGATCAACGTCGCGGGCCACCGGCTCAGCACCGGGCTGATGGAGGAAGTGCTGGCCAGCCATCCCGACATCGCCGAATGTGCCGTGCTGGGAGTGGCCGATGAGTTGAAAGGAAAGGTGCCCGTGGGCTTCGTTTGTCTGACCAAGGGTGTTGATCGTCCCGCTGAGGAAATCACCCGCGAATGTGTGGCGCTGGTGCGAGAGAAAATCGGTCCCGTCGCTGCCTTCAAGCTGGCTGTGGTGGTCGACCGCCTGCCCAAGACGCGCTCGGGCAAGATCCTGCGCCGCACCATGGCCAGCATCGCGGACGGCGTGGATTACAAGATGCCGGCCACGATCGAGGATCCCGCCGTGCTGGAGGAGATTGCAGACGCGCTGAAAACCATCGGCTACCCGAAATAAACCGCCCGGCCCTTTTCGCGCGGAGTTACTCAGACCCGCGCGAAATCCGCGTCGTTCATCAGGCTGGGGATGCGCCCCTCGGTCTGGGCAATCAGATCCAGATCAATCTGTGCGGCCACCACACCCGGCTCGGTGCCGCCATCGGCCAGAACCTCGCCCCATGGGTCTATGATCAGCGAGTGGCCATAGGTCTCGCCCCCGCCGGGAACCGGGCCGGTCATCGCCGCCGACACGACAAAGCGGGTCGTCTCGATTGCGCGGGCGCGATTCAGAACATGCCAATGCGCGGCGCCCGTCCGGGCGGTAAAGGCGGCGGGGCAGGCCAGAATCTGCGCACCCCCTTGCGCCAACGCACGAAAGAGATGTGCAAACCGCAGATCATAGCAAATCGTATGACCTACCCGGGCCAAAGCGGTGTCATGGATCACCGCCCGGGTCCCCGGATCAACGCGGTCGCTTTCGCGGTAGACCTCAGCCTCGGACAACTGAATATCGAACAGATGGATCTTGTCATAGCGCCCGGCGATCCCGCCATCCGGGCCCAGCATAAAACCGCGATTGATGATGCGCCCGTCCGGGCCGTCCACCGCAACGGACCCCAGGTTGACCCAGACGCCATGCTGCGCAGCGAATTCCTGCATCCTCTTCAGAAATGCATGATCTTCCTCGGGTGCCGAGGGCGGCACAACCGCTGCACCCTCGGACCTGAGCCCGCCGCAATATTCAGGCAGAAACAGCATCTGCGCGCCCCCAGCCACGGCCTGCCCGGCCAATGGCAGCGCCTCGCCCAAGGCTGCGTCCATATCTGGCATGGGCCGCAATTGCAGACAGGCGATATTCAAAGGTAGGGACATGGACGTGGCTCCGGCAAATCAGGGACGCCACAACCTAGGGCCGCGCCGCCCCCAGATGCAAGGCGGCGGCGCTGGTTTCCCCTCAGATCACCACGACATCAAGCGGAGGAAAGCCGTTGAAGCCCACAGATGAATAGCTGCTGGTATAGGCGCCGCAATGGCGGATCACCACGCGGTCACCACAGGTCAGCGCCAGCGGCAGCATCACCGGACGCTGCTCGTAAAGAATGTCGGCGCTGTCGCAGGATGGCCCCGCCAGGATGCAAGCACCCGTTTCAGTGCCGTCATGCGGCGTCTCGATACGGTAACGGATCGCCTCGCCCATGGTTTCGGCAAGCCCCGAGAACATGCCAATGTCGAGGTAAACCCAGCGGTGCAGCTCATCCGCCGACTTGCGCGACACCAGCAGCACCTCTGCCACGATATGGCCTGCCTCGGCCACAAGGCCCCTGCCGGGCTCCGCCATGATATAGGGGACCGGCCCAAAACGCTCGGCAACCGCTTCCATCACGGTGGCGGCATAGCTTTGCGCGCCCATCACCTCATCCTCGTAGCTGGCCGGGAAGCCGCCGCCAAGGTTCAGCACGCGCAGGTCATGCCCTGCGGCGCGGCCCGCGGCCCACAACTCCGCGATCCGGTCCAGCACCGGATTCCACGCCTCGGGGCGGCGGGTCTGGCTGCCGACGTGAAAGGACAGGCCCGCCACGTCAACGCCGCGCTCGCACGCATAGTCCATCAGGGCGGGAAGCGCCGAATGCGCGCAACCGAATTTGCGGCTCAGCGGCCAGTCTGCTGCGGAATTCTCGACAATCACGCGCAGGTAAACGCGCGCCCCGGGCGCGTGGGCGGCCAGCTTGTCAAGCTCGGCCTCGCTATCGGCGGCAAACAGCGTCACGCCATGGGCATGCGCATAGGCGATATCGGCAGGCTTCTTGACCGTATTACCAAAGGAGATGTCTGCGCCCGAGGCGCCCTGGCCGAGGCAGAGTTCAATCTCGCCCCGGCTGGCCGCGTCGAACCGTGCGCCGCGCTGAACCAGCGTACGAATGATTTTCGGCGACGGGTTCGCCTTGACCGCGTAATGAATGCGCGCATCGCCCAACCCGGCAACCAGAGCATCATATTGCGCGGCCACGCGCGCGCGGCTGACCACCAGCGTCGGACGGTCGAACTGGCGCGACGCGATGAACGCGGCCGCCGGATCGGACAGCATGGCATCCGCGCATACGAATTGGGAATCGGCGCGCAAGGCGCCGGGGAACATTGCTGTCATGAATCATCTCCAAAAGGATAGCCCTGGATCATCCAGGGGGATCGGCAGTCAGAGACGTTACCGTCGCTACATAAGCGCGGGGCCTGCTCAAGGGCAGACCGGCCAGAGGCGCGTGCGTTGGCGTCTAGAATTCGGCATGTATACGCATCTGCGATTCACGCAAGCATAAATTGTGGGCCGGCCAAAATAAATCCCGGCGCGCGGCTTTTCCGCAGGCCGGGATCGGGAATGATGGGTTGACGATGGCCTCAGGCGTCGTCTTCACCCTCGTCCTTTGGCTCGTCCGGCAGGTTGAACAGACTGTCAGCGTCATATTGCTTTTCGGTGACCTCTGGCTCGGCATTGCCCAGAGTAAAGGTTTCCAGCCCTTCAATGGCGGTGGGGATCTTGTAGTCGTCGCCCGACAGGCTCTGCTCGGTGCTCAGCAGCTTGCGACGATCGTCATCGCTCATCGCTTCGCCCTCGCGCTCCTTCTTGGCCGAGGCTTTCTGCACGGCGGCGTCCAGTTCGGACTGCTTGCAAAGGCCCAGCGCTACGGGGTCGATCGGCTGGATATTCGCGATGTTCCAATGCGTGCGCTCGCGGATCGCCTGGATCGTCGGCTTGGTCGTGCCGACCAGCTTGGAGATCTGGGCATCGGCCAGTTCCGGGTGAAACTTGACCAGCCACAGGATGGAAGCGGGACGGTCCTGCCGTTTGCTGAGCGGGGTATAGCGCGGGCCACGGCGTTTTTCCTCGCCCTCGGCCGAAGCATTGTATTTCAACTTCAGCTTGCGCATCGGGTCCTTTTCGGCGGCATCGATATCGCTCTGGTCAAGCTGATTATTGGCGACCGGATCGAACCCCTTGACGCCGGCGGCCACGTCGCCATCGGCAATGCCCTGGATCTCCAGCTCGTGCATTTCAGTGAAATCCGCGATCTGCTTGAAGCTGAGCGTGGTATTGTCCACCAGCCAGACGGCGGTGGCCTTGGCCATCAATGGTTTCGCCATGTGTCTCTCCTACAGCTGTGAATTCCGGCAAGCCTTCCCTGTCTCCTGTTACCAGGAGGCCCGGGAGCCATGTCCGGGGCGGGTCGCCATTTTCGGGAAACTTGGAGTTGCGTATAAAGCGCAAAGCTTGAAAAGAAAAGCCGGAAATAATGCAGCCGCGCAGCTCAAGGCGTGTCCAGCCTGCGCATCCAGAATTGCAGCGGATGATCGGTCTCGGTATCGTGATCGATATCCTTCCAGCGAAAGCTGGCGACCGCGCCCTTTAGCGGGGCATAGCCGCGCGCGTGCCAGAACCGGTCGAGCGGCGCGTAGCCCGCGGGTTTCAGCGGATGATCAACCGGGCGCTGAACGCTGCAAAAACACGAATAGTAGCGGCCCAGCGCGCGCGCATGCGCCTCGCGGCGATCAAAGAACGCATGACCTACGCCGTGGCCGCGATATTCGGGCAGCAGCACCGATTCGGCGCAGTAGAAGATATCCCGCAGTTCCAGCCCCTGCCCGGCAAAGGCTGCCGCGAAATCATCCGCGTGGTCCTCCAGCGGAGCGCCGGTGGAGGCGCCGACAAGGCGCGTGGCATCGAATGCCCCGACGAGGATCGCGCCGGGGCTGTCCCGGTAGGTTTGCAAATAATCCCGCTCGTATTCCAGATCGCCATCGTAGAGATAGGGATAGCTGCGGAAGACCGTAATCCGCAACCGCGCCACATCATCGAGCGCGGCGTCCAGCGCCGCGCCCGAAAGAACCCGTACCTCGGGCGCCGGCCCCGCCATCACGAAACCTGATTGCGCCAGTCGGACAGGTTGTAATAGGTCGTGATCCGCGTGATCAGCCCGTCTTTCAGCGTGAAGAATGTCCCCGCAGGCAATGTATAGGTCTGGCCCTTCGCCTCGGGCAGGCCTTCATCGGTTTTCAGATAGGTGCCGTTGACGACGAATTCCGCCGCGGCGCGCGCGCCATCTTCCGACTCCATCAGCACGATGTCCGACAGTTCCTCGCGATAGCTTTCAGCCATGTGGTCGCAGAAATCGCGGAACATGTCCTTGCCCCGGCGCACGCCGCCCTCGTTGACGTGGTGCGCAATATCATCGGACAGACAGGCCAGCATGCCGTCGGTATCGCCGATATTGAAAGCGTCGAAATACTGCCTGATCGTTTCGTTCATGTCTTTTCTCCCCGGGGATCGCCCCATCTTTCAGTCATATGTTTTAAGATCTGGTCTCGTGATTGCCGGTATGCGCTCATCTTGGCATCGCGGGTTTCCCCCAGGCCTGTCGGGTCCATGATCGGCCAGTAAATCACATCCAGATGGAACACGCGCGTCAATTCCAGTGCGCGGCGCTGGCTGGCCGGGCTGAGCGCGACGATCAGATCGAACGATCCCAGATCGTCGCCCCACTGCTCCATCTGGTCAAAGCTGCGTACGCGGTGGCGGTCCAGCTCGACGCCGATTTCCTTGCAGGCCGCGATGGAAAACCCGTCGATATCCAGATCGCTCTTCACCCCGGCCGATTGAACATAGGTGCCGGTGCCATAGAGTTTCTTCATGATGCCTTCGGCCATCGGCGAGCGTACAGCGTTGTAATCGCAGCAAAACAGCACCGAGTGGGGAAGTGCCGCGACCATGGTGTCAGCTACCGAAATGCAGCACGCAGATCAGCGTGAAAAGGCGTCGGCCGGTATCCGTGTCGATTTCCGCCTTGCCTTCCAGTCTCTCCTCCAGAATACGAGCGCCCTCGTTATGGATGCCGCGGCGGGCCATATCGATGGTTTCGATCTGACTGGGCGGCATGTTCTTTACGGCGTTGAAATAGCTCTCGCAGATGGCCCAGTAATCCTTGACCACCTGGCGGAACGGGCTGAGCGACAGATGAAATTCGGCCGCAGGCGCCCCGGCATCGGTCGTGACTGTGAACACCAGACGCTTTTCCCGGATGGACAGCCCCACGCGATAGGGGCCGTCCGGCACGTCGCGCCCCTCGCGGGAGGGCAGCGTAAAGCTGTTCTCCTCCATCAGATCGAACATCGCTACCTTGCGCTCCTGCTCGATTTCCGGCGTCGGCGCGGGCAGATTGGCGTCATCGAGTTCAATATGGCAGATGCGGCTCATGGCAGGGACTTTCGCAGGTCTTGATTTGCGTAGCAGTAGCGCGGCGGCGCGCGTGGGGCAATGCCCTAGCCGTTCAGCTGGTCCAGCCGCGCGCGCACCGACAGCCCATGCGCCTCCAGGCTTTCGGACCTGGCGAGCGTCTCGGCGGCGGGGCCTATGGCACGCAGCGCGTCCGGGGTCATCTGCGCCAGCGTCGTCCGCTTGAGAAAATCCAGCACGCCCAACCCTGAGGAAAACCGGGCGGACCGCGCGGTCGGCAGCACATGGTTCGGGCCACCGATATAATCGCCCACCGCCTCGGGCGTCCATTGCCCCAGAAAAATGGCACCCGCATGGGTGATGCGTGCGCTGAGGGCATCGACATCGGCCACGCAGAGTTCCAGATGCTCGGGCGCAACGCGGTTGGACAATTGCGCGGCCACTTCCAGATCCGGAACCGTGATGATCGCGCCGAAATCGCGCCAGCTTGCGCCCGCGATGGCACGCCGCTCCAGCGTTTGCAGGCGCGCCTCGATTGCCTGCGCGACCTTCCGGCCGAAGCCCGCGTCTGTGGTGATCAGGATCGACTGGGCGCTTTCATCATGTTCGGCCTGGCTGAGCATGTCGAGCGCGATCCAGTCGGGATCATTATCGCCATCCGCAATGACCAGAATTTCCGAAGGTCCGGCGATCATGTCGATCCCCACCTTGCCAAACACGCGGCGCTTGGCGGCGGCGACATAAGCGTTGCCGGGGCCGGTGATCTTGTCCACCGGTGCAATTGTTTCGGTGCCATAAGCCAGTGCAGCAACCGCCTGCGCGCCGCCGATGCGGTAAATCTCGTCCACGCCCGCGATTTGTGCGGCGGCCAGCACGGCAGGATTCAGTGCGCCGTCCGGCGTGGGCACCACCATGGCCAGCCGCGCGACCCCCGCCACCTTGGCCGGGATCGCGTTCATCAGCACCGAAGACGGATAGGTCGCAATCCCGCCCGGCACGTAAAGCCCCGCCGCATCTACCGGCGTCCAGCGCCAGCCCAGCACCGCGCCCGCCTCATCGGTCCAGCTGTCATCTGCCGGCATCTGGCGGGCATGATAGGCGCGGATGCGGGTGGCGGCCAGCACCAGCGCCTCGCGCACCTCGGGCGTCACCTGCTCTGCGGCACGCGCTACCTCCTCCGCGCTCAGCCGCATCGTGCTTGCCGTCAGCGTGACCCTGTCAAACCGTTCGGTCAGATCCAGCACCGCCGCATCGCCCCGCTTGCGCACATCGGCAATGATTGCGGCAACGGTATCGTCCACGTCCGGGCTGTCCTCGCGCTTGGCGTTCAGCAGCGCGGAGAATTCAGCTTCGAAATCAGGGGCGGAGTGGTCCAGGAAACGTGGCATTGCGGGTTCCTTGCGATGCGTATCAGTCGGGATGATGCGGTGTCTTGCCCGAAGGGGCCAGATAGGGGCGCGTGACATCCTTCAGCGTGACGTCGAGCGCCTCCACGTCCAGCCGGATCGCCCCGTCGCCGGCCAAGGTCAGCAACACATGGCCCGCGCCATCCTCGCTCGGCTCGAATGTCACGCTGAGCAGCGACAGAATCAGGTCCGGATCGGCCCGGTCGATCCCATGGCTCGCCACGTGCAGAACCCCGTCCACCACCAGCAATGCCTGAACCCGTTCGGGCGGCGTGCGCGCGGCGCCTTCCTCCCAGCGGAACCGGTTCAGCAGCAGTGCAAAACGCCGCGCACCGGGCCGCCACGCCATTTCCGTCATGGGAAACACCGAATCCTGCGCCAGCCCGGAGATGATCTGTAAATCATCGGCATCGAGCGCGCCAAGGTTCAGCGCTGCCTCACGCGCGTCTTCAAATCTTGCATCATCTGTCATCGGCCCGGTATCCGTTCAATAAGGGCGCCCACCGCGCGCAGCTTTTCCTCGACATGCTCATATCCGCGGTCCAGATGATAGACCCGGTTCACGATCGTCTCGCCCTCGGCAGCCAGCCCGGCCAGAATCAGCGACACGGACGCCCGCAGATCGGTCGCCATCACCGGTGCGCCCTTCAGGCCTGCCACACCCCGCACCGTAGCCACCCCGCCATGCACATCGATATCCGCGCCCATGCGGATCAGTTCGGGCGCATGCATGAAGCGGTTCTCGAAAATCGTTTCCTCCAGCTTTGACGTGCCGCCTGCCGTGCACATCAAGGCCATGAACTGCGCCTGAAGATCCGTGGGAAACCCGGGAAACGGCGCGGTCGTCACGTCAACTGCACGTATAGCGCCATTCCTGCGCGCGACCGTCAATCCCTCGGCCGTCTCGGTCACGGAAAGGCCCGCCGCATCCAGTTTTTCGCAAAATGACGCCAGCAGGCTGATCCGCCCGCCAAGGCACGTCACCTCGCCGCCGCAAATCGCAGGGGCGAGCATGTAGGTGCCCAACTCGATCCGGTCGGTAACAACAGGATGGGTCGCGCCGTGCAGGCGGTCCACGCCCTGAATGGTAATCGTATCCGTGCCGTCCCCGTCGATCTGCGCACCCATGCGGCGCAGGCAAGTGGCCAGATCGACGATTTCAGGCTCGCGCGCCGCGCCTTTCAGCACCGTTGTCCCCTTGGCCAGCGTCGCGGCCATCAGCGCATTCTCCGTCGCACCGACAGACACAATGGGAAATTCGAAGGTGCCTCCCTTCAATCCGCCGGGCGCCGAGGCATGGACATACCCCTCCCGCAGATCCAGGCGCGCGCCCATTGCCTCGAGCGCCTTCAGGTGCAGATCAACGGGCCGCGCGCCAATGGCGCAGCCCCCCGGAAGCGACACTTCCGCATGGCCGAACCGCGCCAGAAGCGGCCCCAGCACCAATATCGAGGCCCGCATCTTGCGCACGATGTCATAATCGGCCCGCTGGCTGGCAAGCGCGTGCGACGACATGGCAATCACCTGCCCCCCCTGAAGCGTCGACACTTCAGCACCCAGCGAGCCCAACAGTTCGGCCATGGTGCGTATGTCCGACAAACGCGGCGCATTGGTCAGGGTGAGGGGGTCGTCACTGAGCAATGTGGCCGGCATCAGCGTCAGGCACGCATTCTTTGCCCCCGCAATGGGAATCGTGCCGCTCAGCGGGCCGTTTCCCGTAACGATGATGCTGTCCATAGATCTGTATCTTTCACTTGCTCGAACGCGTCGGTGTTCAGGTACAGGGCTGTGCGGGCCATTTGCCGCTCAAGCCTCATCGCCCTTTTCCGCCGCCGGTTTATCCTTGCCCCGCACCCGCGCCTGAGCCTTGCGCCGCGCCAGATTGGCCTTCAGCGCCTGCTTGAGCCGGTCCTCGCGTGGATTGCTCTTTGGCTTGGTTTGTTTCGGGATGTCATCCTTGCTCATGGCGCGTCTCTACAGGAGGCGTCCACGCAGGTCCAGATAAGGGTTGCACGAAGCCCCCGAAGCGTCTAATCAGCCCCCGATTGCTGTGGTAGCTCAGTGGCAGAGCACACCCTTGGTAAGGGTGAGGTCGAGAGTTCAATCCTCTCTCACAGCACCATCCCATCCCGTTTACTTTATTATTATCCGACCGTTATGAAGAGTCGCCCTTTTTTAACCCCCCTCACAATCCACCTTTCCTATTGCGACGAAGGGCGAATAGGCAATTGGCCTTACAGCTTGAACAAAGCCTTGTTGATCCACACCCTCTCGGCGAGGGTCTCAAATATTGAGTTCTGGCAGACTGTTCACGATCCGCATGGTCTCTAGAGTCAGGACCCATTGATCATTTGCTCTCGGCGTGATTCAGCCTCCGCA
>JAUNVT010000017.1:0-2769 GCA_030540655.1 Rhodobacterales bacterium
GTAACCCATGAACTCCGCTGTCATTCAAAACCTGTTGTGCCGTGGCTACTGGCCAATATGACGAGATGGCCTGAATTACCTGAAACATCATATCAAAGAGCGGTGAAGATAATCACGCAGCCAGCTTAAAGATCTGGAAGTGATTTTAGATCAATATTAGATCCGGCGCATTCCAGTCATCGCCCAATGATAACCATAGTGCGGCCCGGGGGCACCGTTCCCAGCGCTTGATCAATTTTCGTACCCTAAAATAATAAAACATTTATATGGACCGAGCCTAAATGTTTTCGCGTATTATATGTCCGGCAAGGTAGAGCGAGCCACAAATCAGAATACGTGCCTGAGGGGCCTCGCGCGCGATCTGTTCCAGTGCGGTGCGTATGTCGGGTGCGCAGTCTGCCGGCAGGCCGACGGCGCGCGCGGCCTCTGCGGTCACTTCGGCAGGCAGAGTGTTTGCCTCACCGGGGATTGAAAGCGCGATAAGCCCATTGGCCTCGGCCGCCAAGGGTTTGAGATAGCCACCGATATCCTTGGTGTTGAGCATGCCGCAGATCAGATAAGTCGGCCTTTTTGGCAGGCTCGCCAGATGGTTGCCCAGCGCCCGGCCTGCCGAGGCGTTATGTCCTCCGTCGAGCCAGAGCTCTGCCTCGGGCGCCACATTGGTCAGCGCGCCGCTGTCCAGTCGTTGCATTCGCGCGGGCCATACCGCGCGGCTTACCGCGGCCTCGGCGGCCGCCTCGCCCATTTTCAGATGTCGCAGGGCGGCGAGCGCGGCACCTGCGTTTTCGATCTGATGCGCGCCCGGCAGCGTGGGCAGGGGCAGGTCCAGCAAGCCGGTCTCGTCCTGATAGACCATGCGGCCCGCCTCGGCGCTGACATGCCATTGCTGACCATAGGCCAGAAGGGGCGCGGACTGTTTCGCTGCCACCTGCTCGATCACCTCCAGCGCTTCGTCCGGCTGAGGACCCACGATGCAAGGAACACCGCGCTTGATGATGCCCGCCTTCTCGAAAGCGATCTTGGCCAGGGTATCACCCAGATATTGTTCGTGGTCGATGCTGATGGGGGTGATGAGCGTGAGCGCAGGTTTGGCGACGACATTGGTGGCATCCAGACGCCCGCCCAGGCCCACCTCCAGCAGGGTGTAATCGGCGGGGGTACGGGACATCGCCAGAATTGCCGCGCAGGTCGTTATCTCGAAATAGGTGATGCTGTCCGTCCCGTTGGCGTGATAGCATTCGTCCAGCACCCGGGTCAGCGCGTCTTCGGATATCAGCTCGCCCGCGAGCCGGATCCGCTCGTGAAACCGCGCCAGATGAGGCGAGGTATAGGCATGCACGCGGCAGCCCGCCGCCTCCAGCCCCGCGCGCAGCATCGCCTGCGTGCTGCCCTTGCCATTGGTGCCGGCAATATGAATGACGGGCGGCAGCGCATTCTGAGGGTTACCCAGCGCATCCAGCAGACGCCAGACCCGGTCAAGGGTCAGGTCGATGATCTTGGGGTGAAGTGCCATCATCCGCTCGAGGATGACGTCCGAGCCCGGGGCGCTCATTTCTTCACCTTTGCTTTGGGCCCGGGCGCCGGCTTCGCAGAGACGGGCTTTGGCTCTGCCGCCGCAGGGGCAGGTGTTTCAGGCTCGTTCTGGACCAGAGTTGGTGGCGGCAGATCACCGGCGATGGCCGGCGGCAGGTTCAGCAGCATCCGGGTAATGGTGATCAGTTCGTCGCGCATGTTGGGGCGGGGCGTGACACGGTCGAGCATGCCATGCTCCAGCAGATATTCCGCGCGCTGGAAGCCCTCGGGCAATTTCTCGCGAATGGTCTGTTCGATCACACGGGGCCCGGCGAAACAGATCAACGCGCCGGGCTCGGCAATCTGCACATCCCCCAGCATGGCATAGGATGCCGTGACGCCGCCGGTCGTGGGGTGGGTCAAAACGACGATATAAGGCAGGCCTGCCTCTTGCAGCATCTGAACCGCCACAATGCTGCGCGGCATCTGCATGAGGCTGAGGATCCCCTCCTGCATCCGCGCGCCCCCGGCGGCGGAAAACAGGATCAGGGGACGCTTGAGCTTCACTGCCGTTTCAGCCGCGGCGATGATCGCATTGCCGACATACATGCCCATGGACCCTGCCATGAACGAGAAATCCTGCGCCACGGCAACGATGGGCGTGCGTCCGATATCGCCGGTCGCGACCAGCATCGCCTCCTTTTCGCCGGTGGCGCGCTGCGCGGCCTTTAACCGGTCGGGATATTTCTTCTGATCTCGAAAATGCAGCGGATCGGCCTTGGGCGCGGGCACCTCGACTTCCGAGAAGATACCGGCATCGAACAGCGCCTGAAACCGGGCGCGCGGCGCGATGTTCATATGATGGCCGCAGGAGGTGCAGACATTCAGATTCAGGCTCAGCTCGCGGTGAAACAGCATGGTTCCGCATTCGTCGCATTTGGTCCACAGGTTCTCGGGCATCTCGCGGCGCGAAAAGATCGAGTTGATGCGCGGACGCATGTAATTGGTGATCCAGTTCATGGGGCTTGGCCTTGCGACATTACGGATTGGCCACGAGATAAGCTGCGCCGCAAGAAAATGCAATCAGGCCCGGAGCGCCAGCCGCGCCGCCAGCCATGCGCAGACCAGCACCAACAGATCCACCGGCAGCCACTGCATCAGCAGGTCGGTATCGCCAGGCCCGAACGGATATTGGTAAAGCGCCAGACCGTCGAAACTGCCCTGAGGAGCGGCCAGTGCGATGGCGCTGAAATTGTT
>JAUNVT010000017.1:2869-20925 GCA_030540655.1 Rhodobacterales bacterium
CCCAGAAACGTGAGTGGCAGGAATGCGAGCCAGGTGGCAGCGGGCAGATGGGGCACGACCTCGAACGCCTGCGGCACCGGAAGCAGGCCAACCGCAAAATAGATGCCAAGGATGTATATCGACACGCGCCGCGCCTGTGCCCGCACCACTGCGCCGGGGCCGAGCACGCCGATCAGCGCGCGCCCGTGCAAGGGCGGCAGCACCAGAGCGAGCGCCACGATCAGCAGGCCGAAGACGAAAAGATTGACCAGCGCGCCAAGCGGTGTCGTTCCCGCGGTGATCCCGTCTCCATCCGGCCCCCATGCGGCGCTGGGCAGAAGCATGCTGCACAACCAGCCATAAAGACCCGAAAGCGCCAGGAAGACCACGACCACAGCCACGCAGCCCACCAGCAGCCGCCACAGGGCGGCGGAGGGCAGGGCGGGCAGGATCAAACGGTCATGGGCAGGATAACGCATGGCTGCGACGCTACATTCGCGGGGGCGGGGACGCAATCGGCCATGCGGTTCGGCCACGGTGTTGCCATGCCGCGCGCAAACCTTGCGCCCTGCGCGCTGCTCGCTTATTCCCGGGTGCAGCAGCATTTCAGGCACCCCCCTCCACGAGGCTCCCATGACCAAGTTCGACAAATCCAGACTTCCCAGCCGTTATGTCACCGAAGGCCCGTCGAAGGCGCCGCACCGGTCCTATATGTATGCGATGGGGCTGAGCGAGGAAGAAATCCACCAGCCGCTGGTCGGCGTCGCGACCTGCTGGAACGAGGCCGCACCCTGCAACATCGCGCTGTCGCGTCAGGCACAGGCGGTCAAGATGGGGGTCAGGGCCGCATCGGGCACGCCGCGCGAATTCACTACCATTACCGTTACCGACGGCATCGCGATGGGTCATGAGGGGATGCGCTCCTCGCTTGCCAGCCGCGAGGCGATTGCCGACACTGTCGAGCTGACGATGCGGGGCCATGCCTATGATGCGCTGGTGGGTCTTGCGGGTTGCGACAAATCGCTGCCGGGGATGATGATGGCGATGGTGCGGCTGAACACACCCTCGGTCTTCATCTATGGCGGGTCCATCCTGCCCGGCCGCGCGCCGCAGGTCGAGGCGATCCCCGAGGATTTCCGTTCGCGCGACCTGACGGTGCAAGATATGTTCGAAGCGGTGGGCCGCCATCAGAACGGCACCATGTCGGATGCGGCGCTCGATATGCTGGAACGCGTCGCCTGCCCCAGCGCGGGCGCCTGCGGTGGCCAGTTTACCGCCAACACCATGGCCTGCGTGTCCGAGGCGATCGGCCTTGCGTTGATGAACAGCTCTGGCATGCCCGCACCCTATGAGAGCCGCGACCAATATGGCGAGGCATCGGGCCGCGCGGTGATGCACCTGATCGAGCAGAATATCCGCGCCCGCGATGTGGTGACGCTGAAATCGCTGCAAAATGCCGCGCGCGTCGTGGCCTGCACTGGCGGGTCCACCAATGCGGGTCTGCATCTGCCAGCCATCGCGCATGAGGCGGGGATCGATTTCTTCCTTGATGATGTGTGCGAGATCTTCCGCGACACGCCCTATTTCGTCGATCTGAAACCGGGCGGCACCTATGTGGCCAAGGATCTTTATGACGTGGGAGGCATTCCCGTCGTGATGAAGGAATTGCGCCGCGCTGGGCTGATCCACGAGGATTGCATCACCGCGTCGGGCCGCTCCATCGGCGAGGAGCTCGATCTGATCGACCGCGAGGCAGACGGCAAGGTGATCTATCCCATCGACGCGCCCATCACCAAAACCGGCGGAGTTGTCGGGCTGAAGGGCAATCTGGCCCCTGAAGGTGCCATCGTGAAAGTTGCCGGCATCGCGCCCGAAAATCAGGTTTTCACCGGCCCTGCTCGCGTGTTCGAATCCGAAGAGGATGCGTTTGAGGCGGTCCAGAACCGCGGATATTCCGAAGGGGATGTGATCGTCATCCGCAATGAAGGCCCCGCAGGCGGGCCGGGCATGCGCGAGATGCTGTCCACCACTGCGGCCCTGTCGGGGCAGGGCATGGGCAAGAAGGTCGCGCTGATCACCGATGGACGGTTTTCGGGCGCGACGCGCGGGTTCTGCGTGGGGCATGTCGGCCCCGAATCGGCGTATGGCGGCCCGATTGCGCTTCTGAAGGATGGCGACATTATCACCATCGACGCGATCAAGGGGGCATTGACGGTCGATCTGAGCGAGGACGAGCTGGCGCAGCGCAAGGCCGCCTGGCCGGGCCCGCGTGAGACGATGTATGCCTCGGGCGCGATCTGGAAATTCGCGCAGCTGGTCGGCGCCACTTACAAGGGCGCCGTCACCCATCCGGGAGCCGACTCCGAGCGGCACGTCTACATGGATATCTGAGCCACGCGCACGCCAATGCCCGATCCTGAGCAAGATGGCCTGAGCAAGGCTGGGTTCATTGCCGGAGATTGCGCATGGTGTGCGATGCGTCAGGCGCCGCGCTCGGTCTCCGGCATGAATTCATGCGCGGTCAGGCTGCGCGGCGCAGGCTCGACGGTGGCGGGTTTTTCCACCAGAGGCGATGAGGCGGAAACCACTCCCAGCTCCTCGAACTTGCGCGCCGAAGGCAGCACGCGCCCCTCCAGCGATCCGACTGCCTTGTTGTAGTGATCCACCGACTGGCCCAGCGATCTGCCCACCTTGCCCAGATGTTCGGCAAAGACACGCAGGCGGTCATAAATCTCCTTGGCGGTCTTTTGCACTTCCTCGGCGTTCTCGGCCATCTTGTCCTGCTGCCAGCCGTAGGCAATGGCCTTGACCAGCGCCATCAGCGTCGTGGGGGTGGCGATCAGCACCTTGCGCTCGAACGCGTATTCGATCAGCGCGGGGTCCGCCTCGGCGGCGGCCGATACGAACGTCTCGCCCGGGATGAACATGACGACGAAATCGGGCGTGGTGCTCAGGTTTTCGTGATAGGATTTCGACGACAGATCGTTGACATGCTTGCGCACCTGAACCGCGTGCTGCTTGATGAACTGGCTTTGCAAATCCGGCGTGTCGGCCTCCAGCGCGTCCAGATAGGCTGAAAGGGGCGTCTTGGCGTCGATCACGATGCTTTTGCCCCCGGGAATATGGACGATGGCATCGGGGCGGCGCCGGCCCTCATCCGTGTCAAAGCTTTTCTCCAGATGGAAATCGACATGCTCGGTCATGCCGGCCATTTCGAACACCTGCCGCAGTTGCATTTCGCCCCAGCGTCCGCGCGTCTTGGGTGCCCGCAGGGCTTGCACAAGGCGGCGGGTTTCCTGCCCCAGACTGGCCTGCCCTTCGGAGAGCGACAGGACCTGCTGCCTGATGGTGCCATAGGCCTCATTGCGGGCCTTTTCGATCTCGCTCATGCGCTCGTCGAATTTCCCCAAGCGCTCGCCCAGCGGTTTGACCAGATCGCTGATCGCGGCATGGCGACGGTTCAGATCCTCGTCCGCAGATTGCTTATGAGTCTTGAAACGCTCCGATACCAGCGACAGGAACTTCTCGGAATTGGCCGACAGCGCGCCCGAGGCGAGGCTGTGAAACCTGTCCTCCATCTGCTTTTTCATAACCGCCAGATCGGCCAGCCGCTGCTGATGGGTTTCCTGAAGACTCTCCAGCCGCTGGGCAAGCGAGGCGGTTTTCACCTGCTCGTCCAGAAGCTCGGCGCGCAGCGCCTCGACGCGGTCCTCCAGCGGCGCGGTCCGGTCAGCCAGCGGCTGGATACCGGCAAGATGCCGGTGCAGGGCGTGCGCCTCGGTCTCGTGGCGCCGTGCGCGGCGGGTGGCGGCGATGGCGATGATGCCAAGGATCAGCGCCAGCAGCGCGGCGGCAGCGCAGGCGGCCTGCCATTGCGGAAGGGTCAGATCCAGATACTGGTTCATATATATATCCTGATCCTGGTTTTCAGTGCGAAGTGGCGCCAAACCCGGCGCAACTGCAAGCTGCAAATCGCCTTAGCTGCGGCCAAACAGCCGTTCGATATCGCCAAGTTTAAGCGATACATAGGTGGGGCGGCCGTGGTTGCACTGGCCCGACATCGGCGTTGCCTCCATTTCGCGTAGAAGGGCATTCATCTCCTCCGCCTGCATGCGCCTGCCCGACCTGACCGAGCCGTGGCAGGACATGCGGCTGAGGATCGCGTCGATCCGCGCGCGCAGGCTGTCGCTGTCGCCTTGGTCATTCAATTCGTCCAGCACATCCAGTACCAGTGCGCGCGCGTCCGCATGGCCCAGAATGGCCGGCACCTCGCGCACCGCAATGGAACCGCCGCCGAACGCCTCGATCGTCAGACCGAGCGGGGCAAGATCCGGCGCGGCGGCGGTCAGCGTGGCGCAGTCCGCCTCGGGCAGATCAATGATTTCGGGGATCAGCAGCGCCTGCGCGGCAATGCCATGATCCGCCATCTGGCGTTTCAGCCGCTCGTAGACCAGCCTTTCATGCGCCGCGTGCTGATCGACGATAACAATACCATCGGCGGTCTGGGCGATGATGTAGTTCTCGTGCACCTGCGCGCGGGCGGCGCCCAGCGGGGCATCTGTCGGGGGCGCGGGGGCAGGCTCGGTGCGGGCGCTGTAGGTACTCTGCGTTTCGGCAAAGCTGGGTGCCTGGGCGGCATAGCTGGCGGCGCGGGCCTGCGGCGACGGACGTTCCATCTGGTAGACACGCGCCGGGCCGCGTTCGGGCGTGAACGCTCCCAGCGTTCCTGTGGCCACGGTCGAGGACGCGCGGTGCCCCGCCTCCGCCAGCGCATGGCGTAGCCCCGACACGATCAGCCCGCGCACCGTGCCGGGATCGCGGAACCGTACCTCGGATTTGGCCGGATGCACGTTCACATCCACAAGGGCTGGCTCGCAATCGATGAAGAGCGCGGCCACCGGGTGCCGGTCGCGGCTCAGCACATCCATATATCCGGCGCGCAGCGCGCCGATCAGCATGCGGTCACGGACCGGGCGGCCATTAACAAAGAGGAATTGGGCGACAGCGGCGCCGCGGGAGTAAGTCGGCAGGCCAGCGGAGCC
The DNA here is from genome assembly GCA_030540655.1 of Rhodobacterales bacterium. Taxonomy (GTDB): domain Bacteria; phylum Pseudomonadota; class Alphaproteobacteria; order Rhodobacterales; family Rhodobacteraceae; genus Roseovarius. Next base: position 7,891 of record JAUNVT010000017.1, read on the forward strand.
GGTCATGTGAAACCCGTCGCGCTCGGCGTCGATCCGCATGGCGTTATCGGCAAAGTCGCGCCCGATCACGCGTGCCAGCCGCGCATGCAGCGAATCCCACAGATCGCCGGTTTCGGCATCGGCGCGAAAGGTCTGCCGCCCCTCGCCGCCGCCCGACACGTCCCGCAAAGCAAAGCTGATGGTGGGCTCGGCCATGGCCAGCCGCTTGATCACATCGCCGATCGCCTGCGCCTCGGCGCGATCGGTGCGCATGAATTTCAGCCGGGCAGGGGTGGCGTGAAAAAGATCGCGCAGCGTGATGACGGTGCCGCCGCCCAGCGCGGCGGGCCGCAAGGCGCCGACCTTGCCCCCCGTGACCGAGATTTCCGCGCCATCATGCCCCGCCGCCCGCGATGTCACCGTCAACCGGCCCACGGCCCCCAGCGAGGCCAGCGCCTCGCCGCGAAAGCCAAAGCTGTGAATGTTCAAAAGATCGCTGCCATCGATCTTGGAGGTGGCGTGACGGGCCAGCGCCAGCGGAAGATCATCCGGCGCCATGCCGCAGCCATCATCGGTCACCCGGATCAGCGTCTTGCCGCCATCGGCGATGTCGATAGTGATACGGCGCGCGCCCGCATCTATGGCGTTTTCCACCAGCTCCTTGACCGCCGAGGCGGGACGTTCCACCACCTCGCCTGCGGCGATCCGATTGATCGCGCCTTCGTCCAACTGGCGAATGACGGGGCGTGGCTCGCCGATATGGGGGGTATGGTGGGTCATGCCACAAGACCTAGCATGGCTGCGCACGATTTGACCACCCGTGTCGGACCGGCAGAGCAAGTCTTTTGTTCATCTATTTGCGGTATGCGGGCTGTGCAGCCTCTACATTCGGGGTAAAGCACGTTAGGTTTGCCGCAAAGAAACGGGGGGCAAGCCCCTGAAATGGCCGGGCAGGGCGAAGATGAGCAATACAGGACCGCGCAAACCACCCTTGGTGGCGGAAAAGCGCAAACAGAAGACGAAACCCAAACCCGCGGCGCAGCCCCGCAAGGCGCGCAAACGCGCGGCACCCCGGCGGCGCGGCGGCAATGTGCTGGCGCGCGGCGTTCTGGGTGTGTTCGGGTTGATCTGGCGGATCGTCTGGGGCGTCGGCTGGCGGCTGACGGCTGCCTTCCTGCTGATTCTCGCGGTTTCGGTCGGTTATTATTACAACAGCCTGCCCGCTGCATCGGCGTTACTGGACGGGCGTGCGCGCGGATCAGTTACCTTGATGGATCGCGACAACGAGGTGTTCGCATGGCGCGGTGACCAGTTTGGCGGCGCGGTCAATGCGCAGGCTGTCTCGGAACATCTCCGCAACGCCGTGATCGCAACCGAAGACCGACGTTTTTACCTGCACCCGGGAGTGGATCCCATCGGCATCGCGAGCGCGATCGCGATCAACCTGCGCGAGGGGCGCGGGCCATTTTCCGGACATGGCGGATCAACCCTGACCCAGCAGACGGCCAAGCTGCTCTGCGTCGGCACCGAATATGTCGAGGCTGACTGGAAGAGCGAAGCAGATTATATTGCCGATTGCCGCCGGTCATCCTTGGGCCGCAAGGCCAAGGAAGCGGTCTATGCCATCGCGATGGAGCTCAAGTATACCAAGGAGGAGATCCTGTCGATCTACCTCAACCGCGCCTATATGGGTGGCGGCGCCTATGGCGCCGAAGCGGCGGCGCAGCGGTATTTCAGCAAGCATGCGGCCCAGCTGAACCCATCCGAGGGTGCGATGCTGGCGGGGCTTCTGACGGCGCCTTCGACTCTTGCGCCCACCAGCAATCTGGCACGCAGCCAGAACCGCGCCTCGGTGGTCCTCGGCCTGATGCGCAATCAGGGGTTCCTTTCTTCGGCCGAGGCCGCGGTGGCGCTGGCAAGTCCCGCCGTCCTGTCGCAGGCTGCAGAGCGGCAGGCGGGCGGCTATTTCGCCGATTGGGTCATGTCATCAGGCCCGGAATTTTTCACGCGGGATACGACTGAAGATGTGATCATAAGTACAACCTTGGACCAGCGCCTCCAGCATGCGGCCGAGGAAGGGCTGCAAGCGGTGTTCGACGAGAAGCTGCGCGACGGGTCCAAGGCACAGGCCGCCGTTGTGGTGATGTCCGCCGATGGGGCCGTGCGGGCGATGATCGGCGGGCGCCAGACCAAGGTGTCGGGCGCGTTCAACCGCGCGACCCAAGCCAAACGGCAAACGGGGAGCAGCTTCAAACCCTTCGTTTACGCGGCGGCGCTGGAGCTGGGTCATTCCCCGCTCGATACCGTGGTGGACGAGCCCTATTGCGTGGATGTTCCGGGCTCAAAGCGGTGGTGCCCGGGCAATTACGACAACAGGTTTCACGGCCGCGTCACACTGGCCGATGCGCTCCAGCATTCCTACAATATTCCTGCCGTGAAGGTCGCGGAAACGGTCGGGCTGGATCTGGTGCGAAAGGTTGCCAGCGATTTCGGCATTCAGAGCGATCTCGCCGCCGGTCCCGCGCTGGCGCTGGGGGCGTCGGAAAGCACGCTGCTGGAGATGACCGGTGCCTTTGCCGGCATCCTGAACGGCGGCTCGTCTGTGACGCCTTACGGCCTTGTCGAGTTGAAGCTGCTGGGAGCAGATCAGCCCATCATGGGTGCGGGCGGCGGCATTGGCGAGCGGGTGATCCGCGAGGAGGCCGCGCGCGAACTGACCTGGATGATGAGCCGCGTGATCGACGGGGGCACCGGCGGCCGCGCCAAGCTGCAGGGTCGCGAGGCTGCGGGCAAGACCGGCACGACGCAGGCGGCGCGCGACGCGTGGTTCCTCGGCTTTACCGCCGATTATGTGACGGGCGTGTGGATGGGGTATGACGATAATACACCGTTGACGGGCGTCACCGGGGGCGGCCTGCCCGCCGAGATCTGGCACGAGGTCATGGTACGGGTAGAAGAAGGCATGCCCGCGACCCCTCTGCCAATGAATCGCCCCGTTGTACAGCCGGCGCAGCCACAGGTTGCCGAGCAGCCACAAGGGTGGCAGGGGACTCAAACCAGACAGCCCGCCCCCGCGCCGCAGCAAAACCGCGAAGGGCCGATCACCAGCATCCTGCGACAGCTGCTGGGGGGTTAAACTGCCCGGCAGGCTAGGGAGAACTTCACAAGGCGCCCGCGTGGTCGCGGACATCTTGGCGGTGCTTTGCTTCCTAGCCCGCCTGACGCAGATCTGCGATGAGCCCGTCGATATCGCCACGGCGGCGGTCGAGCATCGCTCCGATTTCCGTCCGCTCGCTCAGGCGCAGACTGATGCCTTCCATGACCATATCGAAAAACAGATCACGCCCCGACCGGTCGGATACCAGAAAGCGCACGTCGAACGGATCATACCCGCGCATCGTCACCATGCTTTGAACCTCGTACCATGATTTGACGGGTCGCACGCCCTGCACCTGTATCTGCCCTCCGACGAATTCCTTGAACCGTTTGCCATATTTGCGCGCGATATAGCCGCGAAACGCGTCGGTGTAGGCCGCCATCTGAGCGGGGCTGGCGCGGTTCGCGTCCGGGCCGAGCGTGCTGCGGGCGATCAGATCAACATCTCCATAACGGCGAAATATTGCCTCGAACTCGGCTATCATGCTGCTGAGCGAGCCACCCGAAGCGATGACACGATTAATTTCGGCGACCACTCCGTCAACCAAGGTGCGCGCACCCGCGTCAGTCAGCGCGAATGCCGCCCGCGGCAAGGTCGCAAGACAGGCGGCGCCCAGACTGGCGGTAATCATGCTGCGGCGGGTCACGTCACTGGTCATAAGGGTCCTCGAAATCAGCGCTGACGGCAGGGGTGCCTGCGGGTGCGGCGGGGCTGTTCTGATCAGCATCATAGGGATCCAGATAAGCGTCACTGCCGCGGTTTCCAATCTTGTAGCGGCGATTCTGCAGATAATACGACCGCGTCGCGGCATAGCTGTCGGCGCTATCATATAGCACTGAATTGATGGATTCGCTGTAAAGCCCACGGCCGGTCAGGGCACGGGCCCCGCGCGCGCCGGCTACATAATATATTTCAGGCTCTTCGATGAAATAGTAAAGCGGGTTGGTGAACCAATCCACGACCCGCCCCGCCGCTGCCCGACTTGTGGAGGGACCCAGCAGCGGCAATTCGATATACGGTCCTTCGTTTACCCCCCACGTATAGAGAGTCTGCCCGAAATCGGCATCGGTCCTGGCGGGCATGCCCATTTTCGAGGCCACATCGATGAAACCACCGATACCAAGCGTCGTGTTGACAAGGAAGCGATAGAAATCCGACGTCATGCCTACGCCATTGCCTTGCAACGCATTGTTCACCATGGCACCGGGCAGTGAAATATTGGTTGCGAAATTGCTGATGCCAGTTTCGGCGGGGTCGGGCATCGCAGCGCTATACGCTTCGGCCAAGGGCCGCAAGACCCGGCGGTCGACCCGTTTGGTGTTTTCGTGATTGATGCGATTCGACGCCTCGAATGGATCAAAAGGCGTCCCGCGCGTCAGGGCAGGGTCCGGGCTCGCGCAAGCGCCCAGAAGTGCGAGCGCGGCACCGCAGATGGCCGCGCGAGGTGTCAACATCGCGGAAATGATGGAATGTTGTGTCAACTGCTTACCTTTGGCCAGACGTGATCCGCCACCGCGCAGCAGTGCGAATTTTCGAAAAACGGCACCCGGCCTCAAAGGCATCGTGGCGGAAGCGGTGCATTTTCTGCGCAGCTTGCCGTCTGACGCGCCAGCGCCTGGCGCACTAACCTTTATGAGTTACCTTTTTTCACATCTGCACGCAAGCAAGGCCACTGCCCGCAGGTGCACCGACCCCCTTTTTTTCCGTTTTCATCTGACGCGCCAAGCAGTAGCGTTCAAGGCGAACCAACTCGACCCAACAATCAAGGAGCACGGTAAATGGGAAAGTTTGAAGCGAAACTGGCAGAAATGGGCGTCACTTTACCGGATGCGCCAGCCCCGGCAGCAAATTACGTGCCCTTCGTTCAGGTTGGCGATGTCGTCTATGTCTCGGGGCAGATTTCGCAGGATTCATCGGGCCTTCTGACGGGCAAGCTGGGCGATGATATGGACGTGGAGAGCGGCGCCGCGGCAGCGCGCGCCTGCGCGATATCCCTGCTGGCGCAGGTCAAGGCGGCATGTGGCGGCGATCTTGACCGGTTGGTGCGGGTGGTGAAACTGGGCGGTTTTGTCAATTCGACGCCTGATTTTACCCAGCAGCCGCAGGTGATCAATGGCGCGTCCGATTTCATGGGGGAGGCTCTCGGCGATGCGGGCAAACATGCGCGCGCGGCTGTCTCGGCCTCATCCTTGCCGCTCGGTGTTGCAGTGGAAATCGAAGGCGTATTCCAGATCAAATGATGCCGCTCGATCCCGGCTTTCTGACTGTCCCGCTGGCCCACCGCGCCCTGCATGATATCGCGGCCGCGCGGCCGGAGAATTCTGCCGCTGCGGTGCAGGCGGCGATGGCGGCAGGTTACGGTATCGAAATTGACGTACAGTTGTCATCCGATGGCGTGGCCATGGTGTTCCACGATTATGATCTGGACCGACTGACAGATACGACCGGCTCGGTTCGCGCGCGCAGCGCGGCCGGGCTGTCCGGTATCTGGTTGAATGGCACGACGGAGGGCATTCCGGCCTTGGCCGAGGTGCTGGCGCTGGTGGCGGGACGCGTGCCGCTGCTGATCGAGATAAAGGATCAGCATGGCCAGATGGGTCCGGTTGACGGCGCGCTGGAGGGGGCGGTGGCGCGCGATCTGGTCAGTTACAACGGGCCGGTCGCGGTGATGTCGTTCAACCCTCATTCGATGATCGCGCTGCGCCGCCTTGCGCCCGGCATTCCGCGTGGCATCGTCAGTTGCGCCTACGCTGCGCATGACTTTCCCGAACTCCACAGCGATGTGCGGCACCGCCTGCGCGCCATACCGGACTATGCCGAGGCGGGCGCCTGTTTCATCAGCCATGAATGGGATGATCTGAACCGCCCCCGCGTGATCGAGTTGAAGGCGGGAGGCGCCGCGATCCTTTGCTGGACCATTACCAGCCCCGAGGCGGAATCCGCTGCGCGTCGCATCGCGACCAACATCACGTTCGAGCGGTATCTGCCGGACCTGCCCACTTGATAAGCGCAGATCACACCACAGGTTGAGCGCAGGCAGCGAGGCAATCTCTTCATGAAAACCGGCACTGAAATCACCATCCGGGCGCAGGGCGATCTGAGCGGGATTTCACCTGCCGACTGGGACGCCTGCGCCTGCCCCGAGGCTGCGGAGGGGGGGCGTCCCGATGATCCCTTTACCACATATCGTTTTCTCAAGGCGCTCGAGGATAGCGGATCGGTCGGGCCGGGAACCGGATGGCAGGCGCAATACCTGACCGCCGAGGCGGGCGGCCAGATCATCGCCTGTGCGCCGCTTTATGCCAAATCGCACAGTCAGGGCGAATATGTCTTCGATCATGCGTGGGGTGATGCCTACGGGCGCGCTGGCGGGCGATATTATCCAAAATTGCAGATGGCAGTCCCATTTACTCCGGTCACGGGGCGACGGTTCCTGACCCGTCCGGGATGGGTCGATACGGGCCGCGCGGCCTTGGTGCAGGGCGCGGTTCAGATCGCTGAAAACAACGCGCTTTCCTCCTTGCATGTCACGTTCTGCACCCGAGGGGAGGCTGAGGCGGGCGCGAAAATGGGCCTCATGCAGCGTACCGGCCAGCAGTTTCATTGGGAAAATGAGGGATATGCCGATTTCGATGCCTTTCTGGCGGCGCTGAGCGCTCGCAAACGCAAGGCCATCCGCAAGGAACGCCGTGTCGCACAGGATTTTGGCGGCCAGATCACGCAATTGACGGGCGATGCTATCGAGCCGCACCACTGGGACGCCGTCTGGCGCTTCTATCAGGACACGGGCGCACGCAAATGGGGCAGGCCGTATCTGACACGCGCTTTTTTCGATATCGCGCAGGATACGCTGCGGGACGATATTTTACTGATTCTGGCACAGCGCGGCGGCGAGCCTGTCGCGGGGGCCGTCAACTTCATCGGGGCGTCGGCGCTATATGGCCGCTATTGGGGCTGCGCCGAGGATCATCCGTGCCTCCATTTCGAGCTGTGTTATTATCAGGCGATCGATTACGCGCTTCGGCGCGGGCTGGCGCGTGTCGAGGCTGGCGCGCAGGGGGGCCATAAACTTGCACGCGGATATCTGCCCGTCCCGACATATTCACTGCACTGGATTCGTGATACTGGCTTTGCCGAGGCGGTTGCCGAATATCTGCACGCCGAAGCAGAAGCGGTTGAGCAGGATATAGAGATACTGACGTCCTACGGACCGTTCAGGAAAACCCTCAAGGAGGATCAGCAATGACAGAAAAACTCAGCGATACAGCGCGGACCACAATGATCGAGCCGCTTCTGAAAGAGGGGTGGAAGATGGTGGAGGGGCGCGATGCCATCACCCGCGATTTCAAATTCTCGGATTTTACCGATGCTCTGGCATGGATGGTGCGCGTTGGCATCTGGGCCGAGAAGTGGAATCACCACCCCGAATGGAGCAATGTCTATAACAAGATCACCGTGACGCTGACCACGCATGATGCGGACGGTCTCAGCGCGCTGGACGCCAAGCTGGCACGCAAGATGGATGTTCTGGCGGGTCAGTAAAGCCGGTCGCTGATAGTGGCCGGGAAGGTGGGGAGGGGCGTCGCGCCCCTCCCCACCTCCTCTGTCATCAATTGGGCCGGGTCGCTACATTGCGGCCAGAAGCGCCTCGCCTGCGGAGATATCGCACTCGCCCGGGCTTTCCTCTTCGTTCAGGAGCGTGATTGTTCCATCCTCGACCAGCATCGCATAGCGTTTGGAGCGATCGATGAGCCCCGCGGGGGCGGCGGTGAATGTCATTCCCATTGCCTTGGTGAGCGCGCTTTCCGCATCCGCCAGCATGGTGATGCCAGCCGCCGCTGCGCCGGTTGACTCGCCCCATGCGCTCATCACGAAGGGGTCGTTGACCGAGATGCACATGATCTCCTCCACGCCTTTGGCCACAAACTTATCTGCCGTGCGGATGAAGCTGGGCACATGCGCATTCGTGCAAACGCCGGTATAGGCACCCGGAACGGCAAAGATCACCACCTTGCGGCCAGCGGTGCGGGCGGCCAGATCCACGGGTTCGGGGCCGTCGCCGCCCAGATGGATAAGGGTCGCGGCGGGCAGCTTGTCGCCCTTCGAGATGGACATGATGGTATCCTGTCTGTTGATTGCACTGATATGTTCAATCGATATAGGCTATGCCCTGGCCGGGCCACTTAAAAAACCGGACCCCAGCACGGCGGGAGTGGAACATGTCAGATATCGTTGTCATCGGAGCGGGGCAGGCGGGGGCGTCGCTGGTCGCACGGCTGCGCAAGAACGGGTTCGGCGGAAGCGTGACGCTGATCGGCAACGAACCCGCGCCGCCGTACCAGCGCCCGCCCTTGTCCAAGGCCTATCTGAAGGGCGAAATGACGGTCGAGCGCCTGTATTTGCGTCCAGCGGAATTTTACGAGGATGCCCAGATCAGCCTGCGACTGGATGCGCATGTGGACCGTATCGATCCTGCCGCACGCCGTGTGTATATCGCGGACGAGGCGCTGCCCTACGACACGTTGGTCCTGTGCACCGGATCGTCCCCCCGGCGTCTGCCCGCGTCGATTGGCGGTGCTCTGGAGGGCGTGCATGTGATGCGCGATCTGGCCGATGCCGATGCGATGGGTCCGCGTTTCGGCACCGGCGCGCGGGTTCTGATCGTGGGCGGCGGCTATATCGGGTTGGAGGCCGCAGCGGTAGCCGCCCAGAAAGGCCTGCACGTCACGCTGGTGGAAATGGCCGACAGGATCCTTCAACGCGTGGCTTCCCCCGAAACATCGGAATATTTCCGCGCGCTGCATCGCGCGCATGGCGTGGATATCCGCGAAGGGGTGGGGCTCGAGCGGCTCCTGGGCGAGGCGCATGTCACCGGCGCGAAGCTGAGCGATGGCACGGAGCTGGACGTGGATTTCGTTATCGTCGGTGTTGGCATTGCACCTAATACCTCCCTTGCCGAGGCTGCGGGGCTGGAGATCGACAACGGGATCAGGATCGATGCCGAAGGACGAACCAGCAACCCGGCAATCTGGGCCGCGGGCGATTGCGCGTCCTTTCCGCACAAGGCGGGGCGGCTGCGGCTGGAGAGCGTTCCTAATGCCATCGACATGGCGGAATGTGTGGCGGACAATATCATGGGCGCGGGCACACCCTATGTGCCGCAACCATGGTTCTGGTCCGATCAGTTCGACGTGAAATTACAGATCGCCGGCCTTGGCGCCGGGTATGACCGGATTGTCAAACGCGCAGGTACCGGCACGCAGTCCCTTTCGCTGTGGTATTTCGTCGGAGACCGGCTGCTTGCGGTGGATGCGATGAACGATCCACGCGCCTATATGGTGGGCAAGCGGCTGATCGAGGCAGGGAAATCGCCCCCGGCCGATGCAGTCGCGGATCCCGGCACAGATCTGAAATCGCTTCTCGCGTGAGGATCATCGCAGGAGAGGCGCGCGGCCGCCGTCTGGCCGCGCTGGGCAAGGGCGATACCGCCGCGCATCTTCGGCCCACATCCGACCGGGTGCGGGAAAGTCTGTTCAGCGTTCTGACCAGCCTCGACGTGCTTCAGGGGGCGTATGTGCTGGACTTGTTTGCCGGAACCGGCGCGCTGGGCCTTGAAGCTTTGTCGCGGGGTGCGGCATCGGCGTGTTTTATCGAAAATGGCCGGATTGCCTTGGGTCTTCTTGACCGGAACATTCAGACGGTCGGCATAGCGGATCGCTGCAGGGTCATCCGGAGCGATGTGCGGCGGATCGGCGTCGCGCCTTTCGCGCCTGCGACGCTCGTGTTCATGGATCCTCCATACGGCCGCGCGCTGGGCGAGGCTGCGCTGACCTGCGCCGTTGCCGGAGGCTGGCTGGCCCCGCGCGCGCTGATCGTATGGGAGGAAAACACCACCATTACCCCGCCGACGGGGTTTGTACAGCGCGATATACGCCGATACGGCGACACGCAAATCCTGTTGCTGGACTGGGCTGGCTAACGCGGCAGCTTGCCTCAGAAATCCAGATCGCGCCCTTCAAGGACGGTGAACGGATAGAGCGTCCCCTTGCTCTGCCAGGCAAAACCCGTATCTGTGCGCAGCACCGAGTATCCGGTCCACCCGATCGCATCGAAGAAGGTTTCGTATTGCTGGCTTCCGGCATTGACGCGCCACTTGCCCAGCATCTTCTCTGCGTTGGAGGGAACGAAAATAGTAGTCCCGTCAGGGTCGAAATAGGACCGGTAGGTGATGCCGTCCCACTTGCCCTCGACCGTGTTTCCCGTCAGAAGGCGGGTAATGTCGTCGGCAGTCAAATTGCTTGATTGTGCTAATGCCAGCGCACCGGTGCTGGCCAGAACCACACCGCACAGGGCGGCGGAGGTCAGGAAAAAACGACGTATCATGGCAGTGATGTCCTTTTATTCGTGTCCGCGAAAGGGTCCCAGATTCGCCATTGCGATCCGTGCGGCGCTATTAACCATAGTTAATAGCGTTGTACCGCGTTTATTCAAGCAGGCGCCGGAAGGCCCGGATGGATCAGGATCGCGCGAAAGTCATTGACATTCGTCAGGGTCGGCCCCGTCACGACCTGCGTGCCAACCGCTGCGAAAAAACTGTGCGCATCGTTTTCGGCCAGGGCCCGGGCCGGATCAGCGCCGCATTCTGCGGCAATTTGCAACGTGTCCGGGGCGATCAGCGCGCCTGCGATCTCGGCGGCGCCGTCCACGCCGTCGGTGTCACAGGCGATGGCGTGGATGCCGGGCGCGCCGTTCAAGGCGATCGCCAGTGCCAGCGCATATTCGGCGTTCGGCCCGCCAATGCCATCGCCCCGCCGCGTCACGGTCAATTCGCCTCCAGACAGCAACAGCAGAGGCGCGTCGCCCGGTCCCATTACCGCCTGCGCCTCCAGCGCCTGACGCGCATGCTCGGCGGCGACCTCGCGGGCCTCGCCCTCCAGATCATCCGAGCCGATCCGCACATCCATCCCGTCCGCACGGGCGGCATCGCCCGCAGCGGCCAGAGATTGCGACGGCGCGGCGTAGATCACGTTCCGGACATGGGCAAGGCGGGGATCACCGGGTGTAACCACATCGCCCGCACCCGCGAGCACCTCGCGCACCGAGAGGGGCACGTCGATGCCATACCGCTCAAGGATCGCAGCCGCGTCACGGGGCGTGCTTCCCTCGCCGACTGTCGGCCCCGATCCGATCATTGCCGGATCGTCGCCCGGCACGTCCGATATCATCAGCGCCAGCATCTGCGCAGGATAGGCAGCGGCAGCAAGCCTGCCCCCCTTGACCCGGCTCAGATGTTTGCGCACCACATTCATCTGCCCGATCGGCGCGCCGGAAGCCAGAAGCGCCTGATTGACCGCCTGTTTTTCAGCCAGGGTGATTGCCCCGGCGGGCGCCACCAGCAATGCCGACGCCCCGCCCGAGATCAGCGCCAGTACGAAATCACCTTCTCCCGCGCCCTGCAACAGCGCCAGCATCTGTTCGGTCGCTTCCAGCCCGGCGGCGTCGGGCACGGGGTGGGCGGCCTCGATGATGCGTATGCCCTTGCAGGGACGGCCGTACCCATAGCGCGTGATGACCAGACCCTCGCAGGGACCCCATGCCGCCTCGACTGCCTCGGCCATACGCGCCGACGCCTTGCCCGCGCCGATCACCAGAACCCGGCCCGAGGGGCGGGGGGGCAGGGAGGCAGCAAGGCTTTGCATCGGGTCGGCCACTTCGACCGCGCGGTCGAAAAGGCGGCGCAGCAGCGTCGCGGAATCATTTGTCACGGGGAAGGACCTCTTTATAGCACGGCTGCCATGTTAGCGATCACAAGGTCGGGCTTACAAGCGGTTTGTGAAGGCCGCGCGCGGCGGCGGCGCTTGACAATATCAAGGTGCCGCGCGACAGAGCGGCCATGGTCATCACCTTTCTTCAAGTGGCTCTGGGCGGCGCCATTGGCGCCTGTCTTCGCATGGCCACGGGCATGTGGGTCGCACGCTTTGCCGCGCCTGCCTTTCCGCTCGCTGTCCTGTCGGTAAATATTCTCGGATCCTTCCTGATGGGAGGCTTCGCGGTCTGGGTGCTGGAGCGCGGGAATGGCGCGCTGTCGCCCTTCGTGATGACCGGACTCCTCGGCGGGTTCACGACGTTCTCGGCGTTTTCGCTGGAGGTGATGACGCTGGTCGAGCAGGGGGACATCATGCTGGCGCTGCTGTATGTCGGGCTTTCGGTGGGGCTGTCGGTGGGCGCGCTGGGGCTGGGACTTTGGTTAATGCGGGGGGTGCCGGCATGAGCGGCGTTCAGACGATCTATGTCTCCAGGGATGATACCGATCAGCGGCTGGACCGCTGGCTGCGCCGCCAGTTCCCGCACCTTCAGCAGGGCCGGATCGAAAAGATGTGTCGCAAGGGTGATCTGCGCGTCGATGGGGGCCGGGTCAAGGCCGCCACGCGGCTGGAGGCGGGGCAGGCGGTGCGCATCCCGCCGCTGCCCGATGCCGCCGAGGCGACCGCGCGGGCCCGCGCACATATCACCGATGCCGATGCAGCGATGATCCGCGCCTGCGTGATCTACCGCGACGAACATATCATTGCGCTGAACAAGCCGCCGGGCCTGCCCGTGCAGGGCGGATCGAAAACCACGCGCCATGTGGACGGGCTGGCCGAGGCGCTGCGCTTTGGCCAGGAGGAAAAGCCCCGGCTGGTGCATCGGCTCGACAAGGACACATCGGGTGTGCTGCTTCTGGCCCGCACGCGCGAGGCAGCCAGGGGGCTGACCGCAGCCTTCCGTCACCGCAATACGCGCAAGCTCTACTGGGCCGTTGTCGCAGGAGTGCCGACCCCTCGCATGGGCACGATCAAGTTCGGCCTCGTCAAGGCGCCGGGCCACGGCGCCAAAGGCGAGGGCGAAAAGATGCATGC
>JAUNVT010000017.1:21025-36617 GCA_030540655.1 Rhodobacterales bacterium
ATCAGCAAGAAACTGCATCTGCATGCGCGATCGCTGAAGATTGAACATCCCGTCACCCGCGCCCTGTTGCACCTGACCGCGCCGCTGCCGTCCCATATGCAGCAGACTTGGGACACGTTCCAATGGTCGCCCAGCGATGTGCCCGCTGATCCCTTCGAGGATACGGAATGATGCAGCCACTGCGCCTGATCATTTTCGATGTGGACGGCACGCTGGTCGACAGCCAGGGTGACATCGTGGCGTCCATGCATCACGCCTTTGGCGAGCTTGGGGCGCCCGTACCGGAACGCGCGGCGATAGTCGGAATTATCGGTCTGTCGCTGGATGTGGCCATGGTGCGGCTGGCGCCTGATCTGGACCCCCGCGAACATGCGGCCTTGGTCGCAGGTTACAAACGCAGCTACATGACCCTGCGTACGCAGGCGGGCGCGGCTGAATCCTCGCCCCTCTATCCCGGGACGCGGGACATGCTGGAAACGCTGGCCGCGCGGGACGATCTGCTGCTGGGCGTCGCGACCGGAAAATCGCGGCGCGGTCTGGACAAGCTGCTGGAAGGGCATGGGCTGACGCATATGTTCGTCACGCAGCAAGTGGCCGATTACCACCCTTCGAAACCGCACCCGGCCATGTTGCAAGCCGCGCTGGCCGAAACGGGCACGGAGGCGCGGGATGCCATCATGATCGGCGATACCACCTTTGACATGGATATGGCCCGCGCGGCGGGCCTGCGCGGGATCGGCGTGGAATGGGGCTATCACCCGACATCCGACCTGCGCTGCGATTACACGCTCGCAAGCTGGCGCGATCTGCCGGGGTGCCTTGAGCGGATATGGGGGGTACCTGCGTGACGGAATGGGCCGCCAAACGGTTTTGGACCGATGCGACCGTGACCGGGGGCAGCGCGGGGTATGGCATCGCGCTGGACGGCCGCGAGGTAAAAACCCCTTCCAAAGCCTCCCTGATCGTGCCGACATACGCACTGGCCGCCGCAATCGCCGCCGAATGGGCTGCGGTAGAAGAAAAGATCGATCCGCGCGCCATGCCGATGACCCGTTCGGCCAATGCCGCGATCGACAAGGTGGCGCATCAGCATGACGAGGTGGCGACCATGATCGCCGCCTATGGAGAGACCGATCTGCTCTGCTATCGCGCGGCGAGCCCGCAGGAACTGGTCCTGCGCCAGTCCGAGGAGTGGGATCCGCTTCTGGACTGGGCCGCTGCGCATCTGGGCGTGCGCCTGAAACCTGTAACCGGCATCATGCCGAAGCCGCAGGATCCGGTGGCGCTGGCCAGGTTGCAGGTGCTTGTTCATGCGCATGACCCCTTTGCTCTGACCGGGCTGCATGATCTGGTGGCGCTGTCGGGATCGCTGATCATCGGGTTGGCGGCGGCGCAGGACGCGCGGCCGATCAAGGAACTCTGGCAGGTGTCGCGGCTGGACGAGGCATGGCAGGCCGAACTTTGGGGCGCGGATGAGGATGCCGAGGCCATGGCGGCCATCAAACGTGCTGCATTCGTGCATGCGCGGAGATTTTACAAGGCTGCAATCGATACATCCTGATTGACGGCCTTCACAACATCTGCCGGGCATCGGAAAACAAGGTTTTCTCAAGGTGATGCTTGACCTGCAAGCTTGAATCCCGCCAGACTGCGGCGCACTGCCCCGGGCCTGTCGAGGCTTTTACAGCCTTGGCTTGAGCACGCCGGAACCTTCGCCCGGCCGCGATGCGTAGACTACATGTAAGAGGTAAAAATGATTAAATGGGGAATTCTTGGCACGCTTGCAGTTGCGGGGCTGTCTGCCGGGGCCGCAGGCGCAAACACTTTGGAAGAGGTGAAGGCGCGGGGCACGCTGAGCTGCGGCGTGACCACCAGGCTGGTCGGGTTTGCGGCGCAGGATTCCAATGGCGAATGGCAGGGGTTTGACGTGGCGATCTGCCGTGCGGTCGCGGCGGTGGTGCTGGGAGACAGGAACGCGGTCAGTTTCGTGCCAACCACCGCAGTGACGCGGTTCGAAAAACTCTCTTCCGGGGAGGTCGATCTGCTGGCGCGTAATACCACATGGACGTTCAGCCATGACGTGGGGCAGAATTTTGAATTTGTCGGTATCAATTATTATGACGGTCAGGGGTTTCTGGTGCCCAAGGCCCGGGGTGTCACCTCGGTCAAGGATCTGAACGGTGCGGCGATCTGCGTGCAGGAAGGAACCACGACCAAATTGAATCTGGACGATTATTTTCGCCAGAACAAGATGACATACGAGCGTGTTCCCGTCGAAACCAATATCGATGGTCAAAAGCAATATCTGGCCGGGGTATGCGACACTTTTACCGCCGATGCGTCCAGCCTTGCATCCACGCGCGCCACCTTTGAGACGCCGGGGGATCATGTGCTGCTGCCGGAAACCATATCGAAAGAACCTCTGGCACTGCTGGTGCGCCACGGCGACAGTGAATGGGCCGATGTGGTGCGCTGGACGCTGAACGCGCTGATCGCCGCCGAAGAGATGGACGTGACGAGCGCCAATATCATCGAACTGTCGGCACAGCCCGGAGATTCGCCGGAAATCAACCGCTTGCTGGGCACCGAGGGCGATCTGGGCGCGCAATTGGGTCTTGATGCGGATTGGGCGCAAAAGGCAATCATGGCAGGCGGCAATTACGGCGAGATATTCGAGAAAAACATCGGTGAGGCGTCGCCCATCGGTCTTCCACGCGGGCTGAATGCGCAATGGACGGATGGCGGCCTGCTGTATTCGCCGCCGTTTCGCTGAGATGTCAGGGTCTGCGGTGGAAATAACTCATGTGAAACGCTGATTGTTCGGGATCGCGCGCGAATGACTGCGAGACCGGACAGGCGCGGCGGGCCTTGCACCCCGAGGTAAGGCAGTCATCGCCGGCATTGGTGTCCAGAAACGCATGGCACGCTGGCACGTCATACCCGTGCGCGGCGCTGAGCGCGTCCACCGGGCAGGCAGAGAGACAGGGCTGATCCGGGCACGTCCGGCAAGGCGAGACGCTGGTGGGGGGCAGAATGATCTGATCGGAAAAGCGGAGCGCGCCGCGGTAGGACACCATGAGACCCGCGACATCATGCACCAGCATCCCCGCCGGGCTTTGCCATGCGCGACCTGAGCCCATCGCCCAGCGCAGGAAGGGAAGGTAGGGGGGACCGCCGAAGGGAAACAGCGCTTCGGCCCCCAAGGACTGCGCCAGATCACCAATCACCCGGCGCGACCAGCGGTCGATCGGGTCGGGCGCGCCATCCTGCATTTCGGGGCTGGCCTTCATCATCGGCCAGAAGGAGCGCGAGGGCCCGAGCAGGATAATCGTGCCGCCATCCTCGTGCACGCCGCCCATCACATCAAGGCAAGATGCCCCGCTGCGGCGGGCGATGGCCGTAAGATCCGGCGCGGTCATGCCCGGATCATGGAGCCTGCGCCGTGATCGGTGAACAGCTCCAGAAGCGGCGCGTTGGGCACGCGCCCGTCAAGGATCACAACGGCGCGAACCCCGCCTTCGATCGCGTGCAGGGCGGTTTCTGTCTTGGGGATCATGCCGCCCGAAATCGTACCGATCGCGGTCATTTCACGCACCTGATCGGCTTTCAGCTCGGTAATCACGTTGCCACCCTCATCGCGCACCCCGTCCACATCGGTCAACAGCAGCAGGCGGTCAGCCTTGAGCGCGGCAGCAATGGCGCCGGCCATCGTGTCGCCATTGATGTTGTATGTCTCGCCATTGCGGCCGGCGCCCAAGGGGGCGATCACCGGAATCGCATCATCGCGGAACAATGTGTGCAATATGCCGGGGTCGATGACGCTGGGCACCCCGACCAGCCCCAGTGCGGGATCGGCGGGCTCGCAGGTGACAAGATGCGCATCCTTGCCCGACAGGCCGACGGCCCGGCCACCCTGCGCGTTGATCGCCTGCACGATGCGTTTGTTCACGCGGCCAGACAGAACCATTTCAACCACTTCCATCGTCGCGGCATCCGTCACCCGCTTGCCGTTGACGAATTCGGATTTGATCGCCAGCTTGTCCAGCATCTCGTTGATCATGGGGCCGCCACCATGCACGATCACCGGGTTCACGCCAACCTGCCGCATCAGCACGACATCACGCGCGAATGTATCCATTGCGGTATCGTCGCCCATGGCGTGACCGCCGAACTTGATCACCACGATCGCCTCATCGTAGCGTTGCAGATAGGGCAGGGCCTCGCTCAGCGTGCGGGCGGTGGAAATCCAGTCACGGTTCATGTCGCGTTTCTTCATCATGTATGTTCCCGTTGCCTGTTATTTTCGCAAGTGTGGTGCCGCGCAAGGCTCAGGCCAGATCCGCAATGGTGGCGCGCAGGGTGGCGATGCCGTCGCCTTTCTCGCTCGAGGTCAAAATCATTTCAGGAAAGGCAGCCGGGTGCCGGGCAATCTGGCCGCGCACCTGCGCCAGAATATCGTCCAGCGCCGTGCCCCGCAGCTTGTCGGCCTTGGTCAGCACGATCTGAAACGTGACGGCGGCGCTGTCCAGAAGGGACATGATCTCGTGATCCACCGCCTTCACGCCATGGCGCGTGTCGATCAGCACGAAGGCACGGCGCAGGTTCTGACGCCCGGAAAGATAGCGCTTCAGCAGCGCCTGCCATTTTTCAACTACGGGCAGGGGCGCATCAGCATATCCGTATCCGGGCAGATCGACCAGATAATGGCTGTCAGCAAGGGTAAAGAAATTCACCTCCTGCGTGCGGCCAGGCGTGTTTGAGGCGCGGGCCAGCGCCTTGCGCCCGGTCAGCGCGTTGATCAGCGTGGACTTGCCCACGTTGGAGCGGCCGGCAAAACACACCTCGATCCGGTCTGCCTCGGGCAGACCATCCATGGCGACGACGCCCTTCAGGAAACCGGTCTCTCCTGCAAAAAGGATGCGCGCACGCTCCGCAGTCTCGGAATCCGGCTCCTCAGCGATCGGGAAGGGAAGGGCTGCCATCACAGAGGCTCTACACTGTCACCGACGGCAATTTCGCCGCCTTGGGTGACAATGGCGCAAACACCGAATTCGTGGTTGCCACGATACGACTTCAGCGCGCCCAGCGTGTCGGCATCGCGTTCGCCCGTATTGGGATTTGCAGTGGTGGCAAGGCAGCGTGTGATGGGCTCGCGCACGCAAAGCTGCGCGGTGCCGATCTGGAGCGTCTTGCCGATCCAGCCCGCTTCGGCCCAAGGGTCGAGACCGTCCAGCACAATGTTGCCGCGCCAGCGCAGTACATCCAGGTCCCGTCCCATGCTGCGCGAAAAATCCGCGTGAGAGGCGCGGTTCACAAGGCTGATCGAGGCAAAATCGCTGTCGGTCAGTCCGCGGTCTGTCTGTCGGACGATGCGGGCAGGGGCGGCGCGGTTTTCGGGCATGAGCGGGCGCACCCAGTCCAGAAATTCCGCGGCTTCGGCATCCGGATCGAATGTGAGATCGGGCCGCGCGGGATGACGCAATGTGACGGTGCCACGCCCCATATCGGATGTTGCGCTGATCGCCATCAGCTGCGGAGCCTTCGCGGCGCGCGTAAAGTTGGGGCAGGGTGACCAGCCTGTATCGGGCGCCGAGGATGCCTCATGGGCGACCGCCCAGCGGCGATCCCAAGGGATCGTTGATCCCTCGGCCACCGTCACCCGATCCACCCGTTCGCGCCCATGTGCCTTGATGGGGTGCCGCCAGATCGCGCCGACGCGGGCGATCATTTACCGCCCTTGGGCGTCTTGGCGGGCGCCGTTGTCTTTGGCTTGCGCTTGAACCCGTCGCGGATGTTGCCGAACACGTCGGGCTTGTAGCCCTGGCTGCGCATGATTGCATATTGTTGCGTGAAGGTGATCGTGTTGTTGGCAATCCAGTAGAGCACGAGACCGCTGGCAAACCGGCCCAGCATGAACATGAAAACCCATGGCATCCACGCAAAGATCATTTTTTGCGTCGCGTCCTGCGGTGTGGGATTCAGCTTTTGCTGAAGCCACATTGAGATACCCAGCAGAATGGGCAGCACACCAAGCGACAGGATATGCAGAGGCGAATCAACGCTGGGCGTCGCATAGGGCAAGAGGCCGAACAGGTTCAGGACCGATGAAGGGTCGGGCGCGCTGAGGTCCCGGATCCAGCCAATCCAAGGGGCATGGCGCAGCTCCAGCGTGACGAAAATCACCTTGTAGAGCGAAAAGAAGATTGGAACCTGCAACAGGATGGGTAGGCATCCCGAAGCTGGATTCACCTTTTCCCTCTTGTAAAGCTCCATGATTGACTTCTGCATCTTCTGCTTGTCGTCGCCGGCTTCTTCCTTCAGCTTTTCCATTTTCGGCTGAAGCTCTTTCATGCGTGCCATCGACACGTAGGATTTATAGGCCAGCGGCAGCATCAGCGCCTTGATCATCAGCGTCAGCCCGATGATCGCCCAGCCCATGTTGCCGATCAGCTTGTTCAGGTAATGCAGAACCGCAAAGATCGGCTTGGTCAGGAAGAAGAACCAGCCCCAGTCGATCGAGTCGACGAAGCGGTCGATCCCGCCCTCATTCTGATAGCGGCGGATGGTTTCCCACTCCTTGGCACCGGCAAATACGTCCAGTCTAGTGCTGGCGCTTTCCCCGGGCGCGACGGTCTGGACAGGCAGGCGCGTCGTAGTCTGATAGATGTCGCTGCGCGCATCGTGCAGCTTGGTCACATTGAAGCCGCCGGCATCGCGCGGGATGAGTGTGGTCATCCAGTACTGATCGGTAAAACCGACCCAGCCGTTTTGCTCAACCGCAAGGGACGCGGCGCTGGCGGACGGATCGAAATCATCGTAATCGGTTTCCGTCAGCCGGCCATCGGCCATGAGGATGCCGCCCTCATGCAGGATAAAGAACTTGCGCAAATCCTGGGGCATGCCGTGGCGCGCCAGAATGCCGTATGGGGCAAGCGATACGGTTTGCGCGCTTTCATTGCGTACCGATTGCTGCACATCGAACATGAATTTGTCGTCGACCGAAATCGTGCGCGTGAACTGTAGCCCCGCGCCGTTATCCCATGTCATTATTACAGGCGTGTCCGGCGTCAGTTTTGCACCCGCCCCGGTTTTCCAGAGCGTATTGGCACCAGGAACCAGATCGCGATCCAGCCCGGCGCCCGGTGCCCAGCCGAACAGGGCATAATATGGCTCGGCACTGCCAATAGGTGACAAAAGCTCGACGATATCTGAATCAGGATCAATGGTGTCGTGGTAATTCTTCAAGGACAATTGATCGATTCGACCGCCCTGCAATGACAAGCTGCCTTTCAGGCTGGGAGTGTCGATTTCGACCCGCGGAGCATCCGCGACCTCGGGCGCTGTTCCCTGTGCCCCCGCGGGCGTTCTTGCCTCGGCTTCGGGGGCGTCACCCGCCACGTCCGGCGCGGCGGCGATGCCCGGTTCGGTCGCGGTATTCTTCGCAGGCTGGCTGGTTGTTGCAGGCGCGCTGACATCCTCCGGAGGGGTATCGGGGGCGGGAAACAGCACGAACCACAGCATGATCACGATGAAACTCAGCGCGGTAGCGAAGATTAGGTTCTTGTTCTGATCGTCCATTCCTGGAAGCCACTCATCTGTTGGGAAGTCATCGGTGGTTCAACAGAGTGCAGCCCTAAAGGTCAAGGAGATTCCGGGCAAGGAGGATATCCAACACAGGTTCGTGCGCAGTATCAGCCGATATGGCGGCCAATCGGCGGCATCTTCGTGAGCTTTGCCATGTGAGCGTGGATCCAGCCCGCGGTCTGGTCAAGCGGCATCGGGCGCCCGATCCCGAACCCCTGCACGGCGTCGCAGCCAAGCTGCGACAGCATCGCGTATTCGCCCGCAGTTTCGACGCCTTCGGCCAAGGTGGCCAGATCGAGCTGCTCGGCCATGGTCAGGATTGCAGCAACCATGCGCTGCTGTTCGGGATCGCAATCCACCTTCATCACGAAAGAGCGGTCAATCTTCAGCCGCTGCACGTCGAACCGCCGGATGGACGAGATGGAGGCATGGCCGGTTCCGAAATCGTCGAGGTCGATCTGGCAGCCCAGCCGTGACAACCCCGCAATGTTGCGTACCACAGTATCGTCGGGAGACGACGCAACGACCGTTTCCAGAATTTCAACGGCCAGACGATGGGGCTTCAGATCGAACCGGTCAAGTTCCCACTCAATTTTTTTGATCAGCCCGGGATTGCGAAGCTCCTCAGGGGAAAAGTTGACGCCGACATGTGGCACATCCAACCCCGCCGCATCCCATGTTTTGAGCGCTTCGAGCGAGTGGCAAAGGATCACTTCCCCCAGCCTCTCCATCTTGGCGCCGTGCTGAAGAGCGGGAATGAATTCGGCAGGAGATATGAGGCCGCGCACAGGGTGCGACCAGCGCGCCAGAGCCTCGAACCCGGTAATGCGGCCGGTATCGGTTGAAATCTGGGGCTGGTACCATGGCTGGATCTGGCCGCTCTCCAGTGCTTCGGCAGCTTCTCGTACAAGATTGGCATCACACGAAATCAGGGAGCGCGTCATGTCGCGGCTATAGGCGCGGGTGGCGGATGGACCGTGGCGGCGCGCCTCGGCCAAGGCAATTGTTGCGCAATTCAGCAAAGCGGGGCCGGTCCTTTCCTGAGCGCTGCTGCCTTTTAGCCCGGTATCGGTGGAAATGCCAACGGACGCCGTCACGCAGGCAGTTGTTCCATCGATTTCGATAGGCTCCGCCAGTTTGATTTTCAGGCGGTCCGATAATTGCAGCATATCCCCCAGATCCAGTTGACGAACCGGCGATACACATACGGCAAAGATACTGTCCTCGATTCGGCAGACCGTATCACGGGTGCGCAAAACGGACCGGAGCCTGTCGGCCAACCGGTCCATCACGCCCTCGCTCGTGTCGCGGCCGAATCTTTCGCGCAAGGCGGCGTAATCATCCAGTTCCAGCAAGATGCAGCCCGTACGGCGTGAGGTTGCCTCAGCCGCCCGGACTGCCGCGTCGATCGCGCGGTCAAAGCCTTCTTCACCGAGTTCTGCGTCACTCCGAAGGCTCCCCCCCAGCAAAGCAGGCCAAAGCAGGCAGCAAAAGGAAAGTATTATCGGAAATCCAAGGGCGAGCATTACCAGAAGATCTTCGCCGCCCAGCCAGAACCCGCCCAGAACCAATGCCGGCGAAAATGCCAACAAGGCGAAGCCCGCCCGTATCCTGCGGCGCACTGCGCGCAGCCTGGACAGGATTGAACGGAAGACCAATGACATCGGGCGGCGCCTTTACAATTGCCCGATCAACCTATGGTCGTCCTGATCAACAGCTACTTAACGCAGCTTTGGAACATTCTCCAAATTTGATCCGCTTTTTAACGGCTCAAGTGAAAGCCCGGCAAAATCAAACATCTGAAGGTCCAGAAGGTGCGAGGGTCGCGCATTCATGAGGGCGCGAAAGATCACCTGCCGGCGTCCGGGACTCCGCGCCTCCCAGCCGTCGAGGATCTGTTTCACCTGCTGGCGTTGGAGCCCGTCCTGACTGCCGCAAAGATCACAGGGAATGATCGGATATCCCATCGCGCGGGCAAACCGGTCGCAATCCGCCTCGGCCACATGGGCCAGAGGGCGGAATACAAAAAGATCGCCCTCTTCGTTGACCAGCTTCGGGGGCATGGTGGCCAGCCGCCCGCCGTGAAAGAGGTTCATGAAGAATGTTTCGAGGATGTCATCGCGGTGATGACCCAGCACAACCGCCGCGCAACCTTCTTCCCGTGCGATGCGGTAAAGATTGCCACGCCGCAGTCGCGAGCAGAGCGAGCAGAAGGTCCGTCCGGCGGGCACCTTGTCCGTGACAATCGAATAAGTGTCCTTGTATTCGATCCGGTGCGGAACCTGCATCTTTTCAAGAAATTCGGGCAGGACGGTTGCGGGAAAGCCGGGCTGGCCCTGATCCAGATTGCAGGCCAGCAGATCGACGGGCAGCATCCCGCGCCATTGCAACTCGTGCAGGACGGCGAGCAACGTATAGCTGTCCTTGCCGCCCGACAGGCATACCAGCCACCGCGCGCGCGGCCCGTCGCGATCGACCATGCCATATCGATCCACCGCCTCGCGCGCCTGTCGCACGATGCGTTTGCGCAGCTTGCGGAACTCGGTGGAGCGGGGTGCTCCTTGAAAGAGCGGATGAATATCGTCTGCATCGTCGCGCATGGGGCGGCAGTAATCCACAGATGAGTTCTAAACAAGAGTGGAACGTCGCTTGGCGCCGGGCGTTAGGGGGCAACATGTAACATGAAAGGACAGGGCATGATCCGCTCGGATTTGATGATGGGGGCAGCGATCGCGGCCGTGATGGCAGGTGGCGCCAGCGCCGAGTCAGGTGGCATGGCAATGCTGAAGGGGCAGGACGGGCAGGATGCCGGTCACGTGATACTGACCGAAGGGCCGGGCGGGACGCTCTTTCACGCAGAACTTGTCGGCCTGACTCCCGGCTGGCACAGCTTTCACGTTCACGAGGTGGGCTCTTGCGAGGAAGGGTTCGATGCGGCGGGCGATCATTACAACCCGGATGACAAGGGGCATGGCCTTCTGGCCGAGGATGGGGCACATGCGGGGGATCTTCCCAATATCCATGTAAATGCAAACGGCGAGGCGATGGCCGAGTTCTACAGCAGCCGACTGACCATAGCCGGCGGTTCGGCACCCTTGATGGACGAAGATGGGTCTGCAATCATTATTCATGAGAACGCCGACAGCTATCAGTCCGATGCGGGTGCAGGAGGCCGCGTCGCGTGCGGGGTGATCACCCAGACCAAGTAGGAAAACGGCTCACTCGGGTACGTTATCAATGCCCGAGCCGCCCCATGGATGGCAGCGGCAAATACGCCGCAAGCTCAGCCAGCCGCCCCTGAGGGCACCATGCCGCGCCAGCGCCTCAAGCGCATAGGCGCTGCATGTGGGCTGATAACGGCAACCATGACCCACCCAGGGGCTGAAAGTCAGCCGATAGGCACGCACAGGCAGCGCGAGGCACCACGCGAGCGGCGTCATGTTGCGGTGTCGTGAAGTTTGCACAAAGCCGTGGCAAGATCATTCTTCAGCGCCTCGAAGGGGCGCTGGGCTGTCGCATCGGCGCGGCCTATCAGAACGTAATCCCAGCCCGGTTTTCCCTGAACCGGCAGGATGGCACGGGCCGCTTCGCGCAGGCGGCGCTTGGCGCGGTTGCGCGCGACAGCATTGCCCACTTTTTTCGAGCAGGTGAATCCCACTCGTATACCGGACCCGCCGCCCTCAGCGCGCTGGCGGGCCTGCACCATCATCGACGGTGTTCCCTGCCTGCGTGCACGCGCAGCACGCAGGAAATCCTTGCGCGTTTTCAGCACGGTCAACTTGTCGCTGGTTGAGACGGAAGCGTCCGGGCATGACAAAACCGCCGTAGCCACACGCCCGGTCGTCTGATCGGGGGGGCTCGGCGGTGCCATCCTGTTGTCGGGCCTCGTTGCGCTTATGCGCTCAGCGACTTGCGGCCCCGGGCGCGGCGCGCGTTCAGGATCTTGCGACCGGCCTTGGTGGCCATGCGTGCGCGAAAGCCGTGGCGCCGCTTGCGAACCAGGTTCGAGGGTTGAAAGGTGCGTTTCATCGCTCCGTCTCCAAACTTTGTGCGGACGGACGCATCCATGAGGAATCGCGCAACATCCGGGTATATCCGAAGCCCGGTCTATAGTAGGCGCTTTTCGCCAAGTCAAACCCCGCCCATCCATTTAATGCAACAAATCGCCCGCGCGATGCAGGCCATGGGGGTTCCGGGACGCCTGCGCCGCCGCGAAATAATACAGCCGATCAATGCCGCGTGATATGGCTATCCTAAAGCCGTCGATAAGAGCATTTATGCGGCATGAACCAGACGGGAAGGGATCGCAGATGCAAAAGGCCAGGCAGACGGACAAACATCCTCTCTTGCGACACGCGCCTCTGGTATTGATTGTGGCCCTTGCCGGTATCGGAGCGTTTACCTTGCGCAATTACCTCAGCTTTGAAATGCTGCGTGAAAACCGCTCCCTGCTGCTGGAATACCAGGATACCCACTTTGCGTTGATGGTTGCGGGTTTTGTCTGCGTCTATACCTTGATCGTGGCATGTTCGCTTCCCGGCGCTGCGGTTGCATCGGTAACCGGCGGCTTCCTTTTTGGCATCCTGTGGGGCGGGATATTCAATGTTCTCGCCGCCTCTCTGGGGGCAGTGGTCATATTTCAGGCGGCGCGCATTGGGCTGGGCCAATCGCTTGTTGCGAAAATGGACGCAAGCGACGGCACGCTGAAGCGCATCAAGGATGGTCTGACCGAAAATGAGATCAGCGTCCTGTTCCTGCTGCGGCTGGTGCCGGCGGTGCCCTTTTTCGTCGCCAATCTTTTGCCCGCGCTGGTCGGCGTCAAGTTCCGGAATTTCGTGCTGACCACCGTGCTGGGGATCATACCGGGGGCGCTCGTGTTCACCTGGATCGGCGTCGGCCTCGGCGAAGTGTTCGACCGGGGCGGCAACCCCGATCTGACCCTTCTTTGGGAGCCGCAGGTGATAGGTCCGATACTGGGGCTCAGTGCATTGGCGGCATTGCCGATCATCATAAAGGCGGTCCGCCGCAAAAAGGGTATCTAGCCAATGGAAAACATCCACACCGATATTCTGGTGATCGGCGCCGGATCAGGCGGGCTTTCGGTTGCGGCGGGCGCGGCGCAGATGGGCGCGCGCGTTGTGCTGCTCGAGGGGCACAAGATGGGCGGCGATTGCCTCAATTTCGGGTGCGTTCCGTCCAAGGCTTTGATTGCGGCAGGCAATGCCGCCCATGCCCAGACGGATGCGGCGCGCTTTGGCATTGGGAATGCGGTGCCTGATGTGGACTATGCCGCCGTGATGGCGCATGTGCAGGATGTCATCGCCGCCATTGCCCCGTTTGACAGCGTGGAGCGGTTCGAGGGGCTGGGCGTGCGCGTCATCCGGGAATATGGCGAATTCATTTCTCCGACTGAGGTAAGGGCAGGGGAGGCGGTGATCGAGGCGCGCCGCATCGTGATCGCGACCGGATCCCGCCCTGCCGTGCCGCCCATCCCCGGGCTGGATACCGTGCCATTCCTGACCAACGAGACGCTGTTCGATCTGCGCGAGCAGCCCGCGCATCTGCTGGTCATTGGCGCTGGGCCGATCGGTGTGGAAATGGCGCAGGCGCATCGGCGGCTGGGCTGCAAGGTCACCGTGATCGAAGGCGCGACCGCGCTGGCCAATGACGACCCCGAAACGGCCGCAATTGTCCTTGCCGCCCTGCGCGGCGAGGGGGTCGAGATTGCCGAGGGCGCGATGGCCACCGCTGTGCGCGGCACGGCCGGTGCAATCGAGATTGAAGTGCGGGACGGGCGCGTAATCAAAGGCACTCACCTGCTGGTCGCCGCAGGCCGCCGGAGCAATACGGAACGGCTGAACCTTCCTGCGGCTGGCATTGCCACAACCGGATCCGGTATAAAGGTGGACGATCGTCTGAAAACAACCAATTCGCGCGTTTATGCCATTGGCGATGTCGCGGGAAACCTTCAATTCACCCAGACGGCCGCCTATCACGCCGGTATCGTCATCCGCTCGGCCGTGCTGGGCCTGCCTGCCAAGGCCACGACCGCCCATATCCCCTGGGCCACCTATACCGCCCCCGAACTGGCGCAGGTCGGCCTGACCGAGGCTGAGGCGCGGCAAAAGCACGGATCCTGGCTGGAGGTGGTTCGCCACGAATATGCCCATAACGACCGCGCCATCGCCGAACGCAAGACCGCCGGTCTGATCAAGGTCATGGTCGTGCGAGGGCGGCCGGTTGGGGCGTCCATTGCCGGCGCTCAGGCAGGCGAACTTATCAGCCTTTGGGCACTGGCGCTGGCGAATGGGATGAAGATGAGCCAGATTGCAGCCATGGTCGCGCCTTATCCCACGCTTGGCGAAGTGAACAAACGCGCTGCCGGAACCTATTTCGCCCCCCGGTTGTTTCATAACTTGTGGGTCAAGCGTGCAGTGCGCGCTGCGCAGCGCTGGCTGCCATAGAAAAAGTGCCCTCCGGAGGCGGTAGATGAACACACTCTCCGGCCGATTCCTTATATTGACGGCCATATTTGTCATGCTGGCCGAGATACTGATCTTTGTGCCCTCCATCGCGCGCTTTCGCGAGGATTTCCTGCTGTCCCAACTGGAACGCGCGCAGATCGCGTCGCTTGCCCAACTGGCAGGCGGCGATATCACTCCCGATCTTGAGCAGGAGCTGCTGGACAATGCCGGGGTCTACAATGTCGTATTGCGGCGCAGCGATGCACGCCAGCTCGTGCTGTCTTCACCGCTGCCTTCCGCGATTGCGGCGACCTACGACTTGCGCGATGTGCGCCCCGATGTGCTGATCCGCGATGCGCTGTTGCGTCTGTGGCATCCCGAAGATGAGGTTGTTCGCGTGATTGGATCGCCTGTCCGCAGTGGCGGAATGCTGATCGAGATCACGATGGAAACAGGCACCCTGCGCACCGCGATGATCGATTACGGCCTGCGTATCCTCGTGCTGTCAGCAGTCATTTCCATCATCACCGCGATCCTGCTGTTTCTGGCCGTACGTGTGTTTCTGGTGCGCCCTATAAGCCGTGTCGTTACCTCGATGAAGGCCTATGCCGGCGCGCCCGAGGATGTGCGTGGCGTTATCGTTCCCAGCTCCTCCATCACCGAATTGCGCGAGGCGGAGGAAACCTTGGCCCGGATGCAGAACCAGCTGACCAGTGCCCTGCGCCAGAAGGAGCGTCTCGCGGGCCTCGGCAGCGCCGTCGCCAAAGTCAGCCATGATCTGCGCAACATGCTGACCAGTGCGCAGCTTTTCACCGACAGGCTGGAGACATCGCAGGATCCGATGGTGAAACGCATGGCCCCCAAGCTGGTGAACTCGATCACCCGTGCCGTCAGCCTGTGCGAATCCACGCTGGCCTATGGCAAGGCCGAAGAGCCCGCTCCGCGCCTGTCACGTTTTGCCTTGCTGGACATCGTGAACGACGTCATCGACAGCGAACGCCTCGCAGCGGGGGAGGCGGATATCAGTTTTTCCGAAGACGTGCGCCCGGGTTTCGAGCTACGCGCCGACCCTGAACAGCTGTATCGCATAATAGCCAATCTGGTCCGCAACGCCCGGCAGGCGATCGTGAGCAGCGGAGAGCAGGGCGAAATCTCCGTTCAGGCCGAGGAGACGGATGATGTCGCGCTGATCTGCATCCGCGATACCGGCCCCGGCCTGCCCGCCAAAGCGCGCGAGCATCTGTTTACCCCCTTCCAAGGGGGTGTGACAAAGGGCGGATCCGGCCTTGGTCTGACAATTTCATCTGAGCTTGTCCGCGGCCATGGCGGCACGCTGACGCTGGAGCACACCCGGGAGGGCGATACATCTTTCCTGATCACCCTGCCCAAAGGTCATTTGACTTGAGCGCAATATTTCCCGCAAATCCCCTTGCAAAGCCTAATCACAGCCGATAATCCCTCCCTCGTGGACCGATAGCTCAGCTGGATAGAGTACCTGACTACGAATCAGGGGGTCGGGGGTTCGAATCCTCCTCGGTCCGCCA
>JAUNVT010000187.1 GCA_030540655.1 Rhodobacterales bacterium
TCGCAGCTTTCTCAATATAATTCAGATGGATAAGAGTTATTCAGGGCGGACTAATTAGCAAAATGCCGGATGCAGCTTCCGTGACGGAAAGTCCGTTAGATAGAGTGAACCCGTAGTTTTTGCTGCAGTGCAGCATTATATACAGCTGGGAGGGTAACTTGACATCGGCCCTATTACGATGTCGCCAGGAGCCTAAGTTAATGAAACATCATACGACTTGCGTAACGCCAGAAATCCGGAAACTGGGCGAACGCGATATATCTAAGATTACTCACCATTTTATGCGCCTCGATCAAGAAACCCGCAGTGCGCGCTTTGGCGCTTTCGTTAAAGACGCTGTCATAAAAAATTATGCGGAACACGTCATTGGCATCGATACGTTGGTGTTCGGGGCTTTTGTCGATGGTGAGCTCCGCGCCATCGGCGAATTGCGAGGGCTTCTTAAACCTTCTCCTCAAGACGCGGAACTCGCCTTGTCGGTCGAACCAGATTGGCAAGAAAAAGGTATCGGGAGTACGCTCTTTTCCCGTCTGATGGCGGCGTCGCAAAACCGTGGAATTAAGACATTGCATGTATTCTTCTCCAATCAGAACAAGATCATGCAGAGTATTGCAGCACGACATCACCCCGAAATTACTCTTAACAATGGTCAGATTGAAGCTACAATCGATCCACCTTGGGCCACCCCGGTTTCCTACGCTAAAGAGATAGCAGAAGATGCCATCGCCTATTTCAGGCAGGTTTTTCAGGCCACGGCATGAGTGTGTATGAGGGCGCGTGGCCCTATTTGGTAGTTTAGATGGTCTTCCAGATTTTTGCCGAAAAACCCCACTCTATGTTTCTCGATCA
This sequence comes from Rhodobacterales bacterium, assembly GCA_030540655.1. Classification (GTDB taxonomy): domain Bacteria; phylum Pseudomonadota; class Alphaproteobacteria; order Rhodobacterales; family Rhodobacteraceae; genus Roseovarius. The sequence continues at coordinate 850 of JAUNVT010000187.1, forward strand.
CAGTCCTGTGAAATTCCATCTCTTTAATAATCTTTTCGACCGAGCTGCCCCGAGGCAGTTGAAATGCTGCGCTGCAGCATTAGATACTCACCCAACAGTACGCGATATTATTTTTCTCCAGAAGGGAGATTTTTCATGACCGATCAGAATACAAAATCCGCAATTAGGAACATTCAGCCCGTATTGGTGAATTCAACCAATCGTACCGCTCTCTGCCTCGCCGAGCTTAATATGTCAGACATAAAAGGCATGGGTGTCTACGGGCAAGACGACAAGGAGATCGGTAATGTGTCCCACGTCCATGGCGCCGGCCGGAACGCGCAGGCAGTTGTTGATATTGGCACATTTCTTGGAACCGGGGCAAAACGAGTGGCTTTGGACATCTCGAGCCTGAACTTCATACGCGACGATAATGGTACGGTTCATATTACAACCACCATGTCAAAGGACCAATTGCAAAGCTTGCGACGGTCATGGTCGGGCCTTATGCACCTAGAAGCGGAGGCAGTGTACGCGGCGGCTATGAGAAAAGCAGAGGCGGCCTGACTAATAGCGCTGGGTAGAGCGGGCCAGGTTTTGGCCGGTATGTGGCAAAGGGTTCCCATAAGGGGACCCTTTAATGAACATCTGTGAAAGGAACGCCGAGGGCAGAGAAACTTTACTTATCAAGGATCGAAGAGCTTTGTCAGGCGTCTTGAATGGGGGCTTTTTCTGCATTTTATAACACGGATCTCTTCAAGCTCTGCCTCTTCATAGGAGTTCATATCCCCAAATGTTCGTAAGGCGGGGCGCTTGCAAGGTCTTCGGTATCTAGTCACAAAGCCTGTAATGGCCGAGCGTCTTATAGGCCATCACCGGGCCAGAATCCGAGTGCCAATACCAGTCCTGATGACCTTGCGGATGCGCCTGATTATAGAAAAGCCACTTCTTCGTCTTGTAGGTTGGCGGTGTTGGTTCGCTCATCCTTTCCGCCTACCACACTGGACTCACGGGATGAATACCTGACAAAATTTGCGCAATAGAGCCACGCGGCTGCAACAATCTTAGAAACCATCTCGCATGCCGATCCATCCTCGCCGCCAGAAGATCCATACCAATACGATAGCAATTGCCGCCATCACTAGCACGGCGACCGGATAGCCGTAACGCCAGCCAAGCTCCGGCATATTCTATCGGCTCGCAGAGCGATCGAAATTCATGCCGTACACACCGACGATGAAGGTGAGGGGAATGAAAATCGTCGAAATGATCGTCAGCACCTTCATTACCTCGTTCAAGCGATTGCTGGCGCTGGAGAGATATATGTCGATCAAACCCGATGCGATCTCGCGAGCGGTTTCGATCATATCGATAGGTTGGATGGTGTGGTCGTAGCAGTCTCTGAGATAAATTTGCGTCTGGCTGCTGATAAAGGGCGACTCGTCGCGCACCAACGCGTTCAGCATTTCGCGCTGAGGCCAGACTGCGCGACGGGCTGTAAGAAGGTTGCGCTTCAGGTCGTGAATGCGGTTGATCTGACCGATTTCGGGATGCTCAATCACCTGCGTCTCAATATCCTCGACCCGTTCACCTGCACATTCTAAACTGGGTTGCGACAGATCTCATATCTTGCTGAAAAAGCAAAAAGAACGGAAGATGGCCCACACAGAGTTGGATTTACGCGAAAGACGCGCGATTGAAGATATGTTAAATGCGAAGATTTCCATCGACGAGATTGCGTCTGAGATCGGCAGGCATCGTTCAACCGCGTACTGTTAGATCAAACAGAACCAATTTGGCGCTGGCTAATTACCAAACCTGAATTGCTACTATGGAATGACCGCCCAGAGACTTGCTGTCAAACGGCGCGCTCGGCACGACGCAGTTGCGTAGGCTCAGGACCCATTAACCATCTTGATGCGGCGATAATTGCGTGATTCAAGCTCCTGAATTGTGGGGGCATAATGAGCAATTTATATTGGCTGAGCGCGCATCAGATGGCACGGCTTCGGCCTTGTTTTCCCAAAAGCCGTGGGAAGCCCCGCGTCGGTGACAGGCGCGTGCTGAGCGGTATTATCTTCATTAACCGTAATGGGGTGCGATGGTGCGACGCACCGGCTGAATATGGCCGCGCCAGGACACTCTACAACCGTTGGAAACGATGGAGCGATAGGGGTGTGTTCGTTCGGATCATGACCGGTCTGGCTGCAAAGACACCCGACAACAAAACGATCTCAATCGACGCGACTTACCTCAAGGCGCAGCGCACGGCCTCGAGCCTGGGGAAAAAAAGGGGGACGCGGGCGTCTGATTGGACGGACCAAAGGCGGTATGATTACGAAGTTACACGCCGTCACGGACACCAACGGCCGCCCGATCCGCTTCTTTATGTCCGCGGGTCAGGTCAGCGACTACACCGGCACTGCCGCCTTACCGGACAACCTGCCCGAAGCTGATGGCTTCTGGCAGACGGAGGTTATGATGCTGATTGGTATCGGGAAGCATTGATCTCAAAGAGAATTACTCCCTGCATCCTTGGCCGGAAGTCACGCAGGAAGGCCGTCCGATACGATAAGCGTCGCTCCAAAAGGCGCAACAGGATAGGGATCATGTTCGGACGCCTGAAAGACTGGCGGCGTGTGGCCACACGATACGATCGATGCCACAAGGTATTCCTGTCCGCCATTACTCTCGCTGCGACCGTAATATGTTGGGTATGAGTCTGGAGCCTATTGGAACTGCAACACAAAACCGAAGGGCATCTACTTTTCCTCCACGGTCTATGAACAGCCGGTGGGATCGAACATGAGGTCGCTGACAATCAGGGTCGGATCGCAGCAGCCCGGCGTCGGGTACATCCTCGTCGTCCTGCTCACGACGTAGCGCCCCAAGGCGCTGAGTGAGGTGCGCGCCCGCGTCCTGGCGCACGCGATGGTGATCCACGCGCTCTGTGCTGTCGGGGATACCGCAGCGATGACAAAGCTGCGCGCCATCCTGACCGGCACCGAGGTTCTGGCAGCCGCCCCAGAGGCCGCAACCGCATAGCGCCCTCCTGATCCCATCTCTTGCCCGCAGGGTGCCGTTTTTCCGGAGGGAGGGCGGCAGGCTGTCCTTGCAAGGAAAGCCCGGACATCCGGTCCTTTGTGGTAGGCGGCGTTGTTTCAGATGACATGAATGATGCGCTTGTCTGGGTTTCGCACTTCGATCCTGGTCAGAAGCTGCACGGAACTGGCACCATCCACCGTTGTGGGTTCGACGAAGGGCGCATCGAAAGTCTCAAGGTTCACAGCCCCATGAATGTTCACGCGACCACGTCCTGCTGTGGTGTGAACCGCTGGGTTTGATCCAACCTTCACCCAGCCAAATGCAGGTTTTACCTGGTATTCGGGATGCACCGCGCCCGCGAAGTAAACGGCCTCATCCGCGCTCAACTCTCGCATCAGGCGTTCGTACAACGCGATGAATTCAGCCTGCGCCTCGGCTGAGGCAACGCGCGGCAGGGGCTTGGGCTTGCGGTATTCAAAGCTCAGGCGGGCCAGCAGTTTGATGCAGCCGGAATTTGAGGAGTTCAAACCATATTCAGCACGGGATATGGGCTCGCATTTCGACCGTAGAGCGACAGAAGCGCGCCTCCAACCAACTGCATAACGCAGCCTCCTGCGTCTGTGTCATTCGGGACTGACCGCCCTTCCAGCCGTCAAAGCCAAGCGCATCCCATCCAGCTTGCCGGTAGGACTTATACCAGCCACGGATGGTGTCGTCGTCCAGATAGAGAAATTTGCGATCTGAGCGCAGTTCTCCCCATCGTCCAACAACAGGATCGCATTTGCGCGGCGCGCAATACCGTGGCCCTCGCGCTGACGACGCACGCAAGCCTCGAGTTCAAGGCGCTCTCTTGCGGAAAGAAAAACCGGGGCGGATCATGGAAAAAGCTGAATCGCTCCAGCGCCACCAGTCAAGGCATTTAATTCGGCTTACGCAGGAATCGCAGTATATGAGTCTGGAGCACAAATCTGATGCTGGCCGCAACTCCCCTTTCCCCGGACATACTTAGTCCGTCCTGAACAACGGCTTCATGCAGCCAATTTACCGACCTGATCCCTTTG
>JAUNVT010000188.1 GCA_030540655.1 Rhodobacterales bacterium
CTGTAAAGAGTTGAGCAGAGATGTCCTTCGCTGCGGGATGGAGGGACGGAAGCAGAGCGGGACAAAGCTGCCGTTCGCTGCAAGTGTGTGATCTTTAGCTTCGCCTACGCAGCATCTGGTAAAGCGGGCCTTCGCTGCGCCTGCGACCTGGCTGACACGACCGTTGGAGAGCGGTCGTTCGCCGCGGGTGGGACGATGACCGGGAGGAACAGTGAACGGCCTGACGGCGGTGCGGCAAGGTAACTGCGTCACTCTGCCCGCGGACAAGTGAGCGCCTTCATCGACGCGAAGAGCGCTTCGCAGCTTCGACACCGGGTGAACACGGCATGCTCTTCCGCCCCAACGCGCCCTCGGGCGCTTTTCATTTGAATAGCCGGGTCTCGCCACCCGGAATGCTGCCCGGCGCTATTATCCCAAGAGGTCCGTCGGCGAGCAGACCACCAGTTTCCTGGAGCCCCGGGTCAACGCGACGTAGAGGTTCTTTCGGTTCTTTGCTGCGTCACGGTCGAAGTCGCTCGCATCCAGGATGACCGCGACATCGCCCTCGAGACCCTTGAGCAGGAGCGGACTTCCCACGGCTTTCTTTGGGAGGAGTTGTCCGAGGACGCGCTGCTGTTCGCGGATGCGCTTGACGGCCTCCAGAAAGCTTACGTCGGGACTGGTCGATCTGAGGGCCTTGATGCAGGTGCGCAGGATCTCCGGCCGGAAGGTCCGAGCACCCTGCGCGGCCTCAAGCGCATCGAACAGGGCGATGAGGGATGCGTCGTCCCCAACTTCTTGGTATCGGATGGCAGCAAGTTCGTGCGCCTCGGGCGGTGCTCGATGCCGAGCCGCTGCGATTGTTGTCGCCCGGGCAGCGATGCCCTCACGATCAACGCCTGTCATGACCGCAAAAGCGAAGTCGAGAGCGGCTTCCAGATCCCCCGGGGCTACGAGGTCGACCTCGCGTGCGAAGTCCGTGACATCAGTTAGATCGACGGCTTCGACAGTCACCGCGCCCGGTGTCTGCTTCGCCAGCATCGGTCCGCAATCGTCGAGATCGACGCGGAACGTGTCGATGCGCGGCGGGTCGTCATTGTCCGGCTCATAGCGATAGATCCGCAGGGTGGCGATCCGGGTCGGGCCCTCGGGCGCGGGCCAGGATTTTCCCTCGACGATGCGCGATCCCTTCGGCACCCCGGAATCGCGCGGCACCGGAAAGCGCCGCGGCCATTTCAGGTTCGGGATTTCATCGACCTCACCAGAGTGTTCAACCATCGTTTCCCTCTCTCGTTCGCCGCCCGGCAGCGCGCCCCTCAGTCTTTGTCGGGCGTGTCTTTCGTCCGCCGGGGAGCTCCAATGGGCGTAATGCCCTGTACCTGAGCCAGCTGGGTTTCGATGTCACCGCAGTGGACAGCAACGCAAATGCCATTCAGATGCTGCAATCCATCATCGCGCAAGAAGGCATCGGCACTATCGATCCGCGTGTGTATGATATCAATCAGGCGAGACTGGATGCCGACTACGGATTCATTGCCTGTACCGTGACCCTGATGTTTCTTGACCCCAGGCGCATCAATGCGGTTCTTGCCGACATGCAGGAACATACCTTGCCCGGCGGCCATAATCTCATCGTTTGTGCTATGGATACGCCGGCGCACCCATGCCCGGTCGGTTTTCCGTTTACCCTGAATGAGAGCCAGCTCAGCACGATTTATCAGGGCTGGGAAATGCTCAAATACAACGAAGATCTGGGCACCATGCACAATGGGGCGCAGCTACAGTTTGCAACCATGCTGGCGCGCAAACCGGTATAGGCTTTAACGTTCTTGGATAGAGCTGGGCCTTCTTCCCGAAAAACAGTTCGGGTTGGCGCGCGTCGTGACGGCTACCCTTTGGGAGTGATGACCGAGCGGCTGCCCCGGCTTCGCCCTCTGCTTGACGCAGGGGCGCCGGCGGTCGCCCGGATCACGGGCCTTGCCAGATCGCAGGAGGCGCTTACCGCTCAAGCCGAGGACAGCCGCATCCGCTTCGGTGACATCTGGTGCGACGGCGAGATTGAAAAGTCATTGCGTCAGGCCCTTCATGATCAGCGGATCTTCCTGTAAAAGCTGGCCATCTCTTGTTATACACAAGGGACGACCAGGATAGGTCATGGCCGATCACAACAGCAGCGAAGCGGAAGTCGAACAGGCTGGAACCTGCTGCCTTTGGTGAGCAGAAATTGCTGCCGACCCGCTTGCATATGGGAGAAGACACTATGACAGATTCACATCTGAAACGCTCGGTTCTGATCACCGGGGTCGGAAAGCCGGGAAACCTCGCGCATGCCCTGCTGCAAGCCTTCGCGGATAGGGGCGATACGATCTATGCGGTCGGGCGCAAGCTGTCAGATGTTGAGGCCTCGTTAGCGGAGGTCCGGCAACAAGGAGCAATGGCGCATGCATTTGGCGCTGAACTGACCGACGAGGCAGAGATCGAAAGGCTGATGGGCGAGGTGGGCGCATTGACCGACGGCCGACTCGATGCGTTGGTTCATGCTGCAGGTAAGTTCATCCCGTTCGGCCCAGTTGCCGATGGTTCTTTGGATACGTGGCAAAGCGCGTTTGCCAATAATGCGACCTCTGCCTTCCTGACCACGCGCGGAAGCCTGCCGATGCTGCGGATGGCGCAGGGGGCGATCGTCTATATCGCCTCGGTGGTGGCTATGGATCAAGAGGGTATGGCGCCCGCGGGCATGGCCGATTATGCTGCGGCAAAGGCAGCAGTCGTACAGCTTATGCGCGCTGTAGCCGATGAGGAACGGGGAGTCGTACGCGCAAATGTCATTGCGCCAGGTGGCATCAAGACCGAAGCGATGCTGGCTGCTATCGGCGATGCACCGGGAATGGTAACCCCGCAAGAGGTGGCGGCCAAGGTGATCCATCTTGCGGGGCCGGCTTCAGGAGACGCGACCGGGACGGTCCTGTTGATGGGATGAAAGCGCTTCATGTGGGTCAGACCGGCGCCCCGTTTGAAGGCCGCGAATTTGCCACATAGGCCCCGGGTGAGACTGACTGATTGACCGTCTGGCCTCAGGACATGAGAAAACATGGCAACCGAAGAACAGATGCGTTTTGCGATGCAAGCCTACATTGATCGCTTTAATGCGTGCGATGCCGAAGGTCTCGCGGGGCTGTTCGACGGCAATGTCCGGATCGAGGATCCTGTTGGCAGCACGATGATCGTCGAAGGCTACGCTGCGATAGACGAATTCTATCGAAGGGTGTCACGATGATTGACCGGCTTGAGCTTGCTGCACCCATCCGCACGCCGCATGGAGCGGCGGCGGCAATGCCTTTCGACACATGAAAATCGAAGGACGCCCCCTTCTCATCCGGGCCATTGACGTTATGAGCTTCAATGCTGATGGTAAGATCATCGACATGAACGCCTACCATGGGCCTGGCGACATGATCACGGGCGGCTGACGCCAGACCTGCCCGGCCCCCAGCATTTATTTCATCCGAGGTTCTCGAACGCCGAAATGCCACACGGATGAGTGCGACACTGATCCATAGAGGAGTGACATGTCATGAACACGATGAAAGCCTTTGCGCGAACAGATGCGAACAGCATGCAGGTCGAATTGATCACCGTGCCGATCCCTGCAGTCGCGGAGGATGAGGTGCTGGTATCAATAGAGGCATTCGGCGTCGGCATTCATGACAGATATTTCATTCCCGAGGATGCCAGATTTCCCTACGTGATCGGCATCGAAGGTGCCGGGCGCATCACGGAAATCGGGGCGCAGGTGGCAGATTTCCGCATCGGCGACCGGGTTGTTTTCACCAGCAGCATGCACCCCAAAGGCGGCACCTGGGCAGAGTTTGCAGTCGTGAAACAGACTGGACTGCTGGCGATCCCGGACAAGCTCACATCTGAAGTTGCGGCGACAATTCCGGTGGCGGGTGTCACCGCATTGCAGGGCATGAAAGATCTTGGACTTCGCGCGGGTGAGTCTCTGTTCATCGCCGGCGCGTCGGGTGCTGTCGGCACCATGGCGATTCAGCTTGCCACGCAAAGAGGTGCCCGTGTTGCGGGTTCTGCTTCGGCTGCGAACCTGCAGTATATGGAAAGCCTCGGCGCGGGTAAGGCCGTGGATTACAATAATCCCGATTGGCCGGATGAGATCGGAAAATGGGCCGATGGCGGTGTTGACGCTGCATTGGCGATCCAGCCCGACACCGAGACCACCGCGATCAAGGTGGTCCGGGATGGCGGCAGGGTGATCACCGTTTCCGGGTATGGCAGGCCGCAGACGCAAGGCGAGCGCGGTATATCGGTCGCCCAACTGGCGCATCAGGATGCGACCCGGCAAGAGCTTGAGGGCCTCCTCGCTTCAATTGCGGAAGGCTCAATCCGGTCGGTGATTGAAGCCGAGTATCCGTTTTCTGATGCGTTACAAGCACTGGAAAAAACAGAGACGCGTCATGCACGCGGGAAATTGGTAGTGAAAATAGAAGAATAACTCGCGTAGCGTCGCCCTCAAAGGCCTTCGTAGTTGCACCGAAAAATGCGGCGAACGGCAGAAAGGTCCCGCATTGCGTGAATTCGCCCGGCGCCGGATTTCGAAGTTGCAGCGAAGGGCCGGAAAGCCGGGCTGCGCCGCAGCAAGGCCGGGCGGTAGTGAGTGGCCGGTCTGGGCCGTCCTTTCAGCTGGGATCATGCCGCCTTTTCGAAATGCTGCGTCTGCGCTCTCGGTCGCTGTGGGCTCTGTTTGACCTGCCGACAGACGAATATCGATGGGCAAAGATCAGGGAGAACGCCTTGTGATACGTAACCGGATGCAGAACGCTCTCTTCGCCGCCTTTGTGCTCAAGATCGAGGCGCAGCTTGATGCCGCGCGTCTGGCAGGCACGCTCGATGTCGGGATCGAGACGCTGCGCGCCGACCGGA
>JAUNVT010000189.1 GCA_030540655.1 Rhodobacterales bacterium
CCGCGCGCAAGATCACCATCGGCCTGCCGTTCAACCAGATCGATCAGTGCCATTCTCTCATCGGTCATCGGTCATCTCCGTCTTTGGTTTCGAGTTGTGCAACCCGAACCTTTGCCGAAGATCGACGGGGACCACCAGCGTCACCACCGGCCGCGCGCTACGCTACGCCGAGAGCTCCGCACGCGGCCTGTTACACCAAGCGTTGGGACACAGCCGCAAAGTTCAGCCTCAAGTTCCATTCGGTACCGAAAGCGCCGCAAAGACGGACCCCGACAACCCCGGCTTGTACCGATCCGGTGATCATCCTCATTGCAACGCCCGCGCCTTTTGCCAACAAGGCTTTTCACGAGGTCGACTTACCACACATAGTCAAAAGAAAACTTTATTCGCAATGAGTTGCGGCAATCCAAAAACTTACTTGTGGCGCAAACCAACAAACCGCTATCAATCATGATCGCCATCCTGACTGGAGCCGAGTTCTGTTTAGGCTGAATGGTGCAGTCTCCAATCGCGCCAGAATTGACGACCACCGAGCAGGCACAAGTCTTCCGGAAAGTATTCAAGGACGAGTTTGCGCAGTATTTTTGTGATGCTTTACAATATGCTGCCTGTCTTCATGCCGAGAGCGCACGCATCCGCGAAAAAATGCAATTCACAGCACGACACTACGAGCGATTCCTGAACGACAGTAAAATCGGGAAGGCAACGTGTGAACGACGATGATCAGATCAAAATCATTTCTCCGGAGCTGCGTCTGCTTCTTTCACACACCGCCCGAAGAACCCGGCGCTTTTTGAGCGTCCAACGCGTCCTTTTTGGTGGCGCTGTTCTCGTTCGCGAATGGAACTGTGGTGGCGCATCCGGTAGTGTTCATCATCAATTCCACGACGAAGGTTGCGCAATTGACGCGCTCGCAGAAGACCCGAGTTCATACCGGTCCGCACAGGGGCGGACTGGCATGCTCCCGCGCTCCGCCGAGGGATGTGCATTCCGCCGGCGTTGGCCATCCGCACCTGCATGTCGTCGTTTTTCGGTGTTGCCTGGAGAATTGCTCGTATCACAGTTCTGCGGCGCGGCGGCTTGAACTGCGAAACTTCTCTTATGGCATTTAAGGAAGTTTTCCGGGTTCGCGACTTGAACCAGCGCGAGGGGGCTCTCGCGGAACATCACTCAGGCTTGACCACCTTGGATCGCGCCGATGGCAGGCCGAATGTCTCGACAATCCGCGCCTCGAATGCCTTGTCCTCCAGGCTGCGCCGCAGAGGGACGAACTGCTCGGCTTCCTGACCGACCATGACGGCGATATCGCTGTCATCGTTCTCGATGATGTTCTTTACGGCGCGGGCGATCGGCTCGGGTGTGGGGCCTTCGTTGATCGCCTTAGCCACAATTGGCGCGAAATGCGCAACCAGTTCTGCATAGGGAGAGGTTTCGCTGGTCGTGGCGGTATTCGCAACGAGACCCTTCTTGACGAAGTTAGTTCCGAAGAGCCCTGCAAGCACGGAATGGACCCGGATACCGAGCGGGCCAACTTCAAGGCGCAGCGAGTCGGTAATGCCTTCGACGGCATATTTGCTGGCATTGTAATGCGCCAGAAGCGGCAGGCCCATACGTCCCAGGAAAGACGAAATGTTGATGATGACGCCGCCTCCGGCCTCGCGCATATGCGGAAGCACCTCACGTGTCATGCGGATCAGGCCGAGAACGTTCACATCGAACTGTTGAAAGATTTCCTCGTCCGTACCGTCCTCAATGGTGGCCAAAAGGCCGAACCCGGCATTGTTGACCAGCACGTCGACGCTGCCCGCTTCGTCGATGATGCGCGCCACGGCTGCGCGGATCGACCGGGTATCCTGAACATCCAGCGTGACGGGCGTGATATCGAGGCCGCGTGCCTGCGTCTCTGTCATCAACGCATCAGTGCTCCCCCGCACCCCGGCAAAAACCCGATAGCCGCTCTGGGCAAGCAGCAGGGCCGTGGCCATGCCCATCCCCGAGCCGGCGCCTGTTATCAAGACGTTCCGCAGCATAAAGATTTCCTCCTTGCGTGGGGCGGACCGAGCGAGCACCATGGAGGTACGCTCCTCGTCCGCCTGATCGATACAGATCAGGCTTAACGGATTTCCGGCGGGATCACCAATTGCCGATCCCTGAGGATGGAGCGCGGCAGCGATCTGGGCCGGCCTTGTGAACTCCAGTCCCGGAGAAAGATTTCAAAGGATCTGGAAATAAGGAAGTTCTTGTGATGAATTGAATGGGTAGCGGCGGGATAGTGATCAGTGGACCGGGCATGATGATCGAAACGGGTATTCCAGTGACTTCAACTGAACGCGATCCTGGTCCTGACAGCCATCGCAGCGATCAGGCATCTTTGTACCTGACTGCCCGAAATTGCGGTCTGATCTTCGATTCGGCGACCGGAATTACATATATAGCGTGAAATCTTCCCACAATTATCGAATGGATCGATCCCATGTTCAAATTGATCATCGCCACCGCTCTTGCCCTGGGGCTTGCAACAGCAGCCCCGGCGCAGGAGAACGAAACGCTGCGTGTCGGCATGTCGGGGGGATATTTCCCCTTTACCTTCGTGCGCCAGGACGAGCTTCAAGGGTTTGAAGTGGACGTCATGAACGCTGTCGGCGCGGAGGCCGGGCTGGACATCGCGTACGAGACGATGTCCTTCTCGGGCCTGATCGGCGCGTTGCAAGCGGGCCGCATCGACACGATTGCCAACCAGATCACCATCACGCCCGAGCGCGAGGCGGCTTTCGTCTTCACCCAGCCCTACGTCATCGACGGCGCGCAGGTCGTGACCCGAGAGGGCAATGACGAAATCGGCGGCGTCGACGATCTGAAGGGCAAGACCGTGGCCGTCAATCTTGGCTCCAACTTCGAGCAGCTTCTGCGCGACCTGCCCTTCGCGGACGAGATCGACATCAAGACCTATGAGAGCAACATCGAACAGGATACGGCTCTCGGCCGCGTCGACGCCTTCGTCATGGACCGCGTGTCATCGGCGCAGGTGATCGCCAAGAGCCCGTTACCGCTGCAGCTCGCCGGACCGCCCTTCTCGGAGATCCACAACGCCCTTCCGTTTCGCGACGACGAGGCCGGCCGTGCCTTGCGCGACCGCGTCGATGCCGCGCTCACTACGTTAAGGGAGAACGGAACGCTCACCGAGATATCGCAGAAGTGGTTTGGCAGCGACATCACCACGCCTGCCGGATAAGGCTCGACGATGCGGGGGCTCGATATTGACTACATGCTGGCCCTGGTGCCCGTGATCCTTGGTTACGTGCCGTTGACGCTGTTCATGGCGGTAGCGGGGATGGCCTTTGCGTTGATTCTCGGCTCGCTCCTGGCGGTGGAGCGGGTGGTGCGGGTGCCCGTACTTGACTGGCTGGTAGTGCTCTTCATCAGCTTCTTTCGCGGCACGCCGCTTCTGGTGCAGCTGTTCCTGTTCTATTACGGGTTGCCCCAGATCGTATCGGCCCTGACGCAGATCAATGGCGTCACCGCGGCGATCATGGGGCTGACGCTGCACTTTTCGGCTTACATGGCTGAATCGATCCGGGCCGCCATCGTCGGCGTCGACCGCAGCCAGTGGGAAGCAGCGCAATCGATCGGCATGACGCAAGGACAGATGATGCGCCGGGTCGTGCTGCCACAGGCCACCCGGATCGCGGCGCCGACCTTGGTCAATTATTTCATCGACATGATTAAGAGCACCTCGCTGGCGTTCACCCTCGGTGTGACCGAGATGATGGGAGCGGCGCAGAAGGAGGCGGCTGGCAGCTTTCTCTATTTCGAGGCATTTCTCGTCGTCGCCATCGTCTACTGGATCATGGTGGAGGTCCTTAGTCAGGGACAGAAACGCATGGAACTCTGGCTGAACCGGGCCTACGCACGATGATCAGGATCCGCGGTCTGGTCAAACGCTACGGCGACATGACGGTGCTGCATAGCATCGACCTTGACATCGCCCAAGGGGAGCGTGTTGCGGTAATAGGCCCCTCGGGGACCGGCAAGTCGACACTCTTGCGTTGCCTCAACTTCCTCGACCGTCCCGAGGAGGGCCGGATTGAGATCGGTGATCTGTGTGTGGACGCCCGTCGCGCGACCCGGGCGCAAATCCTCGCGCTGCGCCGCGCGACCGCCTTCGTTTTTCAGAACTATGCACTTTTCGCCAACCGCACCGCGAAGGAGAACATCATGGAGGCGCTCGTCACGGTGCAGAAGCGCCCGCGAGACGAGGCGGAACGACGCGCCCGCGCGATCCTTGATGAGACCGGGCTTTCGGATAAGGCCGACAGTTATCCGGCCGCGCTGTCGGGAGGACAGCAGCAGCGCGTGGGCATCGGCCGGGCGATGGCGACGGGGGCGACGCTCATGCTCTTCGACGAGCCGACATCGGCGCTGGATCCCGAATGGGTCGGGGAAGTGCTCGACCTCATGCGCCGAGTGGCGGAGCAGCGCCAGACCATGCTCATCGTCACACACGAGATGCAGTTCGCCCGCGAGATCGCGGATCGCGTGATCTTCATGGATGAGGGCCGCATCATCGAGCAAGGCCCGCCGGCCGACCTGTTCGATGCGCCGCGGGACGACCGCACCAAGCGGTTCCTTCGCCGGGTTGGCCAGTAACCCTTCCGGACGTGGGTCGGGCCGAGTCCTCGTCGCTGCGATTCAAACGCCTTGCGTCCCGGAGCGCCATCTTGGATCAACAGGCCGGAATGTGCATATCTGAACGTTTCTGCAATAGAGCGACCGGATTATCCGTCCTACGAGTTGATCCTTGAAGGCTTGCCCCACGCCAAGCGGGGAAAAGATGGCCTTGCGGCTTGATCTGCTCGCTGGTTTGCCCGGTGTTCATGCCGGGCAGTGGTTGATGCGGCGCAACTGG
>JAUNVT010000190.1 GCA_030540655.1 Rhodobacterales bacterium
GAGCACATCGTATTCCTGGCCATTTGGCGAAAAATTGCCCGAATTCCTGATGGCAGGCTATTTTTCGCTGCCGCGGTGCTTGCTCCTTAACCGATTGTTAAGGCTGTTTCGAATAGACCCATCGCAGAAAAAACTGGCGCTTTTTCCGTGCCATCTGAGCCCACATGAGGGATCGGCGTCGGCGGTGCAGCCGCATGTTCGGAGGCGTCTGTGCCTCTCAGAGCGGGAAGTTGCCGGATCGGCGGTTGCTCGATCAAGAGAAATATATGAGGTACTTCCATCGCGCGTGAAAGGGCAGCAAGTATATGGTCAGGACAGAGAACCCGTACCGGAGGGCCATTGCGGCGGCTCGGCCTGCCCTTGGCGGTGTCATCGCCCTGAGCGCCATACTGAACGTGTTGATGCTCACCGGGTCGATCTACATGCTTCAGGTCTATGACCGTGTCCTGCCGGGGGGATCGGTGCCGACGCTGGTCGTGCTGTTCGCCATTGTCATCGTGCTTTTTGCCTTTCTGGGATTTTATGATTTTCTGCGCGCGCGGGTTCTGTCGCGTGTCGCGCTTCAGATCGATGACCGCCTCAGTGGCTCCGCGTTTCGTACATGGCTGCGCACCGGGTTGCCGGGCGACAGCCGCAGTGCCGACGCTCAGGTCATGCAGGATCTCGATACAATACGCGGCTTTCTGTCAGGGCCGGTGGTGGCGGCAATGGCGGATGTGCTGTTTGTGCCGCTCTTTCTGGCGGTGCTGTTTTTGGTTCACCCGTGGCTTGGCTTGCTGACCATCGCGGGCGCTTGCATCGGCGGGGTTCTCGCGTTGATCAACCGTGCCATGACACGCGGGGCACTTGCGCAAAGCGCGAGGCTGCATATTGCCGAGCGCAATTTCACCGATCGCAGCCGTCGCAATGCGGAGGCGATCGAGGCCATGGGTATGCATGGCAGCGTCACGGCCCACTGGCATGGTCTGCGCCGCGCGGCTCTGGCTCAATCCCAGGCAGGCAGCGACCCGTCCGAGGCACTGGCAGCCACCAGCCGCGCGTTCCGGATGCTGCTGCAATCGGCGATCCTGACCATGGGCGCGCTTCTGGTCATCCGCGGCGAGATTTCAGGCGGCATGATTATCGCCAGCTCGGTTCTGTCGGGGCGGGCCCTGGCGCCGGTGGATCAGCTGATCGGACAATGGCGCGCCACCGGACGGGCCGCAGCGGCACATAAGCGGCTGCTTGGCACCTTCGATACGCTTGTCCCGGACCCCAAACGCATCTCGCTGCCGGACCTCACCGGGCAGATAACCGTTACCGGGCTGACAAAACTCGGCAGCAGCCAGCCCGGCAAGGAGCCGGCGAAGATACTCTCCGACATCAGCTTTTCGCTCGAATCCGGGGACGCACTGGGGGTGGTCGGCAATTCGGCCAGCGGCAAATCCACACTGGCGCGGCTTCTGGTCGGGGCAGGGCAGGGTGACAGCGGTGAAATCCGTCTCGACGGTGCGACCTTGGATCAATGGCACCCTGAAAAGCTGGGACGCCAGATTGGCTACCTGCCGCAGAGTCTGGAAATGCTGCCGGGCACGATCCGCGATAACATCGCGCGGTTTGACCCTGAGGCAAAGGATGCGGCGGTGATCGAGGCCGCCACGCTGACGGGCATCCATGACATGATCCTCAAGCTGCCCGACGGCTATGGCACCCGGCTGGGCGACCCACAGACACCGCCGGTGCTGTCCGGTGGGCAGATGCAACGGCTGGGCCTGGCGCGCGCTATCTATGGCATGCCCCGCCTTGTGGTGCTGGACGAGCCCAACGCCAATCTGGACAGGGCAGGCGACGCGGCCCTGACCCGGACGATCAAGGCCCTGCGTGCCGCAGGATCGAGCCTGATCATCATGGCACATCGGCCCAGCGTGCTTGCCGCCGTCAACAAGCTGATGGTTCTGGATGCTGGTCACGTCAAAGCGTTCGGGGACAGCGCCACGCTGCTGTCAGAGGGATATGAATTCGGCGGCACTGCAGACCCGGAGCCCCTGAGTTTCCCAAAAGCGACGCCTCACCTTGTGCGGTCCCGCGAGAGTGACCTCACATCCAAAAGCTCCCGGCCCGTGCGCGCGGCGGCAGGGCCTGAGACGCCTGCTGCCCACATGCCGAGCGTGATCAAACTGGCAGGTCCCGCCAGCCGGAGGCGTCAGACATGAGCGCCTTGGATGTGACTCCCTCTGCCCGTGGCCTCAATCTCAGCCTTGCCCGGCCAGGCTGGCTTGGCGGGATCAGCTTTTTGGTGCTGGTAGGTATCCTGGGCACATGGGCCAGTCTGAGCGTCATCAGCGGCGCCGTTGTCGCCAGCGGACAGGCGGTAGTGCATGGCAAACCCAAACTGATCCAGAGCCTTGATGGCGGCGTGGTCGCCGAAATCCTGGTGCGCGATGGCGACATCGTCGAGGCCGGCGATGTCCTGATGCGTCTCGATCCGACTTTGGTAGAGGTTGATCTGGACATTGCTCAAACCCAGCTGGCGGCAGCGCTTGCCTTGCGTGCGCGCCTCGTGGCGGAACAGACCGGTCTCGATGCCCCGGTTTTTGATGATCCTGATGCCTCCTTTGGCGGGCTTGACACCCTTGCGCATGAACAAGGCCAGCGCCAGATTTTCGCGGCCCGCGCTGCGGTGCGGCAAGGGCAGCGTGCCCAGCTCGACGAGGCCTTGCTGCAATTTGATAACCAAAGCGATGGCGTGCGCGGCCAGATTGCGGCCCTGCATGATCAGATTGCCCTGCTGGATCACGATCTGAAAAACATGCAATCCCTGACCACCAAAGGGCTGGCCCGGCAAAGTCAGATGTCGGAAATACAACGTTCCAAATCGCAGCTTGCCGGGCAACTGGCAGCGCTCGAGGCGGAGCTGGCCCGTCTGGCAAATGCCCGCCGCGATGCCCGACTGACGACCCTTCAGGCCGAGAACAGCTTTATGGAAAATGTCGTGACGGACCTGCGCGAGGTGACTGCCCGGATCGACGAGTTGACGCTGCAAATCGTCACCCGCAAGGCGCAGCTTTCGCGCATCGACATTCCCGCCCCCGCCGCGGGAATTGTGCACGAAATGCAAGTGACCACACGCGGGGGCGTCGTACCTCCCGGCGGCTCGATCGCCAGCATTGTGCCACTCGCCGAGGGCATGGATTTCGAACTGCAGATCAACCCGCGCTCCATCGATCAGGTGCATCCGGGGCAGCAGGCCAGCTTGATGATCGCCTCCCTCGACCCCCAGACCACCCCGCGGCTGACCGCGCATGTGACATCCGTCTCGCCCGATGTGATCGAGGACAAGCGCACAGGCCAGGATTTCTACCGCGTGGGGCTGGCGGTAGATCCGGAGGAACTCGCAAGGTTGGGGACGGCGGTCCTGATGCCCGGCATGCCGGTCGAAGCCTATCTCGAAACCGGTGACCGCAGTATCTTGTCGTATCTGCTTCACCCCGTCACGTCCCACCTGCGCCGGGCCTTACGCGAATGACGACAATCAGCCAGGTGAGGTGAAAAATTAACCAGTTTGCGAGACACATGGCTCTGGCAGCAGCAACCCTGGCCAGCGCCCCACCAGACCGCAGTTACCGTTGGAAAACACACCCAAAGACCACTCTCAATCAACCGGAGGCACCATGCCAAACCAAATCAACGTTTCATCGATGTCACAACTATACGATGCGCTTGCCAATGCTGCCGGCGGTGAGACCATCCTGCTGGAGGGCGGCGATTATGGCGACATGACCCTTACAAAGAATTCGGGGTTTGACGTGACATTCCCATCAAACGTGACGATCGCCTCGGCCGATCCAGATAATCCTGCGGTTTTTTCCGGGCTGGATCTGCGCGGCGCCTCCAATCTGACCTTCGACGGCATCACCTTTGATTATGAATTCCAATTGGGTGACAAGATCAGCGCGCGTCCCTTTGCCTTGCGGGACTCAACCGACATCACTATCCGCAATTCAACCTTCGACGGCGATGTCGCCCACGGCATATCTGATATAGACGACGGCTATGGCTACGCGATCGGATTATACCTCTGGAAAAGCGCGGGCGTAAACGTAGAGAACAATGAGTTTTTCGACTTCGCTCGCGGTACGTCCATGAAGAGAAGCTCTGATGTGACGGTGAGCGGCAACGACATCCACTCGATACGCCATGACGCAATGACCTTCTCTCAAATGACCCACGCTGTTATTGAAGACAACTATATCCACGATATGCGCGGTTCACTAAAGTCCAACGATCATAGGGATATGATCCAGTTTTGGACCACTGACACCGATGCACCCAGTACCGATATCACGATTCGCAACAACCATCTGGACATTGGGGAAGGCACTGCCACCCAATCCATTTTCATGGGCAACGAGCTCGTGAAAACAGGTCAGGCCGGCGCAGAGATGTTCTACCGCGACATCGTGATCGAAGACAACGTGATCGCGAACGGCCATTGGCACGGCATCACGGTGGGTGAAACAGATGGATTGTCTATTCGTAACAATTCCGTCTTGCACGCTGTCGTTGAAAAATCAGGTGGTAGCGCAACAATAGGAGCCCCATGGATCAGCGTCTCGTCAGTCTCGAAAGATGTTCAGATCGAGAATAACGCCACATCCGTTATTAAAGGCGAAAAGGGTCAGGCAGACTGGTCTGTGAGCAACAACGTTTTCGTGCAAGACCGTGATGCAGACGCACCGGGATATTACGGTGACGTGTTCGTTTCCAAATCACTTGAGCCGGTCGATGGTGTCCATAACTTTCAAGCCGCCCCCGACGGGCTGCTATATAATCCCCCTGTCGGCGCCACAGCCACGCGCAGCACATCGGATGTATCCGATCTTGCAGCACA
>JAUNVT010000191.1 GCA_030540655.1 Rhodobacterales bacterium
GCTACGCCAAGGGCTCCGCGCGCGGCCTGTTACATCAAGAGTTGGGACATAGCCTTCCCACCCAATAAATTCGTGCCATATACAAGCAAAAACAATCCGATAAGAGTTGTTCAGGGCGGACGACATCTGCGCCACAAGATCGGGAACAGCTTCGCCCGCCTCGAGGACTGGCGACGGGGCGCGACCCGCTACGACAGGTGCCCCAAGGTTTTCCTGTCCGCATGCGCCCTGACTGCCGCGGTCATGTTCTGGGTATGAATCCTGACTCTACGCCACTCATTAGCGTCTTGTATACTTATCCGCCTGTAGTAGATCAAAGCTGGTCTGCCCCATTCCTTTGCTTGGGTTTTACCGTTCATGTTGTGCCGGATTAATCAGGGGGTGGAAATTCATTTGAAATCAAGTGACCTTCTGTCCTGCATCAGCGCGAGGTGGTCGCCGGAAATCGGTGATCCGACCATCATGGGTTGGGTGACAGTGGCGTGCTATTTTGTGGCGGGTGTGGTGGCCGCCTTGGTTTTCTCCAGGCAATCCGGACGACAGCGCGTGTTCTGGTTGGCGCTGGCAGTCATTCTTTTTGCACTGACAATCAACAAGCAGCTTGATCTGCAATCGGCATTGACGGCTGCGGGTCGCTGTATGGCCAAGTTGCAAGGCTGGTATGCCGAGCGCAAGACCTTCCAGATCAAGTTTATACTTTGGATTATCGGAGCAAGCGTCGGCACGATGATATTCTTGACCTGGGTGATGCGACGCGATTTGGCCCAGATGTGGCTTGCGCTGGCTGGACTGCTCTTTTTGCTGACCTTCGTTGCCATCCGCGCCGCAGGTTTCCACCATTTCGATCAGTTCATAGGGTATAAAATTGGCAGCGTTCGCATGAACTGGATATTGGAGTTGGGAGGCATTGCAATGATTGCAGCAAACGGGCTCTATCTGCTTTTGCGAAAAGGCGCAGATCATCATGGCGCCGACGCTAATTGAAGATCCAGGGTCCATCTTTGCGTGAGCGACACCCTGTCTGTTTTACAGCGCAACCTATTTGGCCTCTTTCATGGGTCATACAGCGCCGCCGCCGCCGCCCGCTCGCTGTCGAAAATGGTGGCGCGCCGCCGCCTTTGTAACGTCCGGCCCAATTTGCGCCGCAAGAAGGCCGAGGTCGAATAGCGGGTGACACGCTTGTAAAGACGCGCCTCCAGATCATCGACCATCGCCGCCCAATCCTGCGCCAGCGCGTCGTCGATCCGTGCCTGATCGTAATTCACCACTACGTCGACCTTGCGCCCCACAGGGGCCAGGATGGTTTCAACCCGGGTCCTGATCTCGGCCATGTCGCATCGGGTATTGATATTCATCTTGGCAAGGTTGATGAACAGCGTATCGCGATCCGCGTCATATTGTATGCGCCGATCCATGCCGAGCGTCAGCAGATCATCGCGCAGCCCCATTGGAGCGTCCGTAAAGATACGCGGATCCATCTCCTCCACTTCGCTGATTTCCGGAACAAAACCCATATGCGCCAGAATATCGCGATCAATGTCGATCCCCGGGGCAACTTCGATCAGGCTCAGCCCATGGGGGCTCAGGCGAAACACGCAGCGCTCCGTGACGAACAGCACTGGCTGCCCTAAACGCTGGGCGCGGGCACCGGAAAAGGTGATCTGTTCGACGGCTGCGCCAAATTTGCTGGTCCTGCCTTCCGATGTAACCGTGATCTGACCATTGCTGATCTGCACATCCAGACCACCGGCGGTGAAGGATCCGGCGAAAACCAGATGCCGCGCATTCTGGCTGATGTTGATAAAACCTCCCGCTCCGGCCAGTTTCGGGCCAAAGCGTGAAACGTTGACGTTTCCCGTACCGTCAACCTCCGCCATGCCGAGACAGGCAAGATCCAGCCCGCCACCATCATAGAAATCAAACTGGCTGCCCTGCGCAATTATGGCTTGGGTGTTTACCGCCGCGCCGAAATCGAGGCCCGACGCAGGCTGACCGCCGATCACCCCCGGCTCGGCCGTCAGGGTGACATGATTGAGCAATCCCTCCTCCGCGGCGACTGTGGCGACGCCTTCGGGCATGCCGATCCCCAGATTTACGACGCCGCCCACGGGCAACTCCATCGCCGCCCGGCGCGCGATGACCTTGCGCAGGTCCAGCGGCATGGAGCCTGTCACCTCTTCAGGCTTTCTGTAGCGACCGGTAAAATACCGGTTGTACTGGCTGGCATAGGTTTGGGGGTGCAGATCAGGCGTGGCGACAACCACGGCATCGACGAGCATGGCAGGTATCACCACATCACGGGTTGGCAGGCTGTCTTGCGCGACGACCTGATCCACCTGAACGATCACCACCCCGCCCGAATTGCGTGCCGCCATGGCTTGCGCCAGATTATCGAGAATCAAAGCCTCGCGCTCCATCGTGATGTTGCCGCGCTCATCGGCCGTCGATCCACGCAGCAGCGCAACGTGGATGGGCATCGTGTGATATAGCAGCCTTTCCTGCCCGCGAACTGAGATGACCTCGACCATATCTTCTTTGGTGACATCGTTGATCCGCCCACCGCCAAGCCGGGGATCGACAAATGTTTCCAATCCGACCTGACTGATCAGACCTGCCTTGCCTGCCGCGATGTCACGGTAAAGATGCGAGATGACACCCTGAGGGAAATTATAGGCTTCGATCTCACCTTTGACGGCGAGGGCGGCAAGCTTGGGAATCAGGCCCCAGTGACCGCCGATCACCCGCCGTACCAGCCCCGGAGCGGCAAGCCGGTTCAAGCCGCGCTCCCCGCCATCGCCCTGCCCTGCGGCAAACACAAGGGTCAAGCCACCGGGCCGGCCCTCGTCCCCAAAGCGGTCTGCCAACGCCTTGAGCAGTGCGTCTGGCACCCCTGCACCTACAAACCCCGACGTCGTGACCGTGTCACCGGAATAAATAAGCGCCGCCGCATCGCGCCCTGACACGATCTTGTTCGACATCTGCCTGCTCCCTTGAATATTACGGTCCCAACGACTACCACAGTTGTTCTCACATCAGTATCGCAGCCGGGCAGGCCGACATGTCGCCATAGCTTTGCTTGAGCGTCAATCCCACTCTCCTATATAAAAGAAATACATTCATTGTCCCTTGGGCGGTTCTCACAACTTCAGGTGCCACTAGCGAGGCCGCACGTTCGCCTCTGCGAACATGGCTTCACTCGAAGCATCGCGCTCCAGAACGTGGAAAGATTCAAGGATCGAGGTTTTATCCGAGAGGCGATCATCTCCTGGTTTCAAACCCGCGAAGCGGCGCATGACATGGCTGACATTGAGGCTTTCCTCTGTTATCCGATCGCTGGGCGCCTGCCACTGCTGCAGGCGACAAATCCGCAGCATCATCTCGAACCGACTTGTCGGACTACTACCGTGGAATCACAAGGATTGCTGCAACGGTTTCCACTATCTCAGTTTCATCAGCTCATCTTTGAATACTTCCGTTGAAGTGCGCCATCCTAGGCACTTTCTGGGTGTGCTGTTCAAGCGATCACAAATCGCCTTCATTTCTTGATCCGAGAGCGCGGCCACTTGTGCGTCCCACGGTAGATAGCGACGGGCCCGCAGATCTTGAGAAAAAGGGCGAAGGGGCACCATCTGCGATTCGATGAGCCAGAACTGTTTGCTCATGAACGTGGTCTCCTCACAGAGCCTAAATGATGTAAGAAGCCTGAAATTGGGGGTGAAGGAATAATCCCCCCCTTTAACGGGGTGCGGTCGTAGAGCTTACGCGGCCATTTTCAGTTTCATGGCGGGTGTTATGCCGCCGATGCCCATGTTGGGGCGGTCGTTGTTGTAAGTCCATAACCATTGCGTGGCGTGATCTTGTGCCTCCTCGATGCTTTCGATGATGTATTGGTCCAGCCATTCGTGCCGGACGGTGCGGTTGTAACGCTCGATGCAGGCGTTCTGCTGCGGCTGTCCTGGCTGGATGTGCTGGATGGCGATGCCCCGTTTCTCGGCCCAGATCAGCAGCTTGCCACTGATGTATTCCGGGCCGTTGTCGACCCGAATTGTGCCGGGTTTGCCGCGCCATTCCATGATGCGATCAAGGCTCCGGACCACGCGTTCGGCGGGCAGGGAAAAGTCGATTTCGATGCCCAGCCCTTCGCGATTGAAATCATCCAGCACGTTCAGTAGCCGAAATGCACGGCCATCGCCAAGACGATCCGCCATGAAGTCCCCCTCTCGGCAGATTTGCTTTGCAAATCGCCTGCCGGGCAATGATCGACCAGGTCATGTTGGGCGCTTCCGGCACGGCCAGCGCGTCGGGTTTGTCCCGCTTTAGCCGCTTGCGGGGTTTGATCCGCAGGTTCAGCTCCAGCTCGCAATAGATCCGGTAGACGCGCTTGTGGTTCCATGGATGGCCTTTGACATTGCGAAGATGCAGAAAACACAGCCCGAACCCCCAAGTCTTGCGGGCGTCCGTCAGCCCGACCAGCAGATCGGCGCTCTCTTCGTTCTCGGCCCGCAACTTCGGGCCATAGCGATAACAGGTCTCGCTGACCCCGAAAGCCCGGCAAGCGAGGGCAATGCTCGCCCCACGTCGCGCCACCGCATTCTCGGCCATCTCCCGGCGTTGAGAGGGCCGATCTACTTTTTTTCAAGGGCCTCCTTCAACAGATCTGCCTGCATGCTCAGGTCCGCATACATCCGCTTCAGCCGACGGTTCTCATCTTCCATGGCCTTCATCTGGCTGATCATGGACGCATCCACTCTCGGGACATCGCTGCGCGATACCCTGCCGTGCAGTGCATGCCGCCATACTTCGCGCGCCATTTAATGGGATGGATGTCTCTCCCGCCATCGGCAACGCTGCGGGTGTGACGCAGCA
>JAUNVT010000018.1 GCA_030540655.1 Rhodobacterales bacterium
GCCCTTCCGGAAGGGCGATGTCAGCGATGCGGGTTGGGTGCGGCAACTGCATTCCTACGCCCTGCTCCGCGGCAGCTTCTGCCCTGAGGCCAGGATTGCCACTCTGGGCGCCTGTATGGGGCGGCCCGAGCGGTGGATCGAATACGGTGCCGCACATATCCCGCAGAGGCAGAAGGCTCTGATGGGGTTGACCGGTGGCCGAGCACAAGGCGGGCAGCAAGCATGTCAGATCCGGCACCGACAAGACAGGTTGTATCCGGACGCGCGGGGGCGGCGATTCGCATCTCGTTTTGCCGCACAGGATGCTCGCCGCGCTACAGGTCAACCTGCGCGGCGATCAACCGCCCGATGCCGAAAGCGGCCGCGATGCCTATCTGAAGATGCCGCTGAACTGGTTTTGACCAAACGAATATTGGGAGGCATGGTAATTCATTGTCGTCTCTGGCTGCGTGATTGAGCGCGCCGATGTCTGTTTTCAAATGCCGAAGGTCGCAATCCAATGATAGCGGCCTTGGCGAACGCGCTATACCTGAAACAGCAAAAGCGCCGCGCAGTGGGGACCGCAGGCTTGGGATCGCCGTGTAAAATCCGGCATTGCCAGACCTGTAGCATCAAGCCCACAAGACGGCCTTGCAAGATGCCACATTGCGGGTGGCGGTGCGTGCGCCTGTCAGGGGGTTTCAGTCGCCGGTCCGGCGCGCCCTGCTGACAGCCGTACCACCCCCTCGCCCCAGAGAAGCCGCCCCTTGCGGCAGGAGTGAAACCGGATGATCCCTTCGATTGATACCCTTCTGGCCCGCCGCAAGCCCGGTTACGCACTTGAGCAGCCTTTCTATACCGATCCCGGCATTTTCGAGGCCGATATGGACGCCTTGTTTTACCGCGAATGGTTGTTCGCTGTTCCCGCCTGTGAACTGCCCAAGCCGGGCGCCTATGTGACGCTGCAAATCGGCGCCTATGGCGTGATCATCGTCAAGGGAGCCGATGGCGTGATCCGCGCGTTTCACAATTCATGCAGGCATCGCGGCTCGATCCTGTGCAAGGCGGCAAAAGGCAACGCGCCCAAGCTTGTCTGCCCTTATCACCAGTGGACATACGAGTTGGATGGCCGCCTGCTCTGGGCGCGCGAGATGGGCGATGATTTTGATCCTTCGAAACATAGTCTGAAAACCGTGCATTGCCGCGATCTGGCCGGGCTGATCTATATCTGCCTTGGTCAGGATGCGCCCGATTTCGAAGCCTTTGCCGCGCTGGCCCGCCCTTATCTGGACGTGCATGATCTGACCAATGCCAAGGTCGCGCATGAGACGACCATCGTGGAAAACGGCAACTGGAAACTGGTGTGGGAGAATAACCGCGAGTGCTATCATTGCGGCGGCAATCATCCGGGGCTTTGCCGGTCCTTTACCGACGATCCGACCATTTCGGGCATCACCGAGGGGGACGTTCCCCCCCATCTTCAGGCGCATTTCGACCGGCTCGAAGCGGAAGGATACCCTTCGCAATTCCGCATGTCACCGGACATGCAATACCGCTTTGCCCGGATGCCCCTGCTTCCCGGCGCCAAGAGCTTTACCATGGATCTTCAGCCCGCCAGCAAGCGCATTCTGGGCCGCGTGACCGATGACACCGCCGGCACGCTGCTGAAATATCACTACCCGACCACGTGGAACCACTTCCTGCCCGATCACACCACATTGTTCCGCGTCACCCCCCTGACGGCCACCACGACCGAGGTCACCACCAAATGGCTGGTCCACAAGGACGCGGTCGAGGGCGTGGATTACGATGTCAAACGTCTGACGGAAGTCTGGGTTAACACCAATGACGAGGATCGCCGCGTGGTCGAGGATAATCAGCGGGGTATCAACTCGCCCGCCTACGAGCCCGGCCCCTATTCGCCGGTACACGAAACCGGCGTGATGGGATTTGTGGATTGGTATTGCAACGCCAGGGCCCGGCGCCATGGCCCGGCGGCCCTCGCGGCGGAGTAGTCATGATGAAGGATACCGCCCCCGAGGCCGTGGCCATCTGGCAGCAATCCGAGCCGCTGGAATGTGTCTCGGTCATTCCTGAAATGCCTAATACGGCGTCCTTCACCTTTCGGGCGCCTTCGGGTGCGATATTCGATTTTCGGCCCGGCCAGTTCCTAACCTTGGAACTGCCGGTGCCGGGGGGCACGGTGCATCGCACCTATACGATCTCCTCCTCGCCTTCGCGGCCGCGCTCGATCACCATCACGGCCAAGGCGCAGGCCGGCAGCATCGGCACCCGCTGGATGCTGGATCATCTGGTGCCCGGCATGACGCTGCGCGCGATGGGGCCCGCCGGGCTGTTCAGCCATATTGAGGCTGCGGCAGATAAATACCTGTTCATCTCGGCCGGGTCGGGGATCACGCCGATGATGTCCATGACCACATGGATGTTCGATCTGGGAACGCCTGCGGACATCGTTTTCATCAATTGCGCGCGTCGCCCCTCCGAGATCATCTTCCGTAATCGGCTGGAACATATGGCCAGCCGCGTTCCCGGTATCGATCTGCACTGGGTGGTCGAGGCGCCGGACCTGTATGCGCCCTGGACCGGGTACCGCGGACAGATCAACCAACTCATGCTGGGTCTGATGGCCCCCGATTATCTGGAGCGCGAGGTCTACTGCTGCGGGCCCGGCCCGTTCATGCAGGCGGTGCGCGAGGCGCTTCAGGGCCTGGGTTTCGATATGGATCACTATCATCAGGAAAGCTTTCAGGCGCCTGTCGCGGTACCCTCCGATATTGTGCCCCTCGATGATGTCGTCCCGCAGGAGGATACCGGCGCCGAAATTACCTTTGCTCTCTCGGGAGTTACTACCAAGGTGCCGGAAACCGACACGATTCTTGCTGCGGCCAAGGCAGCGGGTCTGAACATCCCCTCGGGCTGCACATTCGGTGTTTGTGGCACCTGCAGGATCCGCAAGACGGCGGGCGATGTGCACATGGTGCATAACGGCGGCATCTCCGACGACGATATTGCCGACGGCTATATCCTCGCCTGTTGCTCGCATCCGATGGGGGCTGTCACAGTGGACGTTTAGCCGCTGCGCCGGCTGCTCTATGCCTGAAGATAGTCCAGAATTTCCTGCGTCAGCGCGGCCACCTCATCGCTCGCCAGGCTTTTCGGGTCGGCGTCGCGCACGCCCTGGCCCCGGCCCAGCGCCTCGGCATAGATGATCCTGTTCGCCAGCGTGCTTCTGGCGAGATCCGCATCGATCTTGGCGGCCTCCTCGGCGACTTCCGCGCCCAGATTGGTGCCGGCGCGGGTGCGGTTCAGGACCAGCATCGCGGGCGTGCTTGCCCGCCCGGCCAGATCCAGCACGCTTTCAGTGGCCCACAGATCGACATGGCTGGTCGCAACCGGCACCAGAACCAGTGTCGCCTTGCGCAGCGCGGGCCGCAGATCGCTGTCAGCCTTGGGGGGCGTGTCCACCAGAACGAAATCATAGGCGCTCGCCAGCTTGCCCGCCTCGTAATCCACGCCCCAGGCAGAAGCGGTGGAGAATTCCATCCCCGGATCGGGCATCACCTCGCGCCGGGTCATGAACCACCGGCCAAGGCTGCCTTGCGGATCGGTGTCGATCACTGCAACGCTGTATCCCCGGGCCGCAAGCTCCACCGCGAGGTTTACCGTCAACGTCGTCTTGCCCGCGCCACCCTTTTGCTGGGCAACTGTGATTACTTTGCCGGTCATGCTTATCTCCGCTCAGCCGCGCCGCGCCGCAGCATTGCACAACCTTCCGTTAAAAGCACCATCCTAAATCAGACAGGCGGGACATGCCACCGGGCTGCCTGCCCCCGTCGGGTACAATCGGTCATCGCAATTCGGCAGAGCCCACTGGCGCGACGCGCGCCGATCGGCTATGCGCGGCGTATGGAACATCTGACCCTGCGCACACCCGATGACTGGCATCTGCATCTGCGCGATGGCGCCATGCTGCGCGCGGTACTGCCTTGGACAGCAGCGCATTTCGCGCGCGCCATCATCATGCCCAACCTCGTGCCGCCCGTCGTGACCGGTGCCGATGCCGCCGCCTACCGCGCGCGTATTCTGGCCGCCCTGCCCGATGGGGCGGAGTTCACCCCGCTGATGACCCTTTACCTGACCGAGGATACGGACCCGGATGATGTCGCCGCCGCGCATGAATCGGGTCTGATAACGGCGGTCAAGCTTTATCCCGCGGGGGCCACCACCAATTCGGCCAGCGGCGTTTCCGATCTGGCGAAGGTGCAGGGCGTGCTTGAACGCATGGCGGAAATTGGCCTGCCGCTCTGTGTGCATGGCGAAGTCACCGATCCTTCGGTCGATATCTTTGACCGCGAGGCAGCTTTCATCGATCGCGTTCTGGACCCGCTGCGCCGCCGCCTGCCCGACTTGCGCGTCGTGCTGGAGCATATCACCACCTCTCAGGGCGTGGATTATGTCAAGGCGCATGACGCGGGTCTTGGCGGCACGATCACCACGCATCATCTGGTCATCAACCGCAACCACATCCTCGCCGGCGGCATCCGCCCGCATTATTATTGCCTTCCCGTAGCCAAGCGCGAGGAGCACCGGCTGGCTCTGCGCGCGGCAGCCACCTCGGGGGATGCCCGGTTCTTCCTTGGCACCGACAGCGCGCCGCATACGGATCCGGCCAAGCTGCAACCCTGCGGCTGCGCCGGCTGTTTCACCGCGCCGAACACGATGCCCGTTCTTGCGCATGTGTTCGAGGAGGAAATCGCACTGGACCGGCTGGAAGCTTTCGCCTCGCTGAACGGCCCGGCCTTTTACGGGGTGGCGCCGAACGATGGCACCCTGACGCTGGAACGTGGCGCGCCCGATCTGCCTCCGCAGATCGACACAGGGGACGGCGCGGTGACCGTTTTCGATCCGGGTTTCACACCGCGCTGGCGCGTCACCGCCCGGTCTGCCGGCTGACGCGCGTTCCAGCCGACACGCCCAAACCACAAGGACCGCCCAGATGATCCCCAGCGCCTATCCCCCCGCCGAAGAAATCGCCCGCCTGACCGCGCGAATGCTGCTGGAAATCGAGGCCGTCCACTTCAACGCGGAAACACCCTATATCTACTCCTCCGGCTTGCCCGGACCGACCTATATCGACTGCCGCAAGCTGATATCCTACCCCCGCATCCGCAGCACGCTGATGGATTTCCTCGCGGTGACGGTGATGCGGAATGCGGGGCTGGAGGCGTTCGACAATATTGCCGGAGGCGAGACCGCAGGCATACCGTTCGCGGCACTGATGGCCGAGCGGATGGCCCTGCCGATGACCTATGTGCGCAAAAAGCCCAAGGGGCATGGCCGCGGCGCCCGTATCGAAGGCACCATGTCTGAGGGCCAGCGCGTGCTGCTGGTCGAGGATCTGACCACCGATGGCGGCTCGAAAATCGGTTTCGTGGACGCGATCCGCGAGACGGGGGCAACTTGCGCGCACACCGCTGTCATCTTCTACTATGGGATTTTTCCCGACACGGTTCCCACGCTGGAAAAACACGGGATCGCGCTGCACCACCTCTGCACATGGTGGGACGTGCTGGCCGAGGCCCGCCTTCAGGGCACCTTTGATGACGCCACGCTGAGCGAGGTCGAGACATTCCTGAAAGCCCCCCGCACCTGGCAGGAGGCGCGCGCCTAGGCGGCGCATTTCTGCAACATCCGGATGCCTTCTGCTGTCCCTACGTGCCGGAATGTGACCGCAAAACCACCCACAGGTTTATACAATTTGCAACGGCACGGCCGCTCCGTCTATGACAGCACCGCGAGGCACCGGAGAATGACATGACCGAAATCATCCGTTTCAACGCCAGCGGCACCGCCGCTGGAACCGAGATCCGCGCTGCCGACACCATGCCGCATTCGATCGAGGCCGAGCAGCAGCTTCTGGGCGCGATCCTGACCAATAACGATGTGTTCGACCGCATCGCCAGCATCATCGGCCCGCAGCATTTCTATGACCCTGTTCATGCCCGCATTTTCGAGACGGCCGCCGCCCGTATCGCCAAGAACAACCTCGCCTCCCCCGTCACGCTCAAGGCATTTCTGGAGGAGGATGAAGGGCTGAAGGAACTGGGCGGCCCCGCCTATCTGGTCAATCTGGCGGGTGCCGCGATCAGCTCCTACGCGGTGCGCGATTACGCGCAGATGATCTATGATCTTGCGATTCGCCGCCAATTGATCGCGCTGGGCCATGACATTGCCGGCAAGGCCGCGCAGATGAATGTCGACAGCGAGCCGAAGGACCAGATCGTCGAGGCCGAGCAGCAGCTATACAAGCTGAGCGAGCAGGGGCAGGTCGACAGCGGATTTCAGAGCTTTCTCAGGGCAGTAACGGACGCGGTCAATGTGGCCAATGCTGCCTATCAGCGCGAAGGCGGAATGGCGGGCATTTCGACCGGGCTGATCGACATGGACAAGAAACTTGGCGGGCTGCACAAATCCGACCTTCTGATTCTTGCGGGGCGCCCTTCCATGGGCAAGACATCGCTCGCTACGAATCTCGCCTTCAACATTGCCAAGGCATATAAACGCGGCACGCTGCCCGATGGCACAGAAGGGTCGATCGAGGGCGGCGTTGTCGGGTTTTATTCGCTTGAAATGAGTGCCGAGCAACTGGCGGCGCGCGTGCTGTCGGAAGCCTCCGAAGTGCCCAGCGAACAGATCCGCCGCGGTGATATGACCGAGGGCGAATTCCGCCGCTTTGTCGAGGCGGCCAAGCAGCTTGAATCCTGTCCGCTCTATATCGATGACACGCCTGCCTTGCCGATCAGCCAGTTGGCCGCGCGGGCGCGCCGTTTGAAGCGCACCCACGGGCTGGACGTGCTGATCGTGGATTACCTGCAACTGGTCCGCGGCACCGGCCGCAGCGAGAACCGCGTCAACGAGATTTCCGAGATCACCATGGGTCTCAAGGCCATTGCCAAGGAACTGGACATCCCCGTGGTCGCCCTGTCGCAGCTGTCGCGCCAGGTTGAAAGCCGTGAGGACAAGCGCCCGCAACTTTCGGACCTGCGCGAATCAGGCTCCATTGAACAGGATGCGGATGTGGTGATGTTCGTCTTCCGCGAGGAATACTATGTCGAGCGGGAGAAACCCTCGGATGACCGTCTGGATGAAATGGCCGCCTGGCAGGACCGGATGGAGCGGCTGCACGGCAAGGCCGAGGTCATCATCGGCAAACAGCGTCACGGCCCTATCGGTTCAATCGAGCTGAGCTTTGAAGGGCGCTTTACCCGGTTCGGCAATCTGGTGCAGCCTTGGCAGACAGGTGGCAACGGCAGCGATCAGGAGTTCTGATGCCACGTCCCTTGCCGGCCTTCACCCGCTGCCTGTCGGTTACGCATGGTTTGGGGTTGACCCGGCGCGCACCGCTGTCAGAACGTCGGCCATGAGCACAGCCACCCTTACAATCGATCTCGGCGCGCTGACTTCGAACTGGTCGGCGCTTGCCGCCATGGGCCAGGCCGAAGCCGGGGCGGTGGTCAAGGGCGACGGCTATGGCCTCGGCGCGGCGCGGGTGGGCCGCGCTTTGGCCAAGGCGGGCGCGCGCACGTTCTTTGTCGCCGTCGCTGAAGAAGGCGTGGCCCTGCGGCAGGCGCTGGGGCCGGGTCCGGTGATCTACATCCTGTCGGGCCATATGGCCGGGGATGCAGACATGCTGGGTGATCTGGACCTGACCCCGATCCTGAATTCGCTGGACCAGATGATTCGCCACCTGGAGGCTTTGCCAAGCCATCCTTTTGGCCTGCAACTGGACACAGGGATGAACAGGCTTGGGATGGAGCCGAACGAATGGGCGGCGGTCCGCGACATTGCGGTGGCGCAGAATCCGCAACTGATCATCAGTCATCTGGCCTGCGGAGACCAATCGGGCGCGGCGATGAACACGCAGCAGCTGAGCACATTCCGACAGATGACCGCTGGTCTGGACTGCCCTCTGAGTCTGGCCAATACAGGCGGCATCCTGCTGGACAAGGCGTATCACTTCGATGTCACGCGCCCCGGCATCGGGCTTTATGGCGGGCTGCCTTTCGCGCGGGCGCGCCCCGTCGTGTCGCTGGATATTCCCGTGATCCAGTGCCGCGACGTCGCCCCCGGCGAGGCGGTGGGATACCAGGGCGCGTGGCGCGCGCGCCGACCCAGCCGCGTCGCAACGCTTGGTGCGGGCTATGCCGACGGCATCCTGCGCTGTCTGGGAGATCGGATAGATGTCTGGGCCGATGATGTGCGCTGTCCGGTGATCGGACGCATTTCGATGGATCTGATTTGCGTTGATGTGACCGACACCTCCAGCGATCCGCGCAGCGTCGCGCTCCTCGGCCCGCAGCAAGGCATCGAGACGCTGGCCGAAGCGGCCGGAACCGTCGGATATGAGATCCTCACCTCAATGTCGCCGCGCTATACAAGGCGATACCTCGGCGGATGACTTGGGTATTGCAGGCTCTCGCGCTCATTGGCCGCCATGTGTTTGCCGCATTGGCGGGGATCGGGCGTGTGGCGATCTTTGCCGCCTCTGCGGTCTTTCACCTTTTCCGCCCGCCATTTTACATGCGCGAGTTTGGCCACGCGCTTGTTCAGATCGGCTGGCTGTCGCTGCCGGTGGTGGGGCTGACTGCGCTTTTCACCGGCGGTGCGCTGGCGCTGCAAATCTACGCGGGCGGCGCGCGGTTCAATGCGGAGATGGTCGTGCCCTCCATTGTTGCCATCGGCCTGACACGCGAGCTCGGCCCCGTGCTTGGCGGTCTGATGGTGGCCGCGCGCGTCGCCTCCTCCATTGCCGCCGAAATCGGCACGATGAAGGTGACCGAGCAGATTGACGCGCTGACCACGCTCAGCACCGATCCGATGAAATACCTCACCCTGCCCCGCATTCTGGCCGCGACGCTGGCTGTGCCGTTGCTGGTGGGCGTGGGCGACGTGATTGGCGTCATGGGCGGGTTTCTGGTGGGCGTGGGCCGGCTGGAGTTCAATGCTGCGACCTATATGCACAATACTCTGGATTTTCTTCAGCTCTGGGACGTGCTGAGCGGGATGATCAAGGGGTCAGTCTTTGGCTTCATCGTGGCGTTGATGGGCTGCTATTACGGGATGCACTCAGGGCGCGGCGCGCAGGGCGTGGGCCGCGCGACCAAATCTGCGGTCGTCACATCCTCGGTGCTGATTCTGGCCAGCAACTATATCCTGACAGAGGTGTTCTTTTCGGCATGATTACCCTTGCGGATGTGCGCAAATCCTTTGGCGGCAACCACGTGTTGCGGGGCGTGAACCTGACCTTGAACAGCGGCTCGTCCATGGTGATCATCGGCGGGTCGGGCACCGGAAAATCCATTCTGCTGAAATGCATCCTGGGGCTGGAGCGGCCCGACAGCGGTACGATCACACTGGATGGCCGGGATGTGACGCGCGGCAATCGCGATGCGTTCCTCGCGCGTTTCGGCATGCTGTTTCAGGGCGGCGCACTCTTTGATTCGCTCCCCGTCTGGCAAAACGTCGCGTTCCGTCTGCTGCGCGGGGCGACAAAGCGGCCCGCGCCAGAGGCACGGGAGATCGCCATCGAGAAGCTGCGCCGGGTTGGGCTGACGCCGGATGCCGCGGATAAATTTCCGGCCGAGCTGTCGGGCGGCATGCAAAAACGTGTCGGCCTTGCCCGCGCCATTGCCGCCGAGCCCGAGATCATCTTTTTCGATGAGCCGACAACCGGCCTTGATCCGATCATGTCAGGCGTCATCAATGATCTCATCCGCGAGATCGTGGTCGAGATGGGGGTGACAGCCATGACCATCACCCATGACATGACATCGGTGCGGGCGATCGCTGACAATGTCGCGATGCTGCATGACGGCGTGATAAAATGGACCGGCCCTGTGGGGGATATGGATGCCTCGAGGGATCCTTATCTGGACCAGTTCATCAATGGCCGCGCCACCGGCCCGATCGAGGCTGTGCGCTAAGCGCCGTTGACGCCTTGGGCCGCATCGGGCATCACGCCTCCCATGGCGAAAAACCAACCGACATTCACCTGCACGGCCTGCGGCGCGGTCCATAACAAATGGTCCGGCCGCTGCGATGCGTGCGGCGCGTGGAACACAATTCAGGAAGATGAGGGCCTCACTGCCGGGCCGGTTGCGGCCACGCTGGGCGCCAAACGCGGCACGGGCATGAAGCTGTCGAACCTTTCGGCCAGGGAAGCGCCGCCGCCCCGCACATCCTCGGGCATGGATGAGCTGGACCGGGTGCTGGGTGGCGGGCTCGTCCCAGCCTCGGCCATCCTGGTGGGCGGAGATCCCGGCATCGGCAAATCGACCCTGCTACTTCAGGCGGCGGCCAGTTTTGCCGGTCGGGGTCTGAAGACGATCTACGTCTCGGGCGAGGAAGCCAGCGCACAGGTACGCATGCGTGCGGACAGGCTCGGCCTTTCGGGCGCCAATGTTCAGCTGGCCGCCGAAACCAACCTGCGCGACATCCTGACCACCATGGAGGCTGAAAAGCCCGATCTGGTCGTCATCGATTCGATCCAGACCATGTGGCTCGATACCATCGGCAGCGCGCCGGGCAGCGTATCACAGGTCCGCGCCGCCGCGCATGAGCTGACCAGCTTTGCCAAGAGGCGCGGCGTCAGCGTCGTTCTGGTCGGCCATGTCACCAAGGACGGACAGATCGCCGGGCCGCGCGTGGTGGAACATATGGTCGACACTGTGCTTTATTTCGAAGGCGAGCGCGGGCATCAGTTCCGCATCCTGCGCGCGGTAAAAAACCGCTTTGGCCCCGCGGACGAGATCGGCGTATTCGAAATGACCGGTGCCGGGCTGGCGCAGGTCACCAACCCTTCGGCGCTGTTCCTGTCCGAACGGGGCAAGCCATCGCCCGGATCGGTGGTCTTTGCGGGGATCGAAGGCACGCGCCCAGTCTTATGCGAATTGCAGGCGCTGGTTGCCCCTTCGCCCCATTCGCAGCCCCGCCGCGCGGTGGTGGGCTGGGACGGCGCCCGGCTGGCGATGATCCTCGCCGTCCTCGAATCGCGGGTCGGCATTCCCTTTGCGGGGCTTGATGTCTACCTGAACGTCGCGGGCGGCATGAAGATCACCGAACCGGCCGCCGATCTCGCGGTGGCCGCCGCGCTGCTTTCCGCGCGCGAGGATGCCGCCCTGCCCGCCGATACCGTCATTTTCGGAGAAATCAGCCTTTCCGGCGCGCTGCGCCCCGTGGGCCAGACCGAAAACAGGTTGAAAGAAGCGCAGAAACTTGGTTTTACCAGCGCCATCATCCCTGAGGGTGGCAAGCCCGGCGGAAAATCCGGGCTCAGGCTGACGCGCGCGGCGGATCTGACCGGCTTCGTGGGCGACACATTTGGCGCAGGATAGCGCATAAGGATCGAGGCGACATGAGCGGCTTTACCATCATCGACGGCGTTGTGGCGCTGGTTATCGTTCTGTCAGCATTGCTGGCCTATTCGCGCGGGCTGGTGCGCGAGGCGCTGGCCATCGCCGGGTGGATCGTGGCGGGCATCATCGCCTTTATCTTTGCGCCGCAACTGGAGCCGCTGGTCAAGGAAATCCCGGTCATCGGCGGCTTTATTTCCGACAGTTGCGAACTGAGCATGATCGCGGCCTTTGCCTTGGTCTTTGCCATTGCTCTGATCATCGCATCGCTGATCGTGCCGCTGTTCTCATCGCTGGTGCAACGGTCGGCGCTGGGCGGGGTCGATCAGGGGCTGGGTTTCGTCTTTGGTGTGGCGCGCGGTATCCTGCTGGTTGCAATCGCCTATTTCGTATATGAAACGGTCGTGACATCGCAGCAGATCAAGATGGTGGATGACAGCCGCTCGGCCCGCGTGTTCCAGCGCATGACCAGCAAGATCGAGGATGGTAATCCCGAACAGGCCCTGGGCTGGATCACTGCGCAATATGAGGCGCTGGTGGGAAAATGCAGCCAGACAAAGGCCGCCCCCACAACCGTTGTCCCTGTCGAGTAATCCCTGATGACAAACCAGATCCTTGCCGCGTCCATCCTGATGGCGGTTGCGGGCGGCATGATCGCAAGCCAGGCACCGATAAACGCTGCGCTTGGCCGCAGCATTTCCAGCCCTATCGGTGCCGCGACGCTGTCCTTTGGCGTGGGCTTCGTGATCCTGTTGATTGTATCGATCCTGATCGGGGACGGCGCCAATCTGCTGCGCGTCGCGCATGTGCCCATGTGGATGCTGGTGGGCGGGGCACTCGGGGCGATCTATGTCTTCGCCGCGCTGTGGAGCGTGCCAAAGCTGGGGGTGCTGACAACCACGACGCTAATGATCTTTGGCCAGATGGGCGCGGCCTTGCTGCTGGACCACATCGGCGCGTTCGGCGTGGCACAGCACAGCGTCAACCCGATGCGGCTTCTATCGGCCGCGCTGGTCGCAGGCGGGGTAATCCTGTCGCGCTGGTAGCGCACCGGAAGGCAGATCACGCAGGTTTGCGCGATCATCCCGTGACATATGCGCTCGCAGAGCCTATGTGAAACGCAAAGCTGAACACCGGATTCGGAGTTGCCCCTTGGCCAAACTCATGCCTCCCGCCCATCCTTTCGATACGACCTACCTGCGCGACGCCGCCGATGGGGACAAGCTGAAGGAGGAATGCGGCGTCTTTGGCGTGATCGGCGTTCCCGATGCCGCCAACTTCGTGGCGCTGGGGCTGCATGCCCTGCAACATCGCGGACAGGAGGCGGGCGGCATTGTCAGCTATGACGCCAGTACCGGGTTCAACAGTCAGCGCCGTTTTGGTTACGTGCGCGACAATTTCACCAAGCAAAGCTTGATGCAGACCCTGCCGGGCCAGTTGGCCATTGGTCACGTGCGCTACTCCACCTCGGGCGGCAAGGCGCCGGTGCTGCGCGATGTGCAGCCGTTCTTTGGCGAATTCTCGATGGGCGGCGCGGCCATCGCGCATAACGGTAACATCACCAACGCGGTCGCCCTGCGGCGCGAGCTGATCGAGCGTGGCAGCATATTCCAGTCCAATTCGGACACCGAATGCATCATTCACCTAATGGCACGGTCGCTCCAGCGCGATATCGTCGGCCGGATGGAGGACGCCTTGCGCCGTGTCGAGGGGGCGTTTTCCATCGTTGCTATGACGCGCACCAAACTGATCGGCGTGCGCGATCCCCTGGGCGTGCGGCCCTTGGTGCTGGGGCAGGTGTCAGGCGGCTGGGTATTGAGTTCCGAGACCTGCGCGCTCGATATCATCGGTGCGGAATACGTGCGCGAGATCGAACCCGGCGAGATGGTCGTGATCACCGCCAGCGGCGGGGTGGAGAGCCATTTCCCATTTCGCAAGCAAAAGCCCCGCTTCTGCATCTTCGAGCATGTATATTTCAGCCGCCCGGACAGCATCATCGGCAATCGCAGCGTCTACGAGACGCGCCGCCAGATCGGCGTGGAGCTGGCCAGGGAAAGCCCGGTGGAGGCCGATCTGGTTTGCCCCGTGCCGGATTCGGGCACGCCGGCGGCCATTGGCTACAGTCAGGAATCGGGCATCCCCTACGCCATGGGCATCGTGCGCAACCAATATGTCGGCCGTACCTTTATCGAGCCGACGGACCAGATCCGCAACATGGGCGTCCGGCTGAAGCTGAACGTCAACCGCGCGCTGATCAAGGGCAAGCGCGTCATTCTGGTTGATGACAGCGTTGTGCGCGGCACCACCAGCCGCAAAATCCGCGAGATGATCCTGGACGCCGGCGCCGCCGAGGTGCATTTCCGCATCGCCTCCCCGCCCACCGCCTGGCCCTGCTTTTACGGGGTGGATACCCCTGAACGGGACAAACTGCTGGCCGCGACCATGTCTGAGGAGGAAATGCGCGAACATCTGGCCGTGGACAGCCTCAAGTTCATCTCGCTTGACGGGCTATATCGCGCGGTCGGCGAATCTTCGGGGCGCAACGCGGCAAGCCCGCAATATTGCGATGCCTGTTTCTCGGGCGAATACCCGGTGGCACCCTCGGATCAGATCAATCAGGGGTTCGAGTTGAAGGCAGCGGAATAACGTCCGATCCCCGGTGCTGCATGCCTGCCCCTTGACGACGCGCCGCGCGGCGTGCAAACGCCTCATATGACACAGATTGCCCTTATCACCGGCGCATCTCGCGGCCTCGGCGCCGCGATGGCCGAAGAGCTTGCCGCCGCCTATCACGTTGTCGCCGTCGCGCGCACGACCGGCGCGCTGGAGGAACTGGACGACCGTATTCAGGCCGCAGGTCACAGCGCCACGCTCGCGCCGATGGATATCACCAACCCTGATGCGATGGCGCAGCTTTGCCGCAGCATCCATGACCGCTGGGGCGCCATTGCGTTGTGGGTACATACGGCGGTTCATGCCGCCCCGCTCAGCCCGGCCATGTCGCTTGATGCGCGCGACTGGGACAGATCTGTTGCAACCAACGTCACCGCGACAGGTCATCTGATCCCCTACATCGCACCTCTTTTGGGCGAGGGCGGACAGGCTGTATTTTTCGAGGATTTCATGGCGGGGGGAAAATTCGCCGGTGCCTATGGTGCGACCAAGGCCGCACAGATTGCGCTGGCCCGCTCGTGGCAGGCCGAAAGCGCGCGCCACGGTCCGAAGATCCACATTGCCTCGCCCGGCCCGATGGCAACGGCGGTCCGCGCACGGTTTTTTCCGGGCGAAGATCGCGAAAAGCTGGCCAATCCACGCGATGCCGCACGCTGCCTGATCGGCCTGCTGGGATAGATACTTGCCGCTGCGTGCCGCGCCGTCTAGACAGGGACGATAGAGGCGGAGGGGCAAACCATTGCGCATATTGATCACCAATGACGACGGCATCAATGCGCCGGGGCTGGAAGTGCTGCATGGCATCGCTGATGCGCTGGCCGGCCCTGACGGAGAGGTATGGTGCGTCGCGCCGGCGTTCGAGCAATCGGGCGTCGGCCATGCCATTTCCTATACCCAGCCGATGATGGTCAGCGAACTGGCACCGCGCCGCTTTGCCGTGCAGGGCAGCCCGGCAGATTGCGTGTTGGCCGGGCTTTACGACATCATGAAGGGCAATACGCCCGATCTGGTACTGTCGGGCGTCAACAGAGGCAACAACGCTGCCGAGAATGCGGTTTATTCCGGCACGCTGGGCGCGGCGATGGAAGCGGCGTTGCAGGGTATCCGCGCAATTGCACTCAGCCAGTTCTACGGCCCCGGCAATCGGGATCTGGAGGACACGTTCGATGCCTCTCGCGGTCATGGGCTGGATACGGTGAAGCGTCTGCTCGACCGGGGCGTGTGGACGCGCGATGATTACGCGGTATTCTACAACGTGAATTTCCCGCCCGTAACCGCGGAAAACGTCAAGGGAATTCGCGCCGCGCCGCAAGGGTTTCGCAGGGACATGGGCTTTGGTGTGGCGCCGCATGTGGCGCCATCGGGCCGGCGGTTTCTGTGGGTCACGGGCGCGGGGCAACAACAGCCGACCAGCCCGGGGTCGGACGCGGCCGTGAACCTCGAAGGCTATATATCGGTCACGCCCATGCGCGCGGACCTGACTGCCCATGACATGCTGGAGCCGTTGAAAGCCATCGAATGACGGATGAAGACTTCGATAACGCCGAGCGCAAGATGCAGTTCCTTTACGCCCTTCGGTCGAAGGGGATTACGGATAATCGCGTGCTTGCCGCAATGGAGCGGATAGACCGCGGCCCGTTCATCCGCGGCTATTTCTCGGACCGGGCCTATGAGGATATGCCCCTGCCGATTGCCTGCGGCCAGACGATCAGCCAGCCCTCGATCGTCGCGCTGATGACGCAGGCCCTGCGCCTGAGCCCACGCCACAAGGTGCTGGAGATCGGCACCGGGTCCGGCTATCAGGCCGCCATCCTCAGCCTGCTGGTACGGCGCGTCTATACCGTCGACCGGCACCGGCGGCTGGTGCAGGATGCAAGCGCAATCTTTCAGGCGATGGATCTGACCAACATCACCGCGCTGACGGCCGATGGCAGCTTTGGCCTGCCCGATCAGGCGCCGTTCGACCGTATTCTGGTGACCGCCGCCGCCGAGGATCCGCCCGGGCCGCTCTTGGCGCAGCTGAAAATCGGCGGTATCATGGTTGTTCCCGTCGGCCAGTCGGATACTGTGCAGCATCTGATCCGCGTCACGCGCACCGAGGCCGGATTTGATTATGATGAACTGCGCCCGGTCCGCTTTGTGCCGCTGGTCGAGGGGCTTGGCCGCGATACCGCCTGAGGGCGACAAACATTTCAGACGAGCCCCGTCGCGACGGGGTCGAGCACGAGGACAAGGACAGATATGATCATCATGCAGCGCTCCGGGACGCGCGCCCTTATCCGCAGCCGTATCTTTCTGGCCGGTGCGTCTGCGCTCGCCCTTGCAGCCTGCGACGGCAAGCCCGATTTCGATCTGCGCGGGCCTATCGGGGGCGGGCTGGATACGGCGGGCGCGGCGCGGGCGGCGACAGCCGACAGGCCGGCACCCGATGCGCGCGGCATCATCGCCTATCCCGGCTATCAGGTCGCCGTCGCGCAGAGCGGCGATACTCTGGCCAGCCTTGCCCAGCGTATTGGCGTCGATGCGAATGAACTGGCGCGCTACAACGGTATTCAGCCCGGCGATACGCTCCGCAAGGGCGAAGTTATCGCCCTGCCCGGCCGTGCGACGGAACCTGTGGGCGGGCAGATGGACACTGGCCGCGATATTACAGCTATCGCCGGGGCCGCCATCGACAGTACGGGGTCCAGCCAGATCGAAACTAGCACGCTCTCGCCCGCCACGACAGCGGCGCAGCCCGCAGGCCCTTCGGGCACCGAGCCTGTACGTCACAGGGTCGAGCGAGGGGAAACTGCCTATACCATTGCACGGCTCTACAACGTCCCGATTCGCAGCCTCGCTGACTGGAACGGCCTCGGCACCGATTTCGCAGTCCGCGAGGGCCAGATCCTGATCATTCCCGTCGCGCTGCAAGGCCAGGCAACAGCCGCCCTTCCGTCTCCCACGGAAACCGAACCCCCCGGTGCCGGCTCGCCCACGCCCGAGCCGCCCAGTGCGGCCAAACCCCTGCCGCGCGAAGATACAGTGCCCGCCTCCAAGGCCGAAAAGCCCAAGGTGGCCCCCGATCTGGGCAAGGAGCAGACCACGACCGCCTCCAAGGCGCGGATGACGGCTCCGGTTCGGGGTGATATCGTGCGCGCCTACTCCAAAGGCAAGAATGACGGTATCGATATTTCCGCTAGCCCCGGAACGGCCGTCAAGGCCGCCGATGCAGGGACCGTCGCCGCGATTACCAAGGACACCAAGGGCACGCCGATCATTGTCGTGAAACATGCCAACAACCTGCTGACGGTTTATTCCAATGTTGACAATGTCGCCGTGAAAACCGGCGACAGCGTGGCGCGCGGTCAAACTCTGGCCAAGATTCCGGCCAACGGCGCCGCCGCGGTGCATTTCGAAGTGCGCGACGGTTTCAAGAGCCTGGATCCCGGGCCCTATTTAAGCGAATAGATCCATGAGGTGCGCCCGTCACCCCGGCGCGCCTCTCGCCATTTCCACACTGCGCGGCGGGATCAAATCACGGCATCAGCCGAGATTGCGCAAGCGTTTGAACAGGCTGGATGTGTCCCAACGTCTTCCGCCCATCTTCTGAACATCCTTGTAGAACTGATCGACCAGCGCGGTCACGGGCAGGGATGCGCCATTCTCATCAGCCGTCTTCAGGCAGATCCCCAGATCCTTGCGCATCCAGTCCACCGCGAAACCATGTTCAAACTTGTCATCCAGCATCGTCTCGTATCGGTTGGCCATTTGCCAGCTTCCGGCCGCGCCCTGACTGATCACCTCGACCACGGCGCGTCCGTCCAGCCCGGCCTTTTCAGCGAAGTGCAGCGCCTCGCTCAGCCCCTGCACCAGCCCGGCAATCGCGATCTGGTTGCACATCTTGGTCATCTGCCCCGCGCCCGAAGCGCCGA
This sequence comes from Rhodobacterales bacterium, assembly GCA_030540655.1. Lineage (GTDB taxonomy): Bacteria > Pseudomonadota > Alphaproteobacteria > Rhodobacterales > Rhodobacteraceae > Roseovarius. The sequence goes on from JAUNVT010000018.1 coordinate 17,999, forward strand.
TCCTGCGGCAAAGCTTGGCATAGGTCTGAATGATCGGCGCGGCGGCGTCATAGCTGGCTTCGTCGCCACCGCACATGATCGAAAGCTGGCCATTTTCGGCCCCCGCCTGCCCTCCCGACACCGGTGCATCGACAAAATGCAGGCCCGCCTCACCCGCCGCTGCATGAAGCTCGGCCGTCACAGCGGCCGAAACCGTCGTGTGATCTACAAAGGTCGCACCCTGGTCCATTCCCGCAAAGGCGCCGTCCTCGCCCAGACAAACGCTGCGCAGATCATCATCATTGCCGACGCAGGCTAAAATGAATTCAGCGCCCGCCGCAGCCTCGCGCGGGGTCGCCGCGCTGCTTCCGCCATGCTGTGCCACCCATTTTTCCGCCTTTTCAGCGGTGCGGTTATAGACGGTCACGTCATGACCGGCGACCGCCAGATGCCCCGCCATCGGATATCCCATCACACCCAGCCCCAGAAATGCCAGTTTCGCCATGCGTCTTCTCTCCCGTGTTCACATTGCCGCCGGGGCCATTGTCCCGACCCGCTTTCTTGACTATCCCCTGCCCCATTGAAAACGCAAGGCGGGGCAGCATGGCGAAGGTGTTCAAATGGCTGATGCGGATTGCGGGTGGACTGATCGCACTGACCCTGCTGATCTTGATCAGTCTTTACTTCCTGCTGTCCCGGTCCTTGCCGGATTACGACAAGACGTTGGCCATTGCGGGGCTGGAGCATCCCGTTGAGATTGTTCGCGACAATGCGGACGTGCCCCATATCTTTGGCCAATCCGAGACGGATGTGTTTCAGGCTTTGGGATATGCCCATGCACAGGACCGCCTGTGGCAGATGACCATCTTGCGCCGCACTGCGCAGGGGCGCCTGTCCGAAGTGTTCGGCCCTCGCACCCTTGCCGTCGATCAACTGATGCGCCGCTTTGATATCTATGGCGCAGCGCGTGCATCCGTGCGGTGGCAGGACCCGGCCACCCGTGCCGCGCTGCAGGCATATGCCCGCGGCGTCAATGCGCGGCTGGCGGAAATCAATGACAGCGCATTGGGGCGCGGCGCCCCCGAAATGTTTCTCTTCAACGCGCCGATTGCACCTTGGGTGCCCGCCGATTCGATCGCCCTTGTCAAACTGATGGCCGTCCAGATGTCAGGCCACCTTCAGACAGAAGTGCTGCGTGCACGCACTTCGCTCATGCTGGATGACCCGGCGCGACTGGCCGATATCCTGCCCGACGCGCCCGGCAGCGGTATTGCCGCGCTGCCGAAATACGCAAGCTATTTCGAGCCGGGAAGCCTGCCGCGCTTTGCCGCCAGCACGCAGCAGGAGATGGGTCCGCTGTCGCCGGTCCACCCGCCTGAGCTGGCCGGGGCATCGAACGCGTTCGCCGCAGCGCCGTCGCGCTCGGCCTCGGGCAACACGCTGCTTGCCAACGATCCGCATCTGGGGCTGACCGCGCCGTCAATCTGGTATCTGGCGCGGCTGGAGCTTTCTTCGGGCGGTGTTATCGGCGCGACCATTCCGGGCGTTCCCCTCGTGATGAGCGGGCGCAGCGACAGGCTCGGATGGGGGATCACATCCTCCTATCTGGATGATCAGGACCTTCATATCGAGCAGCTCAACCCTGATAATCCCGAAGAATACCGCACCCCGGACGGCCATGCCAAGTTCAACACGCGCCGGTCGATCATCGAAATCAAGGGCGCGGCCCCTGTTACCTTGACATTGCGCAGCACAGAAAATGGCCCCGTCCTGCCCGGCTCATCCTATGATCTGGCATCGATCACCCCGCCGGGATATGTAGTATCGCTCGCGTGGACCGCGCTCAGCCCGCGCGACACCACGATGAGCGCGGGCATTGATCTGATGCGCGCCGACAGCATTGATCAGGCGTTGGCGGCGGGTGAAAGATTCATCGCACCCGCGCAGATGCTGACAGTCGTGGACCAGACCCGCATCGCGATGAAACTGGTGGGCGCCATGCCGCGTCGCCACGCCGAGCATGACACAGAAGGTCGCCTGCCCAGCCGGGGCTGGGTCATGCGTAACCGCTGGCAGGGGCGTCTCCCCTATTCGGCCAACCCTGAATTCATCGACCCATCCGGCGGTATTCTGGGCAACACCAACAACAAGATTTTGGACCGCCCGTTTCCGCTCCATGTCAGTTACCACTGGGGCGACACGCAGCGTATCCACCGCTGGGAAAAACTGATGCAGGGGCGCGAAGTTCATACCCGCGACAGCTTTATCGAGGCGCAGCAGGATATCGTGAGCTTTACCGCCCGGTCACTGCTGCCGCTGATCGCCCGCGATCTGTGGTTTACCGGGGAAAGCGCCCCCGAGGGGACGCCTGAGCGCCTGCGGCATCGCGCGCTGGAGCTTTTGGCGGAATGGAATGGCGAGATGAACGAACACCGACCCGAACCCCTGATCTATGCCGCCTGGCTGCGTGCGCTGGGACCGCGTCTCGCCCGGGATGAGCTGGGACCGCTGGCGCCTGAATTTACCCACACCGATCCTGTTTTTGTCGAACGCGTGTTCCGCGATATCGACGGTGCCGGCGTATGGTGCGATGTCAAGCAATCCTCGCCCGTTGAAACCTGTACCGATATCGCGCGGCTGGCGCTGGATGATGCTTTGGTCTGGATTACGGAACGTTATGGAACGGCACTGGAATCGCTGCGCTGGGGAGATGCGCATCAGGCGGCGCAGGATCATCCGGTTCTGGGCAATGTGCCGGGGTTGCGCCATCTGGTGAATATCCGCCAGTCAACGGGGGGCGGCGATCATACGCTGCGGCGCGGGCGGACCAGCGGAACAGGAAAGAACCCTTTCCAGAACGTTCATGCGGCGGGGTATCGCGGGGTCTATGACTTTGCCGACCCGGGCAGCAGCGTGTTCATTATTTCGACCGGCCAATCGGGTCACTTCCTCAGCCGCTATTACGACAACCTTGCGCAGCTCTGGCGCCGGGGCGAATATATACCCATGTCGCTGGACCCGGACCTTGCGCGCGCGGGCGCGGTTGGCGTGACGGTCCTGACACCCCGCGCCGCGGATTAGAGCGCGTCGAACTCGGCGCGCTGGCGCGGCGTCCAGCGCACCGTCAAAACGTAGCCGTCATCGTCTTGTGCCTCGGCCTCGATCAACCCGTGCTGATGCAACCACGCACGTTGTCGTCCGGCCGTATACGGCAGCGATATCTCTTCGTGCCGCGCGCCGCCGGTCAGTTTGCGGGTGATCAAATCCACCAGCGCCTGAATCCCTTCGCCGGTCACGGCGCTGATCACCTGCACATCATCGGTCCGCTCGGCGCGGGTAAGAAGAGCGGTATGCTCGGCCTCGTCGACCAGATCGATCTTGTTCCAGACCTCGATCCGAGGGGTATCGGCATCGACCTTCAGACTGGTCAGGATTTCTTCGACGTCGGTTTTCTGGGTGTCGGTTTCCGGATGCGCGATGTCACGCACGTGCACGATCAGATCGGCGCTCAATACCTCCTCCAGCGTGGCCCGAAAGGCGGCAACCAGTTCGGTCGGCAGGTCCGAGATGAAACCGACAGTGTCGCTCAGGATTACTTCCGGCCCGCCGCCGGGCAGCGCAATGCGCCGCATTGTGGGGTCCAGCGTGGCAAACAGCATGTCCTTGGCCATCACTTCGGCGCCGGTCAGATGATTGAACAGCGTCGATTTTCCGGCATTGGTGTAGCCAACCAGCGCGACGATCGGAAACGGCACCTTGGCGCGTGCGGCCCTGTGCAGGGTGCGCGTCTTGGCAACCTTGTCGAGCTGGCGGCGCAGGCGCACGATGTGGTCGTCAATGGCGCGGCGATCCGCTTCGATCTGCGTCTCGCCCGGACCGCCGACAAAGCCGTAGCCGCCGCGCTGCCGCTCCAGATGCGTCCATGCGCGCACCAGCCGCGTGCGCTGATAGCTGAGCGCAGCCATTTCCACCTGTAGCACACCCTCGCGCGTGGCGGCACGGTCGCTGAAAATTTCAAGGATCAGCCCGGTGCGGTCCAGGATCTTGACGTCCCACTCCTTTTCCAGGTTGCGCTGCTGAACCGGGCTGACGGGGCCATCGATCAGCACCAGTTCAATCTCTGCTTCCTCGAACATCGCCTTCAATTCGGCAATCTTGCCCTTGCCGAACAGCTTGCCGGGGTGAACGGTGGGCAGGCGAACGATGGTGCTGCCCGCGACCTCGAGCCCCGGCAGGGCGCGCGCCAGTGCCACCCCTTCCTCAAGCGCCAGCGCAGCGTCGCGCGATTTGCCGCCAGCCTTGTAGATATCGGGCTGCAACACCCATGCGCGGGTGTCGCGGGCGCGCGTATCATGAGCGTGCGGATCTTCGGCGCCGTCATCCGCGCCCTCGGCGATATCATCGCTCATCGGTCAACCCGCGGCAGAGGGTCCGGTCACGCGGCATCGTCACCGTCATACAGGCTGATCGGCTGCGAAGGCATGATAGTGGAAACGGCATGTTTATAGACGAGTTGCGACTGTCCGTCGCGGCGCAGCAGGATGCAGAAATTATCGAACCAGGTGATGACCCCCTGTAACTTCACACCGTTTATCAAAAAAACGGTCACCGGCGTCTTGGTCTTGCGCACTTGGTTCAGGAACGCGTCCTGAAGGTTCTGACGGTCAGATGCCATTATTTGTCCCCGAAATCATTTTTTTGCGCGTGCCGCGGCCCGGCAGCGTATGGTTATATGTAAATCAATATGATGTGGTGTGGCGGCAGTTTCCAGCCCTAAAATCGAACGGTTGCGCGGGCTTGGCCGAAACAGGCAAATTGCGGCCACCCTTCCAGGATCAATCGCGCCACAGGCTGGGCGAAACAAGCGCGATGATCGCCAGTGTCTCAAGCCGGCCCAGCACCATTGCGGCACAGACGACAAGCTTGGCCATGGGCGCCATCACGTTCAGCACGATCGGCACATCACCTGCAATCTGGGTCAGCGGACCCGTGGTGGCCAGCGCAGCGATGGCCAGAATGATGGATTGCTCGAACGTCATGCCCAGCGCGGCCAGGATCACTGTGACCAGCGCCAGCGACATCGCGAAGAGCATGAAGAAGATCCACGCCACGAAAGCGCCCTGCCGCCGCATCCGTCGGCTGCGTGCCCCCGCGCGCCCTACCGACGAGGGATGGACCAGACGTTCCATCTCGCGCTGGCCATTGAGGTACAGCGCATAGACGCGAAGCAGCTTGACCCCGCCCGCGGTGGTGGCAACCCCGCCTCCCATCAGCGCCGCGCCCATCAGAATCAGCCCCGGAGTGCCAAGGCCCGACCAATCGCGCGCCTGCTGCCAATGGGCGCTTTCGAACCCCGTGGTGGACAAGAAGGACAGAACGCTGAAGGTTCCTCCCCAGAGAGCGCTGAGCGCGGAAGGCAGATCCTCGACCTGTTCGGTATCCAGCGCGCCCAGCCAGTGCCGCGAAAACAACATGAGCGGGACCCCCAGCACAATTACCATACCCAAACGGAATTCAGGATCGTTATGCAGGCCCGGGCGCTGCGATGTGACCGTGTCCGATGAAAAGGTCAGCCGCGAGAGGCCAAACATCATGAAGAAGAAAATGATTATTTCCCCGGCCACGCCTGACCCGGCATTGGCCACCCCGCCAATGGGAGAGATGCCGCTGGTCGCCATTGTCGACATCGCATGCATGAGCGCGACCAAAGGACGATCGCCGCCGATGGCCAGAAAAAGCCAGAGCGCACCCGTCAGCCCCACATAGAGCGGCGCCAGCGCGGCCGTTGCCTGCGCCACGCGGCGGCCGGATCCGGCGCGCTCGAACCGGCCCTGCGCATAGATCGATTGCCCCGGCTCGGCCGAAGCGGTCAACTCGAAGCCGCCGAGATTCAGCGGCGCCAGCACCGCCGAGGCCGCGATCCACATCAGCAGCCCGCCAAGCCACCCCACCATACCCCGCCACAGATGAAGGCTGTCCACCAGCCGTTCGGGCCGCTCGTAAAGGGTTGCCCCGGTGGTGGTGAAGGATGACACCATTTCGAAATAGGCATTCAGGAAGGTGGTGGTGCGCAGCCCCTCGTAAAAGGGAACCGCAAGGAATACCGGAAGCGCCGCAAAGGCCAGGCAGAGCGAGCGCAGGTTGTCCAGATCGCTGGGTTCACGGCGCGCGGTACCGCCGGTTGCAAGGGTGATCAGGGCGACCACCATCAGGCCCAATGCGCCGGAATAGGCAAAGCTGCGCGATACCGTATGTTCGCCCGCCAGAAGCGCGTGCAAGGCAGGTACAAACATCGCCAGCGCCGCGATACCCGCCAGGAGCAGGATCAGAGGCAACCGGGTCAGCCGCGCCACCTGATCCGTATGGCTGTGCGCGCGCATGCTCAGAAGAAGTCAACCGAGACCTGAAGCAGTTGTTCCACCTGCTCCACATCCGCTGCCATTGCAAAGATCACGACCACGTCGCCTTCATCGATACGCATGGCGCCGGTCGGCTTCAGGATCTTGCTACCCTTTTGCACAGCGCCGACCAGCACCCCTTCGGGAAAGTCTATATCGCGGATCATGCTGCCCGCGATGGATGAAGTCGAAAGAACCTGTGCTTCGATCACTTCTGCTTCGGCATCGCCGATTGAATAGACCCCGCGTACGCGCCCGTGCCTTATATGGCGCAGGATCGAGCTGACGGTCGTCGCCCGCGGATTGATATAGGCATCAACGCCAATCGGTTCCAAAAGCGGTATCAGCGTAGGATCGTTAACGAGCGCGATAGCAAAGGGGCAGCCCTCGGACTTGGCGCGCACGGCAGCCAAAAGGTTCGTCTTGTCATCATCAGTCACGGCCAGCACGGCATCGGTCTTTGCAATGCCCGCTTCCTGCAGGATCGAGCGGTCCAGCGCATCCCCATTAAGAACGATGGTCCGCTCCAGCGCGTCGGCGGCGCGTTCGGCAATGCCGCGATCGCGTTCGATCATCTTGGCCCGGATGCCGCGGCCCCTGCCTTCCAGCGAGCGGGCAACCGCAAGGCCGACATTGCCGCCTCCCAATATCACCAGACGCTCCTGCTTATGCGCCTTCTTGCCGAAAACCTCCAGCGTGCGGGCAACATCCTCGTTCGGAGCAAAGACATAACATTCATCGCCGGTAAAAAGCTGATCGCCGGGGGCGGGTGCAAACAGACGCCCGCCCCGCCGCACCGCCAGCACGACCACCCGCAAGGTCGAGAACAGGTCTGACAGCTGTCTCAGCGGCGTGTTGACCACCGGGCAGTCATCGCCCAGCCGCAGGCCCATCAGCTGCGCCTGGCCATTCAGAAATTTCTCTGTGTCAAAGGCGGCAGGAACCGCAAGACGTTGCAGTGCGGCCTCGGCCACTTCCTTTTCCGGGCTGATGACCACGTCGATCGGCATGTGGTCCCGCCGGTACAGATCGGAATAAATCGCATCCAAGTAGGATTTGCTGCGCAGGCGCGCGATCTTGCGCGAGATGGCGAAGATCGAGTGTGCGACCTGGCAGGTGACCATGTTCACCTCGTCCGAATGGGTCGCGGCGATGATCATGTCGGCGTCGCTCGCGCCTGCCCGCTCCAGAACGTCCGGATAACTGGCAAAGCCCCAGATGCCCTGTACATCCAGACTTTCGGTGGCCCGGCGTATCAGATCCGCGTTGTTGTCCACCACCGTCACATCGTTGTTTTCGCCCGACAGATGCCGTGCGATCTGCCAACCAACCTGGCCCGCGCCGCAAATGATGACCTTCATGGCATGCCTTTCAAAGCTGCTGCCTTGCTGTGCCTGACAATCGCCGGGCGGTCAAACGCTCCCAAAGCAATCAGGCCTGTGCGGTCGCCTTTCCGGAGGCCACGACGCCGAGCGATTTCAGCTTGCGGTGCAGCGCGCTGCGCTCCATCCCCACAAATTCGGCCGTGCGGCTGATATTGCCGCCATAGCGGTTGATCTGGGTCAGAAGGTATTCTTTCTCAAAGGCCTCGCGTGCCTCGCGAAGCGGCAGCATGGCAAGCGATCCCGAAAGCACCACCCGCCCGTCGCCCGCCGTGCCATCATTCTCACCCGGCAGTTCCCGCGCCTCGATCTCGCCCGTGCCGTCGCCGAGGATCAGCACCCGTTCGATCATGTTTCGCAACTGGCGCACGTTACCGGGCCAGCTCATTGTCTGAAGCTGGGCGCGTACCTCGCGGCCCAGCGGCCGCAGCGGCAGCCCTTGGGTCTTGTTCAACATTTCAATGAAATATTTCGCCAGAAGCGGAATATCGTCACGCCGGTCCTCCAGCGATGGCACGGCGATCGGCACCACGTTCAGGCGGTGATACAGTTCGCGGCGGAACCTTCCCTGCGCAATCTCATGTTCCAGATCGCGGGAGGTGGAGGAGATGACGCGCAGGTCGACCTGCACCTTGCTTGCCCCGCCGACGCGCATGAATTGCTGATCCACCAGAACGCGCAGGATCTTGCCTTGGGTGCCTTGCGGCAGATCCGCGACCTCGTCAAAATAGATCACGCCGCCATTGGCTTGCTCCAGCAGACCCGGCTCTACACCCTTATCCTCGTTTTCCCGGCCAAACAGCACTTCCTCCATGCGCTCAGCCTCGATCGACGCGCAGCCGACCACGACAAAGGGCGCGGCGGCCCGGTTTGAATTGACATGGATATAGCGCGCCGCCAGCTCCTTGCCCGATCCGGCTGGCCCCGACAGCATCACGCGCCCGTTCGAACGGGTTACCTTGTCGAGCTGACCCACCAAGGCCCGGAAAAGCGTGCTTTCACCCAGCATGTCGGCGGGCGTCGTCTCGCGCCGCTTCAGACTGCTGTTTTCGCGGCGCAGACGACTTGTCTCCATGCCGCGGCGGATAACGACCAGAAGCTGATCAATGTTGAAGGGCTTTTCAATGAAGTCATACGCGCCCTGCTTGATCGCCGCGACGGCGATTTCGATATTGCCATGGCCTGAAATGATGACCACCGGAACTTCGGGATAGCGGCGCTTGACCGCTTTCAGAATATCGATCCCGTCCATCTTGCTGTCCTTCAGCCAGATATCGAGGACCAGAAGCGCTGGCGGCTCGGCCGTGATCGCAGCCATTGCATCGTCGGACGTGCCGGCGACCCGTGTTGCGTATCCTTCGTCGTGCAGAATGTCCGAAATCAAATCGCGAATGTCACGCTCGTCGTCCACAATCAAAATATCGCTCATGCCTGTGCTCCCGTCGCCTTTCTGGCGCTTTCCTGTTGAGTGTCTGCTTCCGTGAGGTCCAGCCGGATCACGGCCATCGCTCCCACATGTGCGCCCGGGCAAAACGAATCTGCCGAGACGAGGGTCAAAGTCCCGCCATGCTCTTCCACGATCTTCTTGACGATGGGCAGGCCGAGTCCGGTGCCCTTGTCCCGTGTCGTCACATAAGGTTCGAACAGCCGCGAGCGATCTTCGGGCAGACCGATGCCATTGTCACAGATCCGCAGTTCGGCCCGCCCGTCAGCGATATGGCTGCTGACGCGGATCGTGGGCTGATATCCGTCTGGCGCAAGGCCTTTTTCTCTAAATGTTTCCGTAGCCTCGCCTGCATTCTTGATCAAATTTGTCAGCGCCTGGCTGATCATCGTCGCATCCACATCCGCCCAAAGCGGGGCTTCGTCCAGATCCGCCTCGATCTTCACACCGGGCTGGCCTGCCTGCTGAAGCAGAACCGCCTCGCGCAGCAGGCGCGTCAGGCTTTCGGGCCGACGCTGAGGTTCGGGCATACGTGCGAATTTTGAAAATTCATCAACGATGCGCCGCAGATCGTCGGTCTGGCGCACGATCACATTGGTCAATTGCGTCAGATCGGCTGCGTCCTTTTCGCTCAGCAGCTTGGCGAATTTGCGCTGCGTGCGTTCGGCGGACAGCTTGATCGGCGTCAAGGGGTTCTTGATTTCGTGAGCAATGCGCTGCGCCACGTCGCCCCAGGCGGCCATACGCTGCGCCGATACCAGATCCGTCACGTCGTCAAAGGCGACCACATATCCCTCGCGGCGACCCGAATCCGTATGGCGCGTGGACATGCGCACCAGCAGGCTTTCATGCTCGCCGCCGCGGGTGACGCGAATCTCGTCCTGAACGAACCCGCCGGTGCTGCCGCGGAGGCGGTCGAACAGCCTGGCAAATTCGGGAACAGCCACCGCGATATCCACGGATTGGCGGTCCTCCTGCCAGTCCAGCAGCTTTTCGGCGGCACGGTTTACAAATGCGATGCGTCCCCTTGCATCCAGTCCGACCACGCCCGATGATACCGACCCCAACACCGAATCAAACAGGCGCCGCCGCCGTTCGATCTGTTCGGTGTTCGATAGCAGCGCCGCGCGCTGCGCTTTGAGCTGTCGCGTCATCTGGTTGAAGAAGGTGCTGAGCTGCGCGATCTCGTCATCACCCTCCTCCTCGCGGACCTGCACGTCCAGATCGCCCGCGCCGATGCGCTGGGCCGCGCTGGTCAACCGGCCCACGGGGCGGGCGAGCCTTTCGGCGAACCAAAGGCCGAGCCATACTGCGGCAAGGATCAGGATGACGGCAAACCCCAAGTATAAGAGGCCGAATTCGAACAGCACCCGGCCCCGTTCGCTTTCGCGTTGCTGATAGAAATTGGCGGTTTCCTTGGTGTCATCCAGCAAGGACAGAATGTCGCCATCCACATTGCGCGTCACATAAAGAAGGCGGTCGGCAAAACCTTTCAACGGGATCAGGGCACGAAATTCGTTATTTTCCCAATCCTGAATGATCAGCAGACCGTCCTTGCGGGCGGAGGCGATCTGCGCGGGCGCAGGCTGTTCATAGTCGAACAGATAGGAGCTTTCGCCGCGGGCACGGATTTCACCCGTGCTGTCAATCACGAAAGCCTCGCGCAGGCCGCGCTGGATCTCGCGCTGGCCTTCGGTCAGGATCTGCCTGATATCGCCATCATCCAGAAACACGCTGCGCTGTTTCACAGCCTCCAGAAACTGCGCGACGGCGCGCGCGTCAATCACCAGATCGCGGCGATGCTCGTCCTCATAAGCCTCGGCGGCTGCGACCGAATTGCTGACCACGCGGCCCACACGATCAGAAAACCACGCCTCCAGCCCCATATTCACTGATAGCGTTGCAAAAACCGCAACCGTGATCGTGGGCAGCAGCGCCATCACCGCGAAAACGCCGGTCAGCCGCAGATGCAACCGCGATCCTGCCGATTGTGACCGCCTCGCCGAAATCATCTTGACCACGCGCTGCATCACCAGCGCGGCAACGGCGATGACGTAGACCAGATCGCACAGCAGCACGATCCGCAGGACGCTGGATTGTGCGCCCTTGTCCAGCGGCCCCATGACCAGGAATGTCACCAGCGCCAGCACGGGGCCAAGCACCACCAGCCCAAGCGTGGCAATGTTCTTGAAACGCTTCGCGCGGCGCAGACCTGCGATACGGTCCCAGCCCGTCATGCGTGCCTTCGTTGCCACGGTCATCCCCTGCCCCTCGGCGCGGTTGGCCCGCGCATCCACAATATCCTGAGTCCCTTTTCAGGTGCCTGCCCAAAGGACACAGGTCTGTTGCGCTTTTACATCATCTTGGGCGAGCGTGTCACCTGTATATCCAGCGCCGTCATTTTTTTGCGTAAAGTATTCCGGTTGAGCCCTAAAAGGGCAGCGCAGCGCAGTTGATTGCCGCCTGCCGCCTCCAGCGCGATGCGGATCAGCGGCGCTTCGAACTCGGGCAACAGGCGCTGATACAGCCCTTCTGGCGGCAGATCCCCGTCATGCAGATCGAAATATCGCTGAACATGACGTGCAACAGCGCCCGGCAGCGTTTCGCCAGGCAGAGCCGTGGTGGTTGGCGGACCGGATTGCAGCAGCGCCGCAGCCTCGGCTGCGGATACCAGCGGCGCGCGCCCCGCCCAGGCCAGGCGCCCGGCAACGTGCTGTAGTTCGCGCACATTACCCGGCCAGTCATGCGCACGCAGGAAATCCAGCGCCTTTGGCTCCAGCCGGCGCGGCGGCGCGCCCGCCTCTTCGGCAAGATAAAGAAAGTGAGTGGCGAGGAGGGCAATATCCTCGCGCCGCTCACGCAAAGGAGGCACCTCGATCACCGCTCCTGCAAGGCGGTAATACAGATCGGAGCGCAGATCCTGCCCGCTTTGCGCCGCAGCCATGAAACAGACGCGCGCCTGCTGTGCCTCGGCCGCATCCATCATGTAGATCAGTCGGGCCTGCGCCGCAGCGTCCGCATCATCCAGCCCGTCCAGAAAAATTGTGCCTGCCCCTGCCTCGGCCAAAAGGGCCGCCGCCGCACCGTCCGTGGACAGATCCGGGGGCGCCATGCGTATGAAGGGCTGTGCATGCCGCGCGGAGGCATCATGGATTATCCGCGCAACCAGCGATTTACCACTGCCCTGTTCGCCCGCGATCCAGATCGGCAGATCACTTTGAACGGCCGCGGCAATGCTGCGAAACAGCGATTGCATCGGCGTGCTTTTTCCGATCAGCGGAAGATCGGGCGGCCGCACAGGGGCGGATGCGCGGGCCGGGGCGTTGCCGCGGCTGTCCAGCGCGCGGGCGGTGCGCGCCATCAGGTCCGGCAGATCGAACGGTTTCGGCATATAGTCCCAAGCGTCGGATCTCGCCGCGCGGATCGCGGTCATGACCGTGCTGCGGGCCGAGATCACTATGACCGGCATACCGGGCCGCAGCTCGGCAATTTTCGGCAGCATCTCCAGGCCGTTGCCATCCGGCATCATCACGTCTGTAATTACCGCATCGCCAAGCCCTTCGCCAATCCAGCGCATGAGCGTGGTCAGGCTGGAGGTGGCCTGCACCTTGCACCCGGCCCGCGTCAGTGCCTGCGTCAGAACGGTGCGAATGCTGCGATCATCATCGGCGACCAGAACCGTGCCATCCATCAGCGCGCACCCCCGGCAAGCGGCAGCGACAGGCAAAATGCAGTGCGCCCCGGCTCGGATGTAACTGCGATGCAACCGCCGTGATCGGCCATGACGCGCGCCGCGATGGCGAGGCCCAGCCCGGTGCCATCGGTCCGGCCAGACACAAACGGCTCGAACAAACTATCCCGCAGATCTGCGCTCACGCCGGGGCCGTCATCCACCACCTCGACCTGAAGCGGCAGCGGTGCGCCGATCCCGCCATTGCCGCGCAGCTGCGCGCCCTGCTCAAACCAGCTGCGCAGGCGGATCGTGCCGCCGTCGGGGAGCGCAGCTTCGGCTGCATTCCTCATCAGATTTTGCAAGACCTGTTGCAGCATGTCAGGATCTCCCAGCGCGTCGGGCAAGGATGGATCGTATTCTTCGATAATGCGCATATGAGAGGCAAAGCCAAGCTGCGCGCTGCGCCGCGCGCGCGACAACACATCATGGATGTTGACGCGGCGCAGATCGGGGGGCGCGGGGTTGCCGAAACGCTCGACCTGATCCAGAAGCGCCGCAATACGGCGGCTTTCGCCGACAATCAGATCGGTCAACGCGCGGTCGCCCTCGTTTGAAGACATCGCCAGCAATTGCGCCGCGCCGGTAATCCCGGCCAGCGGATTCTTGATTTCATGCGCCAGCATGTCGGTCATGCCGATGGCGCTGCGCGCGCTTGCTCCCTGCATCTGCCTGCCGATGGTTTCGCGCGGGGTCATGACGGCCAACAGGCTGCCATCGTCGCTGCCGAGCGCGGCGATGGACAGGCTGCACCGCACCTGCTCCCGGTGCCCGGCGCGGACATCCACATCGGTGATGAAGAGCGGTGCAGACCGTGCCCGGACCAGCCCTGCACCGGGCGGGGCCTCGGCGCCCAGCAAGCTCCACAGCTCCAGGCCGTGTGCGTTGCGGGTCGAAATATTGAAAAACCCTTCTGCCGCCGGATTGATCTGCAATACGCGGCCCGTCTCGCTCAGTACCAGCGCAGGCAGCGGCAACGCACTCCAAAGCGCGCGATCGGGGGCGCTCACGCGGCCATCAGGGGCTGCGCGGCAACGGCGATGGGCAGCAGGCGCAGCACCTCGACGTGCTGATCGCTTGTCAGGATCTGGCGCCGCAGCCCTGGATCCGCACCCGCCAGATACCAGCCCAGATGCTTGCGCGCCACGCGCACGCCCAAGTCACTGCCGTAAAAATCCAGCATTGCTTCGTAATGGGTGCCGATCATTTGCGCCAGCGCGGCCCCATGCGGGATTTCAGGCGCGGGTCCGCCGTAAAGGTTCTGCGCCACCTCAGCCAGCGCCCATGGGCGGCCTTGGGCACCTCGTCCAATCATCACACCGTCAGCCCCTGACAGGCGCAACGCATGGCGGGCGCTGGACGCATCAATAATATCGCCATTGGCAATGACGGGAATGCCGGCAGCCGCCTTGACCGCGGCGATGGCGCTCCAATCCGCCCGCCCCTTATAGAACTGGCAGCGGGTTCGCCCATGGATGGTGACCATACGTATACCCGCAGCCTCGGCCCGGCGGGCAATGTCGGGCGCATTCAGCTGACCCGCATCCCAGCCCAGCCGCATCTTCAGCGTGACCGGTACCGATACCGCGCGCACCACTGCATCAATCAGGCGCAGCGCATGATCCGCATCGCGCATCAACGCCGACCCGGCAGCCCCAAACCCGCGCGCGCGTGTCACCTTTTTGGCCGGGCAGCCCATATTTACATCAATGATGCGCGCGCCATTTGCCTCGGCCATGCGGGCGGCCTCGGCCATCCAGCGCGCCTCGCAACCGGCCAGTTGCACCGCAGTGGCAGCAGCGCCAAACCCCAGTTCGGCCTTGGCCCGCATCGCGGGTCTGGCCTGAACCATCTCCTGACTGGCGATCATCTCGCTGACCACAAGCCCTGCACCAAACTTCGAAACCAGATTGCGAAACGGCAGATCCGTAATACCCGCCAGCGGCGCCAGCAGGATCGGGGACGACAAAGGCGTATCGGCCAAAGACAGGGGCATGGGCAGGCTCCTCACTCCTTCGGATCTTCTAGCCGGGAGGGTGCGGGTGCGCAATCAATTGCAGCCTGCCAAGATCCGCATTAGGCTGCGCCGATGACATGCGCCGCACTGATTGTTGCCGCCGGACGCGGCACCCGCGCCGGGGGCGACCGGCCCAAGCAATGGCAAACGCTGGCAGGTTTGCGCGTGATCGACTGGACGCTGCGTGCGTTTCTGGACGTGCCCGAAGTGGAGCACATCATGCTGGTCCTACACGGCGATGATATCGATGGATTTACTGCACCCTCTGGTGTCATGACCACGGTTGGGGGCGCGACGCGCGCGGCATCCGTTCGTGCCGGGCTGGAGGCGCTGACGGATATGGGATGCACACGCGTCCTGATCCACGATGTCGCGCGCCCCTGCGTCAGCGCCGCGCTGATCCGGCTTGTGCTGCGCGCGCTGGATCATGCCCAAGCGGTGGCCCCCGCACTGGCGGTGACGGATGCGCTGTGGATTGGGGATGATGGCCGCGTGACCGGCGTCCGGGACCGGGCCGGGCTCTACCGCGCGCAGACACCCCAAGGATTTGATTTCGCGTCGATCCTTGCTGCGCACCGCGCCCACCCGGGCGATGCGGCAGACGATGTGGCGGTGGCGCGGGCAGCCGGGCTTGACGTGGTGATCGTGCCGGGCGATGAGGATAACCTGAAAATCACCCATGCCGGCGATTTCTGCCGCGCCGCAGCGAGGCTGACCCGGACGGAAAGAGGCGCAATGGATATTCGTATCGGGAACGGCTATGACGTGCACCGGTTTGGGGACGGCGATCACGTGATGCTGTGCGGCATCAAGGTGCCGCACGGGCGCGGGATGCAGGGCCATTCCGACGCCGATGTCGGCCTGCACGCGCTGTGCGATGCCATTTATGGGGGCTTGGCCGAGGGCGATATCGGACGCCATTTTCCGCCGTCCGATCCCCAGTGGAAGGACGCGGCAAGTCATGTTTTCCTGCGGCATGCGGTGAAACTGGCCGCTGAAAAAGGATATTCGATCAGCAATATGGATCTCACCCTTGTGTGCGAGCGCCCCAAGATAGGCCCGCTGTCGGGCGCGATGCAGGCCGAGCTTGCCAAGATTTCCGGACTTGCACCAAGCCGCATTTCGGTCAAGGCCACCACCTCCGAGCGACTGGGATTTACCGGGCGCGAGGAAGGCATCGCCGCGCTTGCCACCGTTCTGCTGGTGCAGGTATGAACGCGGCGCGCATCCTCGCCACTATAGGGGGCGTAGGGTATCTGCGCCCGGCCTCTGGCACATGGGGCTCGCTGGTCGCACTGCCGATGGCGGCTCTGCTGCATCTGATCGGCGGGCCGCTGCTCCTCATCGCCTCCATCGCTGGCATTTTCTTTCTGGGGCTGTGGGCGACCACGCAGGTCACGATGGGAGAGGCGGATCATGATCCCTCCCATGTCGTCGTGGACGAGGTTGCGGGCCAATGGATTGCCCTCCTGCCGCTATCCTTTGGGGCATGGCATGTCGGCGCGCCCATTCTTGCGCTCTGGCCGGGATGGATTGCGGCATTCGTTCTGTTCCGGGTATTCGACATCCTCAAGCCCGGCCCCGTCGGCTGGGCGGACCGGCGCAACACCCCGCTCGGGGTCATGCTGGACGATGTGATTGCCGGGGTGTTGGCCGCAATCGGCGTCATATGTCTGGCCGCGTTTTCGCATCTGGTGCTGGGCTTATGAATGTCGAGGGTTTGCTGGCGCGCGCGCGCGCGGCCGGGATAATGATCGCCGCCGCCGAAAGCTGTACCGGCGGCATGGTGATGGCCGCGCTGACGGCAGTGCCCGGCAGTTCCGACGTTGTCGACCGGGGATTCGTTACCTATTCCAACGCGGCGAAAATTGAGATGCTGGGCGTTTCGCCAAAGACTTTGCGCAGGCATGGCGCCGTCAGCACCGAAGTTGCGGCCGAAATGGCTGAAGGAGCGCTGCGCAATTCCGGCGCGCAACTGGCGGTATCCATCACTGGCATAGCAGGGCCGGGCGGATCGGAGCACAAACCCGAAGGCCGCGTTTGCTTCGGCGTTGCGCGCAGCGGTGCGCCGGTGCAGGCGGAAATGCGCGATTTTGGCACACTTGGCCGCGCCGGCGTACGGCGCGCGGCATGCGATCATGCGCTGGCATTGCTGATCACCGCGCTCCGGACAGGCTCAGCCGTATAGCACTTTGGCCCGCCGTTCGAACGCGCGCACGATCCGCTGCATCGCGTCGTAGAAAAACAGACCGGCGGCCGATTGCAACAGACGGTTTCGGAATTCGAAATCGACGTGAAATTCAACCGCGCACCCATTTTCGGTCTCTGTGAATTTCCAATCCGAAATCATATGTTTGAACGGGCCGTCCAGATACTTTATGTTGATCTTGCGATCATCCGGCCACAGCACTACCCGGCTTGCGAACTTCTCTCGAAACACCTTGAAGCTGATGACCAGATCGGCCTCCATCACCTCGCTGCCATCGGGTTGGGGAGTTCGGCTGCGGACACGGGCAGCCGAGTTCCATGGCAGGAATTCAGGATAATTCCCGACATCCGCAACCAGATCATACATCTGCTGCGCGCTATAGGGCATCTCGCGGATCTCGGAATGGACAGGCAAGGGCTGCTCCGGTTATTGGCATGACGTATATCATATATGTCGCGGACCGGATCGTAAAAGACAAGAGGTACAGCGCCTGCTCACGATATCCTTCAGAATGCAGAACTGGAATGCTGCGTTCGGTCACGCCCATCTTTGGCGAAATCAGGTATGGAAGAATGGCGCGGTTGACGGGGCTCGAACCCGCGACCCCCGGCGTGACAGGCCGGTACTCTAACCAACTGAGCTACAACCGCGCGTAGCTCCGGATTAGTCGAGCCTTTCAGGGGCGTCAATGCCGATCTGTCAGTTTTGCGCGCGCGCCCCCCGATTTGTCCAATTCGAACAGAGGGGGCAGAACGCCATTCTCGATACCGTTATCCGGAGAAAATGCAGTGATGGCGCGGTTGACGGGGCTCGAACCCGCGACCCCCGGCGTGACAGGCCGGTACTC